>NZ_BJMS01000126.1 GCF_006539285.1 Sporolactobacillus inulinus
TGGTGGTTCATTTATTGGCGTGAGTAGTTATGAATCATGGAGCCGCAACTCCAGCTAAAGTAAAAATAATGTACATGCTCATCTAAATTGCCTTTTTTGCGCTGCCAATAATAATTCTCTTTTATCTTCCCCTATATCAATGTTCATGATCTCCACATCGAAGGCTTTAAAACAAGCAGATCCCCATGATTTTCCCGTGATCGCTTTTAACACCTCATCATCGCAGATCACAATAATTTTTCGATACGTTCGGTTCGTTACCTTTTCCAAAAGAAGCATTTTTAAGATGTCCGCTAACATTTTTTTCTTTTGTGGCGGCTTTAATGAACCAATGTGTGCATAAACTTCTCCAATAATACTGGGTTCTTCAGAATAAAAATCCGGTCGAATCGTCGCTTTCCCACATTGAACGATCGGATTGGCTGCAAGGTTTACGCCTAACTTATCGCAAATGATTTGGAAAATATACTTTTCGATATTTTGTTGTTCCAGTGATGATGATGCATGCATTTCGTTAAATTCCTCTCCAAAAATTCATATCATTCTCGTAGACACTTGAAGTGTGACTACATGTATTATTGTTTTTCTCTGTCCCCATCTCTAAATACTTCTTCATATGAAAAAAGCTCCATTTTTCCAGCGTCATATTCTTCTAATGCTTTCTTCTCTTCTTCAGTCAATGGCTCATCGTCATACGGAATCAATGATTTCTGATACTCAGTTATTAATCTAAATACCTTTGAAATATCCTTCTCAGACATGTTTTTTATTATATGGATTAATAGTTCACGTTTTTGTTCGGCGCTTGCCATACAGGTCCCCCCAAATCAAAAATCAGACTTAACTGTACTCTTAATCGAAATCAAGCTGGTGAAAAACAGGTTTCCTCTTCATTACTGTGAGAGCTAATGGCTGGTTCAAGGACTTTATGCCCCAAGACACTCATTAGCAATTTTGCATTTTCAATAAACTCCTCCATCTCGGCACAATCTGATTCCGACAATGAGGATTGCGTTGGTGTTCATAGTAACTAATTGATATCTATTTACATCCTTAGCTAAGGAATATCCCCGATTCTCCAGATACTTTATGTGCGCTTTATTCAAATTGTCATCTTTGCTAATAAATACGATGCATTCAGTCCAGAATTCCTTGCTTGATAGATGCTGATTCAATCTTTCAAAAACATTCTCTGTCTCCTCTACAACGACTGTCGCGACAAGAGAGTAACATGCCTTGGGTTTTCCTAACAGATTTTGTTGTTTTCAAGAAAGCTACTTTCATATTCGCCATATTTGCCCGAGCGATTGAGCCAAACTGTCATATGAATACCTCCATTTTTGAAGCAAAAATGTTTTGGCTTTTTTAAATGCTATAATTTGATCATCTTTTTATTATTTATTGATAGAGTTCACGCTTAACTTCCTCTGGTAATTGGCCAAGAAAATATTGCTCAATAATATCCCAGAATTTTAATGTGTAATTCTCGAGTTGCTCTTCTTTTGTTCCATTCTCGGGCTCTTTGGGTAAAGTGAATAAATAATTTAACATAGCAATACTAATTTTATGTTTGAGATATACATCATGCATGATTAAGTTATCATATTTTTGAGGTGAGTGAATTGCTTTGTCCAGAGGATAAATACTGTTGATTCTTATATAAATCTGTGGACTATCACCACCAGTTATTTCGTAACTAATAAGATCAAATGATTGAGAAAGACCAAGGATAATAAGATATTTTTCAAATTCAAAAGCATCGGCTTGACGTGGCCTGTAGAGGACATATTCATCATTAGTATTCTGGGCAAAGGTTTGCCCTGTATAGAGCTTTTTTAAAGTCTGGTTAAGAAGATTTATATAGTTAATATAGTTGGGATTCACCTTATAAAGTAATTTTTGATCTTCTCTTGTAGTTATATAACGATTGTTTATTTGATTTTGTAATGTAGTGATGCGAACCATTCCATTGAGAAAAACATTTGCTAGTCCTACTGCCCGATACTTGTTTGATAGATGCAAATGATCGTTAAGAAATTCACCAAATTGATCTTCACCGAAGAATTTTCCTGAATAGGCTTGTCCCCTTAAGAATTCTTCCATAACACTTAGAAGCTGCCTAAATTCTGACATAGCAGTTGAAATATCCTTATTTTTTAAATCAATTGTTATTTTAAATGCAGGGTAAATTTCTTGAAATAATTTCCCATCCTTCAATGACTGCGGATCAGTAAAGGCTAAATGTTTAAACTTTGCAAACGAATATTTATTATATCTTTTTTCCCACAGCGCCTTGATATCGAATTGATAGAGACCTGTATAAAAATTATCACTCAGAGTCATCAGAGGCTCAAAGAATGGTTTATAGCTCGCCTTCTCTACTAATTCTTTACTTCGTTCATTGAGAAAGACTATTTCATGAGCAAAGATAGCTCGAGGCCTTGCTACGATTGGTGAGTATTCCATTTTCTTCTCAAAATCTTTTTCGATGGTCAATAATGTAATCTTTAGACGATTATCAATATCTTCATCTGAATGGTTTCCTCGATCAAAAATATAGGAGAAATCGTCAGCATTGACAACTAAATTACGGGACTTCTTTGAGTAATAAATATCGAGAATCTTCTTCATAACTTCAATAACTTCACTTTTTTTTACAGAAGATATGCCGTAGAGCCGTTTTACTTCTGTGAAATCCTTGTTCAAATAATCAAAAAATGCCTTGCCAATCATTTTTGGTTCTCGAGCCGCACGTCCGATTTCCTGAATATAATCGATAACATTTCCTGTTGGTGCGTAGTGATACACATTTTTAATATCAGGGATATCAATACCCATACCAAACGCTTTGGTCGCTAGCATTATCTTTGCTTCACCACTCAAAAATGCTTCAAAGTTACCTTTCTTCTCATCTTTATCTAATGGGCCAAAATAACGCACTGTTTTTGCAGCAAGCTTATCTTCAAATTGTTTTAGATGACTGGAATAACCATTTAGCAGTTTAACCGTTGGAAAATAAACAAGTGTTTTTTCTCCTTTTCTTATATAGCTTCTCAATCTCTTACTCAGTAATTCATACTTTGCTTTTCTATAATCATTTGAATATTTCTCAAAAGCTCTTTTTGAAGACTGGACGTACATCATAAGGTCATCCCGTTTTACATAACCAAAATACGCAATTGGATTAACCATATTAAGGCTATCCCTCGTTTCGGAATACATATCTTCAGGCCCACCGTAAATCGCTGTAGCTGTGAAAGTGACGATCGGAAACTTTTGCTTCTTTCTCAGCTTTGTTAGATACGAGCCCAGATACCAATAATCAGCGCGGAAAGATTTTCCCCAGGTGGTTACTATATGCGCCTCATCAATGACAAATAGACCAAGCTTTCGTTTGCCAATCAGCATTTCTATGTCGGATCGGCTCAATAAAGTTTCTGTAGAAATGTACAAAATATCTATCTCCCCGTTTTGAACACGGTCAATGATTTCGTTCTTTTCTATAGGAGAAATGCCTGAATTAATCGTTTTTGCATTCTTTATATTCTTCCTCTCTAGACTTTTTACCTGGTCGTCCATTAAACCGATGAGGGGAGAGATGACAATCGTTAATAATTGTTGATCTTTGTACTTTTCAGCCAAATAGAGCGCAGGAAGTTGAAACATAATTGATTTACCAGCACCTGTTGGAGAGGTGACGTAAATATCTCGTGGAGTTTTATCCTTGCCAGTCTCCATTGCAATTGACGATTGTTCAACAATATCATCGATAATTTGAGCTTGACTGACTTCTATAGTTTCATTACCTGAACTCTCGACATCCTTATACATTTTTAATACTCTAAAACTCTCATAACCCCAATACTTTGTTAATAAGTTCAGATAATCATTCAAATTGGAAATTTCGCGATTTGCTAACTTCTTGCTAGACAGATAAATATCTATTTTCGCATTAAGCATCTGATTAATGATAGAAAGTCTCTGATCATAATGATGAGGCAAATGATCCCGACCATCTACAAAAAAAGCACAAACGCTTTTTAGATTAACCCCAGATATTACTTTATCAGTGAAAGAGAGAAAAGAGTCTTCACTGTCTGTTAGTTCGAAGACATATGTATTCTGGTCTATTGAAGGATCTTCTCTGAAGTCTAGTCGTTCGAGCATTGATTCATCAAATAAGGAAATTTCATTAACAGTTTCATGATCTAGATCCACATATGTAACGTAATACTTTTGATTTAATTCATTGTAATAAATTTTCCCGTAGTAATCTGAAATAACATTTAATTGCTGCTGTTGCATTTCTGTCAATTCGTCATCATCATTTTCATATAATTCTTTGTAGGATACGAAAATACTTTCCAAAGTTTGATCATATGGGTATTGAGAATCATATAAATTGTTTTTTAAAATAATGACAGAATAAAAATTACCAATACCAATTTCCTTGGTTACTGTGATATATTCTTCAAATGTGCACCATGACATGTTATTTTGCTGACTTCGTTTATCAATAACTTCGATTAATAATTCATTTCGAGCTGCGATTAAATCACTTATTGTTGCATTTACTGAGATTGTAAAAAATTTATTTGGCTCATTAACAAGTTCTTCTCTTGAGAATCCTTTAAAAACGATCAATAAAGGCTTTTTTTCATTCTGGTATGCGCTTATTTCTGTTTGCTTCTTCTCAATGATGGACATTTTTTTCACCCTTTAATGAAGTCTTTTAATTTCTTGCTTTTACTAGGATGCCTGAGTTTTCTTAGTGCCTTTGCTTCGATCTGGCGGATCCTTTCGCGGGTCACATGGAATATTTCGCCAACTTCTTCTAACGTCATTGTGTCTGGTTTATTTATTGCAAATCGTAGTTTAATAACCTCAGCCTCGCGTGAAGTTAAACATTCGAGAGTATTTTCAAGTTCATCGTGCAGTTCCTTCTTTTCAAAAAGCTCTTCTGGGGTGAGCATATAATCCGGCGGGACACTTTTTGATCCAACTGTAATTGTGATCGGCAATAAATCTTGCAATTCAGTATCGCCTTCAGTTCCTACTATTGTTTCAAGATGAGTGATTTGATCAAATTGATAAGCTATACTTTTGAATCGCCAATATTCATCATCACTCATATTAATATTTTTGCACAGCTCACTTGCGTCTATTGCACCAAATTCATTTTCATATTGGCGCTCTTCATTCTTTATCTTCATGATTTTTTCATGAAGATGAACAGGTAGACGTATAACTCTGGATTCATCAGCAATACCTCTGGTAATTGATTGTCTGATCCACCAGGTCGCATAAGTAGAAAATTGGTACCCCATATCTGGTACAAATTTATCAATAGCTTTCAACAAGCCATGATTTCCAAACGCAATCAAGTCATCAATATTTAGACAAGTTCCACGAACCATCTTTTCATATTTTCCAGCTATTTTTTCAACTAGCCTCTGATTTATTTTACAAATATCGTTTAATTTTTCATTTTTTCTTTCATTTGAGTTGTTTATTCCTTGATAATCTTTAATTAGGCTAACGTTCCGTTTAAAAGCATCATTGTCAATATCTTCTGCATCAGATCGTTTCTTGAATTCATCTGAGTCAAAAAAATCATCGATATTAAAATCATTATCATTATCTTCAGGATATTCTTTTAAATCATTTATATCGTTAGATTCTGCTGTTGCCTTCTTTTCATCTCGCTTAAAGCCTAAAGACGCAACATCTCGCCAGAATTGATTAATATCATTTTTATAATAATTTAGGAATTGTTCTTTATTCATTAAATAATGCTTTTGAACTAAGAGACTTAATACATCCTCAATATCATAGGGTAATATTCCATCCTGAAACACATTTAGCAGAATTGTCTTTAAATTTGGTGTCTTATATAGTACCATTGCAAATACCTCTCCCAAACTAATTAAAACGATCAAAATCCATAATCACGCTTATTCTACTAAACGACCACCTGCTAAAGCAGGTGGGTTCAGACATAAATGTCTGCGACTTAAAGTCGCCATCCAAGACTGAAGTCTTCTGAAAGTCCTTGTGCTCAATGCACACTGAATTCTGACTGAACTCAGTCATCAATCCTGAAAATGTCATCCTTGATTTTATTTGATTGCTTGGCAATATAAGTACGGATAATTTCGTCTGTCACCGTGCTCACCGTTGCACAGAAATAACCTCTGGACCATAAATGCTGCCCCCAGTATCGCTTTTTCAACTCTGGAAATTCATCCTGTAATAATCGAGATGAACGTCCTTTCAGATACTGCATGACTTTACTTGGAGCCAGACTTGGTGGACAGGAGATCAGCAGGTGAATATGCTCTTTACCTACCTTCCTTGCAGTATTGTGATCCCTCTAGCATCACACCCTTGCCGGATCAGTTCCCGTAACCGGACAGCAATTTGGCCTCGCAACACTTTATAGCGATATTTTGTCACCCAGATCACGTGATACTTGATATCATAGATCGCATGACCACTTTTTTGATAACCGTCCATACTTTTCACCTCTGTAAAAAGTATGGACACGAAAAGATAAGGCTAAAAGCGGATACCGTCTAAAGACGGTGGGTTTAGACCCCGCTTTTGGAAACTAAATAAATACATACTTAAATTATAAACATTTTTCGATCAAATCTCACAATTTTTGAAATTAATATGTAGCTACTTTTAGCAAAATCATCTATAAAATTTGAAAAAAAACTCTTTAAACAAATGAGAGATTCTTAATCATTTATTATTATACGACACGATTCGATAAAGATATAATATGTCAACACGAACTAACCCAGTAATGGTAAATCTAGAGGGGTGTGGCGGATTCTGAAATTCAGTTAAGTATGATGAAGTACTACTATTTACTTTAAATACAAATACTTTTTTAGTTGAATTCACTAAACTATTTAGAATCGCTGCTGCTTGCTCAAAGTATAATATAAGAGAGAAATTCTTAGGCATTCCCCAGGCTAATACAACATAGTCTGATTTCTCCGTTATTGTCTTGACTGGAGAGTGAAAAGTT
>NZ_BJMS01000127.1 GCF_006539285.1 Sporolactobacillus inulinus
AAGCTGCAAATGCTTGTCTTTTTGCGGCACAAGAAATATTTTAACACGGTCTTTATGCATTTGCAACCCTTTTTCTGAGAAGGTCTACTCTTTATTCGGAAAAAAGAGCAAATCTTGAACCTTTACCTACGCCTCGCGCATTGGTTTCACAGCCTTTGCGTTATGCCGGAAAGTAAAAACGCCATGGCCTTTAAAGGATAGCCATGACGTGATTTTTTATTCTTTTATTTTCTGATTAGCGAAATGGATTGCGCACCTCAATGGTTTGTGTGCGGTCCGGACCGACAGAGAACAGTGACAAACCGACTTGAGTCAGTTGTGCAATGCGTTCAATATAGTGACGCGCATTCGCCGGAAGTTCAGACAATGATTTTGCTCCGGTGATGTCTTCTTTCCATCCAGGCATTTCTTCGTAGACCGGTTCGCATTCGGCAAGGACATTCAGACTTGCCGGGAACTCTTCAATCAGCTTGCCTTTATATTTATAAGCTTTGCAGATTTTTACCGTTTCAAGTCCGGTAAGAACATCGACACAGTTAAGGGACAGATCCGTCAAACCGCTGACACGGCGTGAATGGCGGACAACCACACTGTCAAACCAGCCGACGCGGCGCGCCCGCCCGGTTACCGTTCCGTATTCATGGCCCACTTCACGAATTTGATCGCCAATCTCATCCTCTAATTCGGTTGGGAACGGACCATCGCCAACACGTGTTGTATAAGCTTTCGCGCAGCCGACAACATGATTGATTTTTGACGGACCGACACCGGCACCAATCGTCACACCACCGGCAACTGGGTTGGATGACGTTACAAATGGGTACGTGCCTTGATCAATATCAAGCATGCATCCTTGAGCGCCTTCAAACAGCACGCGTTTTCCAGCGTCAAGTGCGTCATTCAGAACAACGGACGTATCGCACACGAGCGGTTTCAGGCGTTCACCATAGCCAATATATTCATCATAGATGTCCTTAATATCAAAGCCTTCGCTGTCATAAAATTTCTCGAGAAGACGGTTCTTTTCTTTCAAGTTCTTTTCCAGTTTCGCACGGAATGTTTCCGGCTCAAGAAGGTCCGCCATCCGAATACCGACACGTGCCGCCTTGTCCATATATGCAGGGCCGATTCCCTTCTGTGTTGTGCCGATTTTGGATGTGCCCTTGCTTTCTTCTTCGAGCATATCCAGTTTCAAGTGGTACGGGAGGATCAGATGCGCGCGATTGCTGATCCGCAGATTCGTCGTGCGCACACCGCTTTCCATCATATAATCCAGTTCCTTGCACAACGATTTTGGATTGATCACCATACCATTGCCCAAAACGCAGATCTTTTCGCTGTATAGGATCCCTGACGGCATCAACCGTAATTTATAGGTTTTGCCGTTCCAAACAATGGTATGCCCGGCATTATCTCCGCCTTGGTAGCGCGATACTACTTCCGAGTTTTCCGAAAGGTAGTCGGTAATCTTGCCTTTTCCTTCATCGCCCCACTGTGCGCCAACAACAACAACAGAAGACATTCATTTAGCCCCCAACTTTTAAAAAATAATATTTTAGTTCACTAAAGCCACTGTCTAGTCTAACAGGTAATTGCTTGAAAAGTCAATGTGGATACGAACATTAACAGGGTTATAATTATTTTTATTCGGATTCACGATATAATTCTACTCATGCACCACGCGGAACATCCTCATCACTATGTTTCCGATCAATATTCACGAATTTGCTGTACTCTTTAACAAAGGCCAATTCCACCGTACCAACCGGACCGTTTCGCTGCTTGGCAATGATAATTTCAATGATGTTCTGTTTTTCGCTTTCCTTGTTGTAGTAATCATCGCGATATAAGAAGGCAACAACGTCGGCATCCTGCTCAATACTTCCGGATTCACGGATATCGCTCATCATCGGCCGCTTGTCCTGACGTGCTTCGACACCACGGGACAGCTGGGACAGCGCGATAACCGGGACGTCTAGTTCTCTGGCCATCTGTTTCAACATTCGCGAAATTTCCGAGACCTCTTGCTGCCGGTTTTCCTGACGGCCGGAACTCCCCGAGCCCATGATTAGCTGAAGATAGTCAATGACAACCATATCCAGACCTTTTTCCTGCTTCAGGCGGCGGCATTTTGAACGGATATCGTTGACCCGCACACCAGGGGAATCATCGATATAAATGCCGGCACGTGACAGACTGCCCATCGCCATCGTCAGCTTTTGCCAGTCCTCATCTTCCAGCTTTCCGGTTCGCAGTTTTTGCGCATTAATATTCCCTTCTGCACACAACATACGCATGGCCAATTGTTTGGCTCCCATTTCAAGACTGAATATCGCCACATTGGCCTCATTCTTAATGGCAACATTCTGAGCAATATTTAACGCAAAAGCCGTTTTTCCGACCGATGGACGGGCAGCGACGATGATCAGATCGCTTTTTTGAAAGCCTGCTGTCATCCGATCGAGTTCCAGAAAACCGGTCGGTGTCCCGGTAACATCATCCTGCCTGCTCTGAAGCATTTCAATGTTATCGTATGTTTCCATCAAAACATCTTTAATGGCCTGAAATTCACCGCTGCGCTTTCTTTCGGCAACCTCCAGTATCCTGCGCTCCGCATCATCAAGCACGGTTTCGATGCCGTCCTCGCTTGTGTAGCCCTCGGAAACAATTTGCGTCGCTGTTCGGATCAGACGGCGAAGGGTTGCTTTCTCCGCCACAATCGAACAATAGTACTCGATATTTGCAGCGGTTGGTGCGGAATCGGCCAGTTCGGCGAGATAGGAAACGCCGCCGACCTCTTCCAGCCGCTTCGAGGACTGAAGGGCATTGGTGACCGTGACAACATCAACCGGTTCATTCTTTTCCGAAAGCTCAAGCATGACGGAGAAAATGAGCTGGTGGCTTGTGCGGTAAAAGTCTTCAGGAATCAACACTTCCGACGCAGTGATCACCGATGAAGGTTCTAGGAAAACGGCGCCGAGAACAGCCTGTTCGGCTTCCATATTATGGGGCGGAATCCGATCCGCAAATAAGTCACTCATGTCGCTCCTCCTTTAGAAAATTCCGGTTTCACACGCATCTCTCAATGCACAGTAATAACCGTAAAAATCCGCCAAACGCACAGACGCGCCGGGCGGATTCAAGGCTTATTCTTCAGTGACATGAACCTTTACCTTAGCAAGAACTTTCGGATGAAGCTTCAACGGTACGTCGGTAAAGCCCAGTGTCCGAATCGGTTCCGGCAAATCAATTTTGCGTTTATCAATGCTGATATCCGCCTTTTTCAAGGCTTGCGCGATTTGTTTGCTGGTAATTGAACCGAACAACCGACCGCCTTCACCGGATTTTGCTTTCAGCTCAATCGTCATTTTTTCAATTTTTGCTTTGAGTGCTTCTGCCCCATTGCGTTCATTTTCTGCGCGTTCTTTTTGCTTCTTTTTTTGCGCATTTAACATGCTTAAGCTCCCCTTGTTTGCTTCTACTGCCACATTTTTGGGGAGGAGATAGTTGCGTGCATAGCCTTCGGAAACCTCTTTAATTTCACCGGCTTTTCCCTTTCCTTTGACATCTTTCAAGAATATCACTTTCATTTAGGACAAACCTCCTTCAAGATACAAATCGACCGCTTTTTTCACGCGATCCACGGCCTCTTCCAGCGTGATGTCCGCCATCTGAGTCGCCGCATTATTTAAGTGACCGCCGCCGCCCAAGCTTTCCATAATGATCTGAACATTCATATCGCCAAGCGACCGGGCACTGACACCAATCAATCCATCTTTGCGTTTGCCGATGACAAACGAAGTCCGGATCCCTTCCAGCATCAGTAACGTATCGGCTGTCTGCGCAAGCAGTACCTGATCGTAGGTTTGATCTGCTTCACCCACTGCAATTGCAGCATTCGATTTATATAATTCGGTCTTTCGAATCAATTTTGCCCGCTGATTGAATTGATCCAAATCATCACTGAGAAATTTCTGCACCAGTATTGTATCGGCGCCATGTGCGCGCAAATACGAAGCGGCATCAAATGTTCGAAAACCGGTGCGCAGCGTGAAATTTTTCGTATCCACCGCGATACCACCGAGCATTGCCGTTGCTTCAATGACGTCAAGCGGCCGTTCATTCGGTTGATACTCAAGCAGCTCTGTAACCAATTCAGCTGTTGAGGATGCATAAGGCTCCATATAGACCAAAACGGAATCTTTAATAAATTCTTCTGCGCGCCGATGGTGGTCGATGACAACGACGCGATGTACATCAGCGAGCAGCGATGGCGCGGCAACCATGGACGGTCGATGCGTATCCACCACAACCATCAAGGTACGTTTGGTCATCTGATCCGCCGCACGTTCTGCGGTAATAAAATTGGACCATAAATTTTTCTGCTTTTTCAATTCTTCAATGAGTTTGGAAATCCCGGAGACATTGTGCGCATCATCCATAATAATCTTGGCGCTTCGCCCATTGGCATGGGCTATTTTCAAGATACCGATGCACGAGCCAATTGAATCGAGGTCAGGCGCCTGATGGCCCATAATCATAACCTGATCGCTTTCCAGCATCAATTCAGACAACGCATGTGAAATCACGCGAGCACGTACACGGGTGCGTTTTTCAACCGGGTTTGATTTTCCGCCGTAGAAACGAACATCACCATCCGGACGTTTGATTACCGCTTGATCGCCGCCGCGTCCAAGACCCAAGTCCAAAGCAGATTGCGCGTAGCTCCCCAAATCTTCCAAAGAAGTGCTTCCCGCACCGACGCCAATACTCAAAGTCAACGGGATATGACTGAGCGGAACGGTGATTTCTCGAACCTTGTCCAGAATCGAGAAATGTTCATCCTCAATTGCCTGAAGCAACCGTTCGTTCAAAACAGCTAGAAAGCGGTCTGAAGCAGTTCTGCGCAAGTAAATGCCGTGTTCAGTCGCCCAATTTTTAATAATAGAAGTCGTCTCATTATTAATTGTACTGCGCACCTGATCTTCCAGACCTTGCGTCACTTCATCATAATTATCAAGGAAAATGAGAGCCAGAACCGTTTTTTCATTGTAGTAGTGCTTCTTAATTTCCAACGTATCCGTGATATCGTTAAAATAAATCAGCCGGTCCGAACGTCTTAAACGCACCCGGTACTGGCGATCATTAATCGAAATAATCGTCGATTCGTTATCCGAAGCAATCAGCTTCACCAACTGTTCGGAAATCTCGCTCAACGGGCGGCCGATCACGGTTCGTGCTTCTTCATCAGCAATCGCATTCAGGGAAGTATTGCACCACTCGACCCGGTTTGATTCATCATAGAGCAGAATCCCGATCGGCATATTCAGTAATACTTCATCGCCGACTTTTTTTATCCGGTAAGACAAACCGGCCACGTATTGAACCAATTCCCTGTCAAATTGTCGCTCATTGACCAAGAACCACGAGACCGACAGAATCAGAAGCACAAGTCCGGCGAGCGACAGCAGCCAATTTAAGAAAGCAATAAAGACAAGAAACAGTAGACAAAGGAGACCGATTACGATCAAAAAATCGCCGCGCCACCGATGTTTAAATTGATTCGCCAAAATGTGTCAGCTCCCACAGGCCGCATGAAAATGCTACGGTCACGCCTCAAAACATTCCTTTAAAAACGAATGATCATAAGGCAGTACACGTCATCATGCTTCATTTTGCGTGCACAAACAGCCGTTACCGTTTGCTCGCAAAACTGAAACGGCCAGATCAATTATGACTTTTTCGACCAATCCTCTTGCGAAGATCGAAACCCAAGTCAATTATACCCAATATACGTACCAATTGCAGTAGCAAGAATCCAAACATACCGATGAGGATGGTTAGTGTAATCGGCACAATTAACGGGAATTTTTTCATATGCGCATAGTAATAAATCAAACTGAGTCCCTGAACTGCAAGCAGAATTTGTAAAATCACATCAATATTGAGCACAGCTGTAAACAGTGGCGTTTCCTGATCGATACCGAACCAGCCGATAAAAAGAACCGCCAGATACAGCCAGATAATGCTTCTCGGCACTTGCCAGAGACGGAACGGCACCCAGCGCGGCGCATCAATCTTTAATTTGCGTAAAATCGGCAAGGCAATTAAAATCACAATGAAGGCATAGAAAACTCCAGCCATGATCAAGATCACCGGCGTCAGAAGAAGCAAATGATTCATTTGCGTCCGAATTTGCGCCATTAGTTCATCTGCATTTTGCTCCATCATCGGCTGCATCTGCTGAATGGTTTGATTGAGCGAATCATTGAGATTCGACTGGAAAACAGTTACCGGGTTAAAGTGAAAAGCCAGAACGGAAATTGCCAAATAAACGATCAGCACGACAATGTTGGTCAGGCTGCCGGCAAGTAGCAAGGCAAATGCGGATTTTTTTGCCTGCAACATGTAACCCAGCGCCCCACCTAATATCATGAAGAAAATTGGCAATAGCGAATAGAGCGAATGATCTGCAAAAACCAAGAACAGAACACCCAACGCGAATGTACATAGTGATGCTTTCCAACCGTCTTTTGCGCCAAGATACATTAACGGAAGTGGAATCAACCATATCGAAAGTAAAGACAAATACGGTACGAAAAAGGTAAAAACAAGCAACAAATATAATAAAATCACAGCAAGCGCCCCGCGAAGCAGAACGTTTCGATCAGTCATAATGACACCCCTCAGGCTTAGGCTGGACGGTTTGAACAACCGCCTTTAAACACGTTCGTATGGGCTTCATTATGCCCAAATGCCCCAAATACAGGCAGAGAAGAGAATGGGGAATGACGATTTTGCATCAGCGCAAGCGCTTCCCAACATCGACAAAATAAGCGGGAAATCCCATGCCTTTCATTATAATACAAAAACACTTTTGATTTAAAGACCAAGTTGTTTCTTGCATTTTATTGATCAGATTCATATAATAA
>NZ_BJMS01000128.1 GCF_006539285.1 Sporolactobacillus inulinus
CGTCACTTAATCGGAGCGTATCCCGAGAGAAACAATACACGGTTCATCATGATTTTAAAGAAGATTGCTTATTCACTGCTCCTTCCAGCGCTGCTCAACACCTTGTCCGTCAGGAAGCGGCACTTCCCAAATGAGGTCGTGTTGTCGGTATCGACAGCTTTGTACCCTGCGCTAAACTTCATCACGCAAGGTGGATTTCCCGGTCTCCCGACATGCCGGTGATGAAGATGACAGCTTTTCTCATATCGATACGGAACGTTCCTTTGAAAATCCAAGCGTCTCTTCGTCCACGTTAACAGAAAATGCATAATCTGATTTGCCGGATCGCCAATGTGCTTGAATCAGGATCACATAAATTCCTGGTTTTGTTGGCAACGTTATCGGTTTTTATGAACCGGGAGCATTGATCCTTTGCGGTGCTGATTGTAGAGATGCGCACTGAATTTCGGGTGGGAACGATCGGAAAAGGAGACGGTTGCTTTTTGGCCGGGATCAATAGACAGCCTATGCATAGTTTCCGTCCATTGCGATGAAGCATCGGCGACGACAGAGGTGCGGCTGAACAACCAGTAGCTCCATTCATAGCCGCCCTTGCGTGTTTCCGTTTTTTTGTGTTGCACAGTGACGTGTACATTAGGCGGCTCTGTGCTTAGCGAAGTGCACGATGAAACGGTGAAAAGCATCATGCATACGAAAAGTAGTCCTAACTTTTTCAAATCGTTCCCTCCAATATTTTTCTTCCATTTTAACCCAACTATTCAACCCATGCATGATACAATAATGAAAAAACAGAAAGGATGCTTACTTATGTTTCTTCATAAAATTGACGATGAACTTGCGCTGAAACTCGTAGAGCCGCAAGATGCAGAAGCGATTTTTCATTTGACGGAACAGTCGCGTAATTCGCTGCGCGAATGGCTGCCGTGGCTGGATGTGACGTGCTCGGTCACGGATACTCAAACGTTTATTCAAGCAGCGCGCAAGGGTTATGGCAAGAACCGAAGCATGACGGCGGTCATCCTTTTTCATAGAATAAGAAAAGATCGTATAAAGACAATGAAAGCTCAGCCGTCGCCTGAAAACTTGGCTTCACCAAACTTTCTTTATAACGAGACAGCGGGACTGATCAGTATTAACGAAATCAATTGGGCGAACAAAACGGCGCAAATCGGCTATTGCCTTATGTATCCCCGAAATGCGCTCCATTCTGCAGATAACCGAAAAATCTCCGCTTATTTTACCAGTTACTTAATTAAAGGCCAAAATGTTGTTAAACGAAAAAGCGAAAAACGAAAATGATCGAAAACGATTAAGCAAAATCAAGGACTGAGCGAGCTACCGCGACAGTCGCGCCTATAAAGAAAACCCGGCAAAGTCTTAGTTGCCCTTATCCTTCTCATCGTGCATTAGAAAACTTGTCTTTGCCAAGCCTCTGGCGAAGGCAAAGACATAGTTGCACTTACACTCGTTTCCTTTAATATTTTATATACTTTCTTACCAGTGAAAAAAAGCGCAGCCTAAACCGGCTGCGCCTCCAATATGTTCCTCTTCCTTAACGCCAGTCGACGATGTCTTCGATCGGTTGGCGCGTTTTCGGCCGCGGCTCTTTGGCGCGGTAGCCGAATGCTGCCATGCAGGCGATGCCGAAATCACTGCCTGTGATGATCCCTTCATCGTTCAGCACTTTTTCAATTTTTTCCTTATTAAACCCTTCAATTGGGCAGGAGTCGATGCCGATTTCAGCAGCAGCGGTCATCATGTTGGCGAGGGCAAGGTAGCATTGACGGCAACCCCATTCGAAGAAGACACGATCATTGCTTGCAAGATCAAAGTCAACCTTTTGAAAATTATCGATCGCGCCGGTCATCATCTTGGCAATATCCGGCGGACACTGCTGTACCTCATGGATCATGTGCTGAACATGTTGCGAATTTGCTGCAAGTCCCGATTTCAGTCGCGACAGAACGAGGACGAAATGGCTGGCTGTTTTCAGCTTTTCGGTTGCGCCCCACGCATCCGGAGCGAGTTTTGCCCGCAGATCTTTATTTTGTACAACGACGAATTTCCACGGTTCAAGGCCAAAAGAACTTGGCGACAGCCGCGCGGTTTCCAAAATGAAGTGAAAGTCGTCGTCACTGATTTTCTTGGCTGGGTCGAACGCCTTGCAGGCATGGCGGAAGTGAAACGCGTCCAAAATCTGCGCTTTGATTTGCGCTTTGTTTCTTGTTGTTTCCATGAATAATCCCTCTTTCTCCAATTGTGTTCCCAATGGTTATTATAAATCAGTTTGGCGGGAAAAATGAGCGAGAAGGCTTAAGCGAACGGTTAGACCTTTGCGGATGGCTTGCAATTGAGCCGTTTCTTTTTCACAATAAAAAGAAGACATACTTTCGGAGGTTTTTCAATGTATACAGATCTGGCAGGAAAAGTAGCGGTCGTGACCGGCGGCTCAAAGGGGATCGGAAACGCGATCGCGCGCCGACTGGCTGAAGAAAAAATGGCCGTTGTAATCAATTACCACAGCGACCGGGAGCATGCGGAACGAACCGCTGAAGAATTGAAAAAAGCCGGCGGCGACGCGGTTGCGATTCAAGCCGATGTCGGTAGCGAGGAAGGCATTCAGGCACTCCTTGATGCAGCTGAAAAGCATTTCGGCGGTCTGGACGTCTGGGTCAACAATGCCGGCATGGAGAATCGCGTCCCCACGCATGAGATGAGCCTCAAAGAATGGGAGAAAGTGATCAACGTCAACCTGACCGGCGTTTTTCTCGGTGCACGGGCGGCGATCAACCATTTTCTGAAGCACCAGAAGAAGGGGAACATCATCAACATGTCTTCGGTTCATGAGCGGATCCCGTGGCCGACGTTCGCCCACTATGCCGCGAGCAAGGGCGGGGTCAAGCTGTTTAGCGAAACAATTGCTTTGGAGTATGCGAAACGCGGCATTCGCGTCAACAGCATCGCCCCGGGCGCGATTGAAACGCCGATTAATGCCGAGAAATTCGCTGATCCGAAGCAGAAACAGAGCACTTTGGATCTGATTCCAATCAATTCCATTGGGAAGCCGGAAGAAGTGGCCGCAGCCGCCGCATGGCTGGCGTCAAGCGAATCGAGCTATGTCACCGGGACAACCCTTTTCGTCGACGGCGGCATGTCGCTTTATTCCGAATTCGAAGAAGGAAAGGGCTGAGCCATACATGGAGCAAAATGAAGATCTTTATAAGCCTTGGCTGGACTGGGCGATTGAACTTCAGTCGCTTGCACAAGCGGGGCTCGCTTACACGAAGGACCGTTTTGATCAGGAGCGGTTCACCCGCATACGCGAAATCGCCGCAGAAATGATCCAAGCGAAAAGCGGCATCTCGCGAGATCAGGTCCATGATCTCTTTTGCAACGAAACCGGCTATCAGACGCCGAAGCTCGATACGCGAGCCGCCATCTTTCAAGATGAAAAAATAGTGCTCGTCAAAGAAAACAACGGCACCTGGTCGCTGCCCGGCGGCTGGGTCGACGTTGATCAATCGATCAAATCCAATACGAAAAAAGAAGTGAAAGAAGAGGCGGGACTGGACGTTGAACCGGTGCGGATCATTGCGGTTCACGATCGCAACGCCCACAACCGGCCGCGCTACGCGTACGGCATATGCAAAGTTTTCGTCCAATGCAGACGAATCGGCGGACAATTCCAGGCAAACAGTGAAACCACCGAGAGCCGCTGCTTCGCACTGGATGAGCTGCCGCTGCTCGCCGAAGAAAAAAATACAAGAGAACAAATTCAGATGTGCTTCGCCGCATATCACGATCCGGATTGGACCGTCGCGTTTGACTAACGCGCGGTCCTTATTATTTGCCTTTGTTTCTGCTTTTGATGACCTCACTGCCAATCACGCCGACGATCAGCACGATAAAAGACGGGATACTATAATCCTTGAAAAAAGTCGGAAACGGCCGATTCATGAACCGGAAAATCAGCGTCAGAACGCGCCCAAACAGAAGCAACAATCCGATCAATACCATCCAATGAAACAGTTTTTCGAGAAAAGTCATCGCTTGCTCCCTTCCCACAGTTTCCAGCGTTAACCGTGATTTTCGTTAAACCCCGGGCGCAAAAAGAAAAGCCGAGATGCGGCGGTTGACCGCGAACGTTACCGTCACTCAGAAAAGTTTTGGATTCGTTTGCATACACGAAATAATTCCGCTCATAAACTATGATATGATAAATGAAAACAGAAAAAAAGTGGATGGAAAGAGGGGATCCGATGGAAACGAATGGATTAATGGAACGCGTCTTGCCTTTAAAAGGCGTCTATAATTTCCGTGATATGGGCGGAATCAAAACGCGGGATGGTCGGAAAGTGAAGCGCGGTCTGCTCTTCCGGTCGGCCGATTTGACAGATAGTACCGAGCAAGATCGAAAACATATTCAGGAGCTGAATCTCAAAATCATTTACGACTATCGTGATAAAGCGGAAGCGGATGTACGGCCGGATCCGCAAATCGGCAGCGAGCGCCATGAGCGGATTGCGGTTAACGGCGAAGACAAAACGACAGCGCGCGAGGAATGGGATCCGGCGACCTTTTATAAAACGTTTACACGGGAAAAGTTTGCACAAGTCTATCGGGAAATGCCGGTGCACAACAAATCGTACCATCGGCTCATGCAGTTGTTCAAGAACCCTGAGGAAAATCTGCCGGTACTGCACCACTGTGCCGGCGGCCGTGATCGCACCGGGGTCGGCGCCATGCTGCTGCTGCGCACGCTCGGTGTCTCCTTTGAGACGATTATGGACGATTATTTGCTCTCGAATAAGACACTGGTTCGCTATCATGAGGAAACATTCGCGGAGGCGGCGCGTTACGTGAGCGGCTTGCAGTTAAAGCGGTTCGAGGAAGGCTTCCTCGTTCATGAACAATACCTGGACGCAGCGATTGGCGAGATCTTCAGCAGCTATGGCAAGTTCGGTAAGTACTTGGAAACCGAGTTCGGGATTACCCGCGCGGATCGCCGGCGCATCCAAGCGTACTGCCTCGAATAAAAGGTTGGAGCAGCGGCTTTGAGAAGCTGCTGTTTTTAAATATAGAACAGCTGGAATTTCGTTCAGGCGATCAATCGACTTTTACAAATTGGCGAGCCTGCAGCAATGGCTTAGGCCGAAGCTAAGGCGCACGTCCGTTGACGCGGACAATCGAAGCGTCTTGTCCGCTCTTGGTACATTTTTTGTGCGCGTCGGTTATGGAATTTTTCTGATGAATCATTCATAAGCGGCATTCCAATGCTATACTTAAGAAAATGATTTAAAGAGGAGAAAAAAAGATGGCAACTTGGATTATTATCGCGATCCTTGCGATTATCGTGATCTATTTTATTGCGCAATACAACGGTTTGGTCAAGCTGCGCAACTGGGTGCAGGAATCATTCAGCCAGATTGATGTCCAGCTGAAACGGCGCCATGATCTGATCCCCAACCTTGTCGAAACGGTCAAAGGCTACGCCAAACATGAAAAAGAAACGCTCAATCAAGTCATTGCGGCACGCAACGGCCTGGTCAGCGGGACGCCGCAGCAGCGGATTGAAGCGGATAATCAGCTTGAAGGCGCGTTGAAGTCAATCTTTGCGCTGGCGGAATCCTATCCGGATTTGAAAGCCAACCAGAATTTTCTCAGCCTGCAGGAAGAACTGGCGACGACTGAGAACAAAGTTGCTTATTCACGCCAGCTGTACAACAAAACGGTTAAAGATTACAACATTAAGCGTGAATCGTTCCCGTCGAACATTATTGCAAAACTGTTCAACTTCCAAAGAGAAGAACTGCTCTCGATTCCGGAAGCCGAACGCGACGTGCCTAAGGTTACGTTCTAACGGAGGCTGCGTATGCTCTATCAGCAAATACAACAAAATAAGCGGAAAACGCTTGTTTTGCTCACCTTTTTCTGCGTACTTGTTCTGGCGATCGGCTGGGCGGTCGGCTATTTTCTGAACGGAGATCTGTTCTCCGGGCCAATCATTGCAGCGGTTGTGCTTGCTTTTTACGTGCCGATCACCTTTGCCAGTGCGCGTGCGCAAGTGCTCAGCATGGCCGGTGCGCATCCGATTGAGAAAAAGGACAACCCGATGCTGTTCAATGTTGTCGAGGAACTGGCGCTGGCCGCGAATGTGCCGATGCCGAAAATCTATATTGTCAACGATCCGTCGCCCAATGCGTTTGCGACCGGAATGAAACCGGAGTCAAGCGTGATTGCGTTCACCAGCGGCTTGCTCGAACGACTGAACCGAGAGGAAATCGCCGCAGTCGCTGCACACGAATTTTCTCATATTCGCAATTACGACATTCGTTTGATGACGCTTTGCATTGCACTTGTCGGTGTAATTGTTGTTGTTGCCGACATCGGGCAGCGCATGTTTTTCTGGGGCGGCGGGCGCAGCAACAAGCGCAACGGTGAAAAATCAAATCCAATTTTCATGATCATCGCGCTGGTCCTGATCATTCTCGCGCCGCTCGTCGCACAATTTGTCCAGCTCGCCGTCTCGCGAAATCGCGAATATTTGGCAGATGCCTCAGCAGTTGAACTAACCCGCGATCCGCAAGGACTCATCAACGCGCTTACCAAAATCAGCAGCGACGACCAAGGGATGAAACAGGTCAAGGACGCGACAGCCTCAATGTACATCTCTAATCCATTCGGAAAAAACAAGAAAAAAACCAACTGGTTCGCAACCCATCCACCGATTGAAAGTCGGATTGAACGGCTCAGAGCCATGTAACCATAATGAAAAAATTCTCGTACAGAACGTTGTGTGAGGATTTTTTTTTGCAAGTAAAGAACGACAATCCATCAAACGCGGAGGTGCTCTGGCGCCTGTGGGATCGCGCG
>NZ_BJMS01000129.1 GCF_006539285.1 Sporolactobacillus inulinus
GTCGATCATTTCTTCATACAGATTCGGCAAATTCATGATATACTGACTTTAATTGAAAGATTATCTAGTCATTCATTTTACGAAGGAGCGAATCGCTCGTGTCTGAACTTACACACCGCACGAAAACCAGAAAAGTCAAGGTTGGCAATCTAACCATTGGCGGCTCTAATGAAGTGATCATACAGAGTATGACAACAACGAAGACAAGAGATGTTGCCTCAACCGTTGAACAAATTCATCGGCTTGAGGAAGCAGGTTGTCAACTCGTTCGGGTGGCTTGTCCGACCATGGAGGATGCCCTTGCCATTCCGGAAATCAAAAAACAAATCAAGATTCCGCTGGTCGTGGACATTCACTTCAACTATAAACTTGCATTGAAGGCCATTGAAGGCGGCGCCGATAAAATTCGAATCAATCCAGGAAATATTGGTAAACAGGAAAATGTTGAAGCCGTCGTTCGAGCAGCTAAAGAAAAGCATATCCCGATCCGCATTGGTGTCAATGCCGGTTCGCTGGAACGTCACATTCTTGAAAAATACGGTTACCCAACGGCAGACGGAATGGTCGAGAGTGCTTTGCACCATATTAAGATTCTTGAAGACCTTGATTTTCATGACATCATCGTTTCACTGAAGGCGTCAAATATTCATTTAGCTGTTGAAGCTTATGAGAAAGCTGCACGGACTTTTGATTACCCGCTTCACTTGGGAATCACAGAATCCGGTACTCTTTTTTCCGGAACGATTAAAAGTGCGGCCGGCTTAGGCATTTTACTTAATAAAGGCATTGGCAACACCATGCGCATTTCTCTTTCTGCCGATCCTGTTGAAGAAGTGAAAGTGTGCCGTGAACTGCTTAAAAGTTTCGGTCTCACGAACGCAGCAACGCTCGTATCGTGTCCAACATGCGGCCGTATCCAAATCGATCTGATCAAAGTTGCGAACGAGGTTGAACAGTATATTTCCAAAATCAATGCACCAATTAAAGTGTCCGTGTTAGGTTGCGCCGTAAATGGACCCGGTGAAGCCCGCGAGGCTGATATTGGCATCGCCGGCGGGCGCGGTGAGGGTCTTCTGTTCCGGCATGGCGAAGTCATTCGGAAAGTTCCTGAAGATCGAATGGTTGACGAACTAAAAATTGAAATCGATAAACTTGCGGATGAATACTTTGCAAAGAAAAAAGAGAAACAAGAAAAAATCAACATCTGATTGTGCATCCATTGAGTGCTCCGATTAATCGATGCACAAAAACCGCCAAACACAGTTGTACTGATGTTTGGCGGTTTTTCATGCTTTATATGGACCCCTCAGACGCCAGATTTGACGAATCATAACCATTAACTCGAAAATCGTTAAAAGAGTAAGCACCACGAATCCCTGCATGAGATACGGCTTTAGAGCGGCCTGAATCGTTTGGCTGGCCAGCAAGCTCGAGTTAATCTCAATAAAATACGCGGCTGTTGCGACAGCGAAGATAAATAAAAGTAAATAAAGAACAAAATGAGAGCGTGTTTGGCCGGTCTCCGCACGATATTGATTCGCCCAACCATCTTGCTTAGTAATTTTTATCTTTGCCAGCCATACATTAATATGGGTACCGATCGTGATCCACAAATAAATTTCAGGGCTTATCAATAAGGTTGCCAGCACCACATCGATGAACCGGCTGTTTGGCGTTTTTAGGGTTAAAATCAGATTCAAAATTGAAGCAGCAATGATTGGCGTGATCCAAATCCAATTCCAATAAAACTGTTCGGTAAGCACGGAGAGTCCAACCAATACAACAAATAAGCAGCGAATCAGCAAATTGATGAAAAGACCGCTTTCCTGAATCCACAGGCGACGCGCATATTTCGTGCTCAAGCCATCCTGCAACATGTAGTCCGTGGTCCCGGAAACCCATTTATTTCGCTGGCTCCAATACGTATGAAGTGTTTTCATACTGTCCACATAGCAGCGCGCTTCCTTGCTGATCAGGCAGACCCATCCGCAAGCTCTAATGTATTGAGTAAGCAGCAGATCCTCGGTATCCGACTTATCATCATAGAGTCCGTTAAGCTTATAGCATTCGCTTACCTCTTTGGCTGCCTTAGGTCGAAAGATGCTGCACTGCCCCCCGGCGATTTCCGCAAAGTGGCCGGCGTATTTTTGTTTCATTGTCCACTGCGCGAATTCACGATTTTGCTGCGCGACCCACCATCGATTCAGCGGAGTGCCATACTTTCCTTGCCGAAGCAATCGTTCACGATTCGGATCATTCCTTAGGTGCTTGCGTGCACTCTCCGGCATAAGACATGTATAATTTGCAGAAACCGCCCCAATTTTATGGTTTTGGCTGAGCTCGCTCCACAAAATTCGGATGCAGTCTTTATCAAGATAGACATCTGCGTCGATGCCGACAAACGCCACAATACTCTCTGCATACTTCTTTTGAAGCCCCCCTATATCTCGGTGAACAGGATCAATTGGATTCCCCCAAAACAATTGATACAGCTGGTTTAACGCACCGACTTTACGTTGCTTGTTATCCACTGTATGGAGGAGAAAAATAGATAAGTGATAGCGTTCATTACATTGCATGATGACTTTTTCTGTATTATCGGTGCAGTTGTCCAGCGCAATATAAATGTCCATCTCCAATCCTTTAGGAATCGATTGCTCAGATAAGCTTTTCAAGACGTCCGCTATCGAATCTTCCTCATTGTGCGCAGGGATCATTACCGCAACCCTGGGTGAAAATTGTCCCGTGCTAAAGAGCCGATCGTTTACCGCATCATCATACGTAATTAAATGAGTCTCCACTATTGTCTTTTCCTTTCTTTTTTTCTTCGTCCGAGCTGACGATTATTTGTATGACCCATACGCGATGAATATGACTAATTTCACAGCAAATAAGAATCAATTGAACCCCTTGCCTTTGAACCAAAAAACATTCGGGCTGCACACGAGCATCATATAAATAAAAAAAGACCGGAACAGATCCGATCTTTAGCCTTGTGAGATTTTTTCGAATTTTACGCGTCTATCCATTCGCTTATTTCAGCTACGGACTTGCGTTCTGGTACTTTCGGAACAACGCCTTCTTCCGGATAGCCAACATATACGAAGCCCATAACCCGTCCTTTTTCAGAAACGCCAAATGCTTTTTTCGCTTCTTCCGTATATGCTGCACCACCTGTACGCCAAATGCTTCCCAGTCCCAGTTCATGAGCTGCAAGCATCAGATTTTCAACCGCACACGCTGTAGCCGCTACATCCTCAATCGCAACTGCACGCGGATTGTCGCTTGGCTCCATGGTTACAACAATGATGACCGGAGCACGTTTCGCGCTTGCAATCCCTTTTTCATAGGCTGCGTTCACTGTTTCTTGGTTTGCATCCTTAAGCAATTTCTGATTTTCTTTCCCATACACAGCACCGAGTTTGTTACGTCCTTCTCCAGTAAGCACAATAAAATGCCATGGTTCTGTATTCATATGGTTTGGCGCACGCCTTGCCGCATCCAAAATTTGCTCAATAAGTTCTTTTGACGGTTCTTTATCGGATACTTTACGTACGGATCGTCTTGTCTGAATTGCTTTGATTGTCTCCATGCACACCCATTCCTTTACAATTTTTTCGTATTTTATCGTTTAAAGTGTAACATGTATCACATAAACATCTCTAGAAATATGCTTTAACAACAAAAGAACCTTTACCCTAGTAAAGGTTCTTTTGCTTCATTTACCAAAACAGCGGCGAAAGTAATTGAATCAACACAGCCAAACAACCGATACCGATGGCCCAACCGCCTAAAGCGCGGGCCCCTTGTCGAAGTGCAATATAACCAATAATGATCCCGGCGATGCCTAGAACGATCGGCAAGAAAAATAATGCGATCACGGAACAGATTAGTCCGAGCCAGCCAATCCCCTTGCCGCCTTCCATGACACGTCGGTCACCATGATCTCGATCTGCTTCTGGATCGTATTGATCGGCAGCCAATTCTCGCGCATATTCCTCATTGTTGTACGCGTTTTGCTTATCGTACGTTGAGTCTGTTTTGTGATTATGATCCTTATCAGCCATAATGACCCCTCGCTTTCATTTTAGGATCATATATAGTGTGACTCAGAACGATCATTTTCACAGATGTATTTATTGGAAATTATCATACTGGAGAAACAAACGGAAGATAGAAGCTGACAGTTGTTCCTTTTCTTGGCACGCTGCTGACGCAGAACGTTCCGCGATGCTCCGCAATAATCTTTTTGCACAAAGAGATACCAATACCTGTCCCCTTTGATTTTGTAGTATAGAGCGGCTGACCTAAGTGTTTCAGCACCTCGCGATCCATACCGGGACCGTTATCGATCAACGAGAAGCGATAGCCGCGATCTTCAACACTGCCCCGAAGCACGATTTTGTTTCCATTATTTTTTGCCTCAAATGCTTCCATCGCATTTCGCAACAAATTAATCACGACTTGTTTTACTCGATCGAGATCGACATTGCAATGGTTCTCGGTATAGGCAATGTCATAATCAAAAGCAACATGATTAACCGTGCACTCAGCTGACAGTAGTGCGACGAGCTGTTTGCACAATTCATGTGGATTCATCTTCTTATACGTACATTTTCGAAGCGACATGGTTAAAAAGTTATCCAAAATGGTATGCATCCGCTCAATTTCAGATAAAATCACCGGATGATATTTCTCATATTCTTTCGTATAGTTGCTGAGCTGAAGAAATCCCTTAATGATCGTAAGTGGATTCCTTAATTCATGTACAAATTCACCTGTCAGCCGTGCCAAAGTCTGTGTACAGAAACCAACCAGAATAATTTGTCCGTTCTTTGTGAACCCATTATATAAAGTGCCCAGACCAAGTTCATTTAACTGATCATGCAGCAGAGCCGTAACAATATCATCGCTTTCTTTAATCGCATTTAGAAAGTTCTGTGCTTCATCAACATATAAATCTGAAAAAAATTTCAGAAAATCATGACCAAATTGCTCGACGAGTGCTTGTCCTTTTTTATTGCATTCCAAAATATGTCCTGAAGGATCAATGCAAAAACGAATTTCCATTGAAAGCTGCTCTTCAAATTGTTCCTTTTCGGTAACGGTTAGAAAGGATTCTCGGTAAATAATGGTTATCACTCCTCTTGCATTAGTAACAACTTTTTCACCATTTCCCCAATACTTATCTTTTTCTTTATCTCTTTTTCTCTAAAATGTTCCTGATGCTTTTCATTATACTTTAATCGATCGGTTTGTGACACTTTTATTGGCAATTATTGTTAGACAAGTTCCGACATTTTTCAGAATTGTCTCGATTAAACCGCTGTCATCTTTTTCTGTCACCGATCATAACTTAATCATTGAGTGCATTCTATATCATCGATTGGAGTGGGGTTCTTGAATCCGATCATCGAACAATTAGTTATTCAGAAAATGAACCATTTAACAGCTGAAGAATTGTATCAATACGCCGTTCAATGCAAGATCCATGTCACAAAACAACAAGCGGCACATGTGGCCGGACGTGTGCGTAATAAAGGGATCAATCCGTTTCAGCCGAGTGGTCAGAAAGCCCTTCGACGGATCTTGGATGAGGAAATCGGTGAGAATTTAGCCGAACATCTAGAGAAACAGTTTGAGCAGCTTGCAAAGAACCTCTGATCTGAACGAATAGAAAAGCCGGAATCCAATTGGACCCGGCTTTTGCTCTTCCCTTATTGTTTATGACCCTGTTTTGATATCATGGATCAGCTGCTCATTAAACTTTTGCTTTTTCAGCATATCGATTTCATACTTATAAGGCGGTTTCTTACTTTTTTTATCCGCGCCTACATAAGGCGTCTCTAGAATCTTCGGCAGCGCGTCCAGCTGCGGGTGATGCACAATATAATTGAGTGCTTGAAAACCGATCGTTCCGAGACCGATGTTTTCGTGACGATCCTTTTTTGCTCCTTGTGGATTCTTGCTGTCGTTGACATGCACGACTTTAATTCGGTCAACACCGATGAGCTGATCAAATGCTTCAAGCACACCGTCAAAGTCTTCAGCCACTGAATAGCCTGCATCATTTGTGTGACAGGTGTCGAAACAAATCGATAATTTTTCGTTCAGCTGCACCCCATCGATGATTTTTGCCAACTGTTCAAAACGGAATCCGCATTCACTGCCCTTTCCAGCCATCGTTTCCAAAGCAATCTGAACTTTATCCCGCGTCTCGAGCACTTCGTTTAAGCCTTCAATGATTTTAGCGATACCTGCATCCACGCCTGCGCCGACATGAGCCCCAGGATGAAGCACAATTTGTTTCGCACCAATTGCTTCTGCGCGATCAATTTCTTTTCTTAGAAAAGATACACCGAGCGCAAATGTTTCCGGTTTTACTGTGTTTGCTATGTTTATAATATAAGGCGCATGAACGACAACTTCTTCAATGCCGTGCTCCTTCATATGCGCACGTCCCGCTTCAATATTCAATTTTTCAATTGGTTTTCTCACTGTGTTTTGCGGCGCCCCGGTGTAAATCATCATTACATTTTCTCCAAATGATACGGCTTCTTCACTTGAACCGAGCAGCATTTTCGCACCGGACATGTGTACATGAGAGCCTATTCTAAGCACAGACAACCCCTCCTCTTCTTCGCTATTTTACCACAGTTACTTCGCTCACGTATCCACCTGAATCTTCA
>NZ_BJMS01000130.1 GCF_006539285.1 Sporolactobacillus inulinus
CCATGCCGTCAGTGTTCGAAGCACTGGCGGATTTATTTTGCCTTGATTTAACATTATTATACACAGTTTGTGCGATTTAATGCAATCATTCGAAAGGTGAATTTAATGTTGAAATTACTCTTCATGAGAAGGTCGTTGCTGATCTAAAAGCACTCACTAAAGGAAGCAGAAACAGTGTTCTTGCTGTCGTCCTCAGACGAATTAGAGAAGGCATACAATTAGTTCCGAATGGTGTTGCAAAATCACTTGAAGGTAAGCGAAATGGCGATGCAAAAATCAAGCCGCGCGCCATGAACTTGAGAATCATTTATCCAATCGTTCATAAAGACGATGATGAAATGTATCTACTAGCAATTGGACAACGAGACCGGCAAAAGGTATACAAAATGGCAGCAGAACGCTTGTGAAAAGTACCATAAAGGATTAGTGCCAGATAACCCCCTCTCTCAACCAAGTGTGTCCGTAAACCCAATCCACTCAACTTGCATCGTAAGCCATAGTTATGAAGCGTTTCACTTTTTCCAGATCCCCATCGTTCGAAACCGTTATTTCTAAATCACATCACGTGCAAAGATAAGTATCGTTACGAACAGGAAAGCTAAAGCACCAGCATGTATCCTATAAAAAAATGCTGCTATATAGCGATCAATTATAGGTTTGTGGTATGTTCGCGGCTGCTTGAGCAACCTTATCATGCGATTTTTAAGGTATCAATCCGTTAATCCGGGACTGTGTTCAATCGGAATTTCGGGCATTGTAGAGACGAGGAATCCTTCTGGTGGATCGACCATTTGTAATTCGCCGCCGTTTCGACTCCGTGTCTCGCCTTGAAAGATGGGAGGCCAATAGGGTAAAGTGGCTCACTTTTAAGGTGATCACTGTGGCTCAATCTTATCTTGACAAAAACAATTTCGCCTGGATTGGTATAAAAATCTGTGAAATACATCTCTCAGGACTCCCATCAGTAGATTCCTTGAATTTTAGCAGTCTGTTAAAACTGCTCTATACTCTATAGATGATTTCAGAAGAAATAGTTAGAAGATGATCATCTATTTATCAACTTTTACTGGATTTCGTTACATGCTTATGAATTAACACACCGATTGTAAGGAAAATGTCCCAAAGTTAGGTCATGCCGATGCCCATGCGGAGTAAAATCTATTGACTATTCAATAGATTGAGAACTTAAGTCAATTAATTTTTTTTCTACAAGTTAAGACATTTTATAATATATTATTGACGTTTGATTGTTTTGAATATATTATATAAAACATAGCCTCTAATATAACTGAAAATTTAAAGATAAGGGAGATGAGTTAATACATATTATACTTTTCAGTCACTTATATCGTTATGGTTCATTGATTATTACTTCTAAGGAGATGTGAAGATTGAGAAGGAGAACATGTAGGATTCTTTCAGTACTGTCAATGGCTTTGATACTCGTTCTGGCGCTTTCCGGATGTGGGAATGGCGGAGAAAAGAAAACAGGTGTGAAAGCCATTAAATCGAGAGGAACGCTTGTTGTTGGTTTGATGGCTGCAACGCCGCCGTACGAATTCCATTACAGTCATGATGGGAAAAACGAAATCAAAGGTTCTGATATTGAGCTAATTAAACGCATTGCAAAAAAATTAGGGGTTAATTATCAGATTAAAGATATGGATTTTGATGGCCTTCTTCCGGCCCTTCAGAGTGGAAAGGTAGATATACTCGTCTCGGCGATGAGCCCAACAGAGACACGGGAAAAGGCGGCTGATTTTTCAAAAGTCTACTTCAAAAGTACTAATGTATTTGTCGTCAGGAAGAGCGAGTTAAGCAAGTACCAGAAGCCGTCTGTTCTGAAGAATGCAACGGTTGGTGTGATTAATTCATCTGTTCAGCAGCAGGTGATGCAGAAATACTTCCCGAAAGCTCCTTTAAAACTATTTGGCAAAAACACAGATCTTGCCCTTGCATTAGCGCATAACAAAATGGATGCAATGCTTGTAGATGTTCCAACGGCTGCCCTTGCCATCAAGGCGAATCCGTTACTTGTACAAACCAATCTGAAGTACAATGATGATTCGGCAGGAGCCGCAATCGCACTGCCAAAGAACTCGGACAAAGAATTAATGAAGGCGGTCAATTCTGTCATTGACCAGTATAAGCCGCAATACAGTCAATGGGTACTCGACAATGTGAAATATCTGAAGTAACCACCTGGTGATGTAAGAATATGCAGGTCTATTCTTTAAAAATAGATGATGCGGAGAGGCTTGGCTCAATCGTTTATTCATTTTCATAAAGACGATAGGAGGTGGAATATTTTGAATTTTTCTTTTCTTGGCACTTACTACACGTTCTTTTTACAAGGCATGTATATCACCTTTTTACTGGCCGTAATCTCGGTGATCGCCGGCACCGTGCTGGGGATTATCCTAACGCTGATGCGGCGCTCGCAAATTAAAGTCATCAAGTGGATCAGTATCGGCTACATCGAGTTTATCCGGGGCACGCCGCTTCTGGCACAAATCTTTCTCGTCTATGTCGGGCTGCCGATGATCCTCCAGGTGAACGTCCCCGACTTTCTCACCGGCGCGATTGCGCTGACGATTCACGCCTCTGCGTATATCTCAGAGACGATGCGTTCGGGGATTGAAGCGATCCCCTACGGACAGACCGAAGCCGCGAGAAGTCTTGGCATGAGCAAGCGGCGGACGATGATCGACATCATTTTGCCGCAGGCGTTCAAAAACATTCTGCCGGCACTTGGCAACCAGTTCATCGGCAACATCAAAGATTCGTCGCTGGTCTCGGTTATCGGGATCTCTGAACTCATGTACCAGACGACCACCGTTAGAGGGACGACCGCCCTCGGACTTGAGCCGATTATTGTCGCCTCATTCATCTATCTCGTCATGACCCTGGCACTGACCCGGCTACTGAGCCATTTGGAGAGGAGGCTGAAAAGCAGTGATTACCGTTAAAAATCTAGACAAGTCTTACGGCAGTCATGAGGTCTTGAAAGACATCAACTGTACGATCCATGACGGCGAAGTGATCGTGATTATCGGACCGTCGGGGTCGGGGAAGAGTACATTCCTACGCTGCCTGAATTTATTGGAAAAACCAACGAAAGGATCCATTGTCGTTGACGATCAGGAGATCACCGATAAGAAAGTCAATATCGACAAGGTCCGAGAAAAAATGGGCATGGTTTTCCAGCAGTTCAATCTGTTTCCACATAAAACCGTGATTCAGAATATCTGTCATGCCCCCACACGGGTGAAAAAAATGAACAAAGCCGAAGCCGAGAAGCTCGGCATGGAACTTCTCGGCAAAGTCGGGCTACAAGATAAGCGAGACGTTTATCCGGTGACGCTCTCCGGCGGCCAGCAGCAGCGGATCGCGATTGCCCGGGCACTGGCGATGCAGCCTGAGGCGATGTTATTTGACGAACCGACCTCGGCCCTTGACCCAGAAATGGTCAGCGAAGTCCTAGCGGTAATAAAACAACTGGCGAAAGAGGGCATGACGATGGTGATTGTGACGCATGAAATGGGCTTCGCCAGAGAGGTAGGTGACCGCATCTTATTCATGGACCACAGTCAGATTGTTGAGGAGAATACACCGGAGAAGCTGTTCACTCATCCTCAGCACGCACGCACCAAAAATTTTCTATCCAAAATACTACATTAATTTTTATGATATCAGGGAGGAACAGTCAGTGGAACTTAATCAAATCGTTACATCGATTCAAAGCAAGCAGGAAGCGATTCAAAGTGTTTATTTTGTAGGTTGCGGCGGATCCAAAGCCGATCTCTATCCGGGATTCTATTTTCTCCGCTCCAATGCAAAGAAACTCATTGTCGGCCATTATACAGCCAATGAATTTAACTACGATACACCAGCCGCCGTCGGTGAAAACAGTATTGTCATTACCTGCTCACTTGGCGGAAATACACCGGAAACGGTAAAAGCGACGAGTCTCGCAAAATCACTGGGCGCTCATGTGATCGCGGTGACCCATGAACCGGAATCTCCGCTGACCAAAGACGCAGACTATGTGGTCACGCACGGATTTTTTGAAAGCTACTCCGCTAAAATGGACAAGATGACCAAGATCCTGACCTTGGCCGTTGAAATTCTGAACGCTTTCGAGGGTTATGACTATTACGAGCAATTTATGGACGGCGTCGAGAAAATCTATGGCGCAATCGATGAAGCGACGAAACTGCTCGTGCCGCAAGCCAAAGCATTCGGCGAAGCTTACAAAGATGCACCGGTCATTTATGTGATGAGCAGCGGAGCGACAACGGAAGTCGCGTATTCCTTCTCGATCTGCCTGCTTCTTGAGATGCAGTGGGTGAACTCGGGCTCATTCAGTGACGGAGAATTCTTCCATGGCCCATTCGAAATCGTGGAAAAAGACAAGCCATTCCTGCTCTTGATGAACGATGGGAAAACGCGCCCGATGGATTCACGCGCGCTGGACTTCCTGAATCGATTCGAAGCCAAGACCACCGTGGTGGACGCGAAAGATTTCGGACTAGCAAACTATGTATCCAAAGAAGTGATCGACTACTTTAACCCGATTCTGATTTCCGGCGTACTGCGAGTATACGCAGAACAGCTAGCGATTGCCCGCAAACACCCACTCACAAAGAGACGGTACATGTGGAAACTGGAATACTAATGAAGCAATCTATTTGATTGACTAGTCTCCCCTGCCTAATTCTTCCACTTGCTTCGATCTGATCAGGAGCGTATGGAGGGATCAGGCTTATAGGATCACCTGGCCGCAAGTTTTCATGTGGTTGGTGATCCTTTTTTATATAGAGCAGAAAAACGGAATCGCTGCGTGTGTGTTGACTTCCCTTTAAGTGGTGATCAATCCAATGTACCGGGCTTGTGTGCTCGCGGTCTTGAGTTCCCGTCGAGGTGTGATGAATAGCGACCAAGTGTAACCTGCTCACATAAAAAACTATGAAAATAATGTGTATAATAGATAGTAAATAAACGAAGATTGGTTGTGAACGCGCGTGTTAAATAAAGATAACCTCTATCCGCTTTATATCCAGGTCAAACGAAAAATTATCGAAGAGATCAATAATGGATCTTATACGGATGGTTCACGTTTGCCATCGGAGACAGAACTCTGTGACAAGTATGAGGTTAGCCGCATCACGATTAGACGTTCATTACAGGATTTAGTGGATAGCGGTTACCTCGTTCGAAAACAGGGAAAAGGAACTTTCGTTAAAACGGGAAAAATCGAAAGAAGCTTAATCGCAGCAGACGGATATTCAGAATATATGAAGAAAGTTGGAGAGAAACCGGAACGTAAAATTATTAAAGAGACGCTAAAACCCTGTTCTTCACTCATCGCCAAACGATTATCCGTTCCTAAAGGAAGCGACATTTTGGAGCTGGGCCGGATTATGTATTTTAAGGGTGTTCCATTTGGGTACGAGATTAGTAGCTACCCGGTTAATCTTTTTAGCGATTTGGAAACAGAAATAAATGATCAAATGTCTATGCATGAGCTTTTTGAAAAAAAATATGGCATGACTATAAAAAGAAGCTACAAGATTATCAATGTATTATTAGCCGACGACACACTTGCGCAATACTTAAACTGTCATGTGAGCGATCCAATTTACCAAGTCGATAAGACAGGATTTAATCAATACAATACACCGGTTTATCACTCCTGGCTTTATTACGATGTCAATCGTGTCAGCTTCGTCATCGATACCTGACGCGAAGATATATATTAGTGAGCTGATCCTGCATGCACGAATGCATCCACGAGATAGGGTAATAATGATTGCGGATATCTGCGCATACAAAACAAACCTGTATCCTGTCTATTCAAGCAGGAAAATGAGAAGCAGAGAGGAGCAGCCTGCGAGCAAAAAGCCCCTTGCATACACCGGGAAACATTCTGTTAAAGGAGTAGAATTACGATTATAGCTAGGATTAACCCAAATGATCCTTAAACTCATTCTTAGGAATATCAAAAAAACAAAGCAAAAGAAGTGCTGAAAAAATGGTTTGGCGAGGATGTTGATGTCTCAAAATTCGATGGGTTATTATTATCTTCTTTGAATTTGACGAATCTATTTTTCAGAGATATTCATTCGGAGATCAACATATAGCCTTAATCTTTGGATGAACCAAAAAAGTTGAAAGTTGTTACACTTTAACCCGAATGTATAAGGCTACATTGTCGGAAAATGAGACAAGTACATAAAAGGGGATTGATGATTGCAGAAATCCATAAAATTGCCAAAGACGGAAGCAGGCACCTAAAAAAGATAGGCATAATAAATGACCACTTGAAGAACCGAGCATAGATCCTACGCTATACTTACGGACAGGCAATAGAC
>NZ_BJMS01000131.1 GCF_006539285.1 Sporolactobacillus inulinus
GTAAGGACCGGGCGCTTTTTGCCCGGTTTTTCTTGCGGCAAAAATTTTTTTGAACTTAATCTTTTAAAGGCCACAAGGCTTCGGTATACTTAAAAAGTTAGACAAAATTATACATAATGGAGGGGATTCGAGTGGCGAGTCGTATTGTTCAAACAGACGAAAAGCTACCTTTAATTGAAAGTATTCCTTTAAGTTTTCAGCACTTATTTGCAATGTTCGGCTCAACGGTACTGGTTCCGCTTATTTTCCAGGTAGATCCGGCGACGATTCTGCTCATGAACGGAATCGGCACACTGCTCTATCTAGCCATTTGCCGCGGAAAGATTCCGGCTTATCTGGGCTCAAGTTTTGCATTTATTTCTCCGGTTCTTGCGGTCATCGGCACGCATGGTTATCAGGCGGCGCTTGGCGGCTTTATTGCTGTCGGGGTGGTTTTTATGGTTGTGTCGCTGATCATTCATCTTGTTGGCACGAAATGGATTGATGTTGTTTTTCCTCCGGTGACAATGGGCTCCATTGTGGCCATCATCGGGCTGCAGCTGATTCCAACGGCAGCGCAAAGCGCCGGTCTGATTGCCCCGGCTGGCGCTGCCAATTGGACGATGGATCCGAAGACGGTGCTTGTTTCGCTGCTGACGATCCTGATCACGATTCTCGGCTGGGTGCTCTTGCGTGGATTCTTGAAGATCATTCCGATCTTGATCGGCATTGTTGCCGGCTATTTATTTGCTTGGGCGGCGGGCATTCTCGATTTCAAGCCGGTGATGCATGCAGACTGGTTGTCGTTGCCACATTTTTATACGCCGACTTTTAATACTGCCAGCATTCTGATTATTCTTCCGGCAGCACTCGTTGTTATCGTGGAACATATTGGACACTTAATGGTTACAGGCAATATTGTTGGCAAAGATTTGATTAAGGATCCTGGTCTTGACCGTTCGATGTTCGGTAACGGGATTTCGACCGTGATTTCCGGATTTGTTGGATCGACACCGAATACAACCTATGGTGAAAACATTGGTGTCTTGGCAATAACAAAAATCTATTCGACTTGGGTGATCGGCGGAGCGGCGGTGATTGCGATTATTCTTTCTTTTGTTGGTAAGCTTTCAGCATTGATTACGTCGATTCCTTCGGCAGTGATCGGCGGGATCTCGCTGATTTTGTACGGTGTCATTGCTTCAAACGGGTTCCGTATTCTTGTTGAGAAAAAGGTGGATTTCGCTAAGGCCCAGAATATTATCCTGGCAACGGTGATTTTTGCAGCCGGATTGAGCGGTGTGACCATTAATATTGGCAAAGTGCCGCTAAACGGTATGGGTCTGGCAACGCTTGTCGGCGTGCTGCTCAGCTTGTTCTTTGCACTGATCAACAAGCTGCATCTGTCGAACGATGAAGAATAACTGAAGATCGGATTGTAAGACGCTCTCTCTGGATGGGGGCGTCTTTTTCTATTTGTATTCATCGATGACATTCGGTATACTGCTGATCAGACAGGAGGAATGTCCATGTGCATCGTGGATGAACGGTTTATGGCGTTAGCGATTGCGGAGGCGAAGAAAGCAGAAGCGATTGGCGAGGTGCCGATTGGGGCAGTGATTGTTAAGGACGGCGCAGTCCTAGCAGCAGGTTATAATAAGCGCGAGCTGCTTCAGGAACCAACCGCACATGCCGAGTTGATGGCGATTGAACAGGCAAGCCGAAAATTGGGAACCTGGCGCCTGTCCGGATGCACGCTGTACGTGACGCTAGAGCCGTGTCCAATGTGTGCCGGTACCATTGTTCTGTCGCGGATCGATCGCCTGGTCTATGGCGCGTCAGATCCCAAGGCGGGATGTGCGGGCACACTGATGAATCTGGTTCAGGAGGAGCGTTTCAATCACCGTGCCGAAGTTGAAGCAGGCGTGCTCAGCGAACGGTGTAGTGCAATGCTCAGTGATTTTTTTCGAAAACTGAGGGAGAGAAAGAAGAAGATGTGTGAAACCGACAATACATGATTTGCTTGCACTTGTCCGTTAGTCTGTGGTAAACTATTCTGCGTTACGATATTTGGCTGTGGAGGCGTACCCAAGTGGCTGAAGGGGACTGACTCGAAATCAGTTAGGGCGTCGTTCGGCGCCGCGGGGGTTCAAATCCTCTCGCCTCCGCCATTAATTTGTTATCCAATCAGCCGTGCTAGATGGGGAGGTAGCGGTGCCCTGTAACTCGCAATCCGCTGTAGCGAGGTTGAATTCCTTTCACGAGGTCTCGATACTGTGAGGCAGCCTCAAGCACGTGGTGTTGACGTCTGGGTCCCGCGCAACGGAAACTCATGAACCCTGTCAGGTCCGGAAGGAAGCAGCAGTAAGTGAGACCTTTCGTGTGCCGCGGGGCTGCCTGGGCCGAGCCGGCGACTTGAGAAACGCTCATGGTGTCTTGATCGACGAAAGGTGCACGGCGTTAAAATAATTGCAACAAGAGCTGTCGAAGCAGAGCTTCGGCGGCTCTTGTTTTTATAGAGAAAGATGTGTGCGGCAGTTTCTTTCATGCTCAGTTATCGGTATAATGAACGTGTATCTGTTAATTAAAGCCGAGTGCATTCGGTGAGAGGGGGAGAAAGATGGCTTATCAAGCGCTGTACCGAGTCTACCGGCCCCAGACCTTTCATGATCTGGCCGGCCAGCAGCATATCGCTCAGACTCTACAGAACGCGCTGACCAAACAGCAATTTTCCCATGCATATCTATTCACCGGACCACGAGGAACAGGAAAAACGAGTGCCGCGAAAATATTTGCGAAAGCCATTAACTGTGAACAGGCACCGACGTCAGAGCCATGTAACGAATGTGCGGCCTGCCGCGGCATCACAGCCGGCAGCATTGCCGATGTGATTGAAATCGACGCAGCCTCAAATAATGGTGTCGATGAAATTCGCGACATTCGCGACAAAGTGAAGTATGCGCCGAGCGAAGTACGGTATAAAGTTTATATCATTGACGAAGTGCATATGCTGTCTACAGGTGCGTTTAATGCCCTGTTGAAAACACTTGAGGAGCCGCCGGAACATGCTGTATTTATTCTTGCGACGACCGAACCTCAAAAAATTCCGCTGACGATCATTTCACGCTGTCAGCAGTTTGATTTTCGTCGCATTCCCTCGTCAGAAATCTTTCAACGGCTCCGCTTTGTTGTTCAAGACCAGCATCTTGAGGCAGAAGATGAGGCGCTGCAGCTGATTGCCAAGGCAAGTGAAGGCGGGATGCGCGATGCACTCAGCGTACTTGATCAGACGGCTGCCTACAGCGAAGCGGCGATAACCGTTCAAGATGTTCTTGATGTGACCGGCATGGTCGCCGATCAGATGATTCGTGAACTGATCGAATTACTGATGGAAAACAATGCCGCTGCGGCAGTCGGCAAAATCGGCGCACTGCTCGATCAGGGCAAAGATCCGCTGCGCTTGATGGAACAGATGATCTATTATTACCGTGATCTTTTGCTGTACCAAACGTCGCCGCAGCTTGAAGAGTTGCTGTCGCGTCCGCGTGTTGATGATGCGTTCCGGAAGCAGGCGGAAACCATTTCCTCAGGAACCATTTTTCATGTCATTAACCAATTAAACCGTGCTTTTCTGGACATGAAGCGGACCAACCATCCGCGGATTTTACTAGAGATGGCGATGATTCGTCTATGTGAGCAATCTGAAGTGCAAGCCACCGACATAGAAGCCGGTGCTGGGTCAGATGCATTAGCGAAACGCGTGGACGCCCTTGAACGCCAGGTAAAGCTCATGTCTGCCGCCCCTCAACCGGGGGTGACTCAGCAGCCTGTGCAACAGGAAACGAAACGCGCACGTGCGCCGCGGCGTAACAGCGGGCTGCGCATCCCGACCGCACATATTAATCGTGTGCTTGAGGACGCAACCAAAGAAGATCTGATTGAGCTGCGCTCAGCTTGGGCGAAAGTTATGGCGAAAATCCGGTCAGAAAATGTGGCGGCTCATGCTTGGATGCTTGAGAGTCAGCCGGTAGCCAGCTCCGCACAAGGGTTTGTTCAGGCGTTCAAGTATGACTTTCACTGCCAGATGGTTATGGAAAATAAAAATAATCTCCTGGGACTTGTTCAATCGATTGTACAGGATGTTACCCACAAGCAAAAAGTGATGTATCCGATTCCGGAGGATGCTTGGAAAAAGTTGAAAAAGGCATATATTGAACGTTCGAAATCAAATCAAGACGAGGACAGCGATGGTGAGAAGCAAGAAGAAGACTCGATTATTGCTGAGGCAAAAAAGCTTGTCGGTCCTGATTTGCTCGATATAAAAGACTAAAAACCGTGGAGGCGATTCGTATGATGCGCGGAAATATGAATAACATGATGCGCCAAGTACAAAAAATGCAGAAACAAATGGCAGAAGCGCAAGATAAATTGAAAGAAGAAATTGTTGAGGGAACAGCAGGCGGCGGAGTAGTTACTGTAAAAGCAAGCGGACAGAAGCAAATTGTTGATGTCGCGATTCAGCCCGAAGCGGTCGACCCTGATGATGTGGAAATGCTTCAGGACTTGATCGTTGCGGCTGTGAACGATGCGCTGACCCACGCGGATGAACTCTCGGCCAAACGACTTGGCAAGTTTACTCAAGGGATGAACTTGCCGGGATTCTAAGTTGAGAGCATGAATGGAAGTCTATGAGGACGGCGATTTCTGTTAAGAAATGCGCGGTCCGTTCCTTTATATGAAGATTTACTAGAGCGAAAGGAAGACCAGGAATGCAATATCCTGAACCGATTGCGCGATTAGTCGACAGTTTTATGAAATTACCAGGGATCGGTCCCAAAACGGCAGTGCGACTAGCGTTTTTTGCGGTAGATATGAATGAAGATGATGTGATGGATTTCGCGCGTTCGCTTGTTGATGTGAAGCGTAAACTGGTCTACTGCTCGGAATGCCAGAACATTAGTGACCATGATCCGTGTTCTGTTTGTGATGACTCTTCTCGTGACCATTCGATCATTTGCGTTGTGCAGGATCCAAAAGATGTCGTAGCACTGGAGAAGATGCGCGACTATCATGGGGTCTACCATGTACTGCATGGAGTGATCTCGCCTATGGACGGCGTTGGCCCGGAAGACATTAAGGTCGCTGAACTGATTCGACGGCTTGAAGATGAACAAGTAAAAGAAATTATTCTTGCAACCAATCCAACGGTTGAGGGCGAGGCAACGGCAATGTATATCTCTCGGCTCGTCAAACCGATTGGTGTCAAAACCTCGCGCATCGCACACGGCCTTCCAGTAGGCGGTGATTTAGAGTACGCGGATGAAGTGACGCTTTCTAAAGCACTCGAAGGACGTAGAGAACTCTGACAGTAAGCATTTCATGGGTGAAGAAGCGAGATTATTGGAGATGGTGGTGCCATGTTTGGCAGAAAAAAAGGCACATTGCGCAAAGAGCTAGACCAATCATTTTTGAATCTGCTTCATCAATGCAATGATGAATGGATGACTAAGAAAAAGATTATTGATGCAAGTATTGATCCCTCGGACGAAGTGCTGCATCAATTGAAACTTGCAGAAGCAAAATATTTCTATCTTTTAAAAGAATTTCGTGAGCGAAAGACGTTTATCGACAAATAAGGTTCTAAACGGGACATGCTTTCATATCCTATATATGGAATAACTGTAGGACAACCGCAGTTTTCGATATTATTAGGTGGGAGGCATGTCTTTTGAGTCGTTATCTTTTTTTGGTTATCGGCATCCTTGTAGTATTTTTGATTATGATTGTTGCGGGGGCATCAGCTCACCCAATGCGCTGGATCGGCAAATTGGCGGTTCGGCTTGTTGTCGGCGCGCTGCTTCTCTTTTTGCTGAATGTTATCGGCGAATCGTTTAGCATGCATATTCCGATCAACCTTGCAACAGCCGCAGTAAGCGGCCTCTTAGGACTTCCGGGACTTGCTGCATTGATTATCATAAAGTTCTCACTAGGTGTTTGAACGGAAACCGTTAAAAAAGTGCTTGACGTTGCTCGATGTAGATGATAAGATAATTTTTGCCGCTCATCAGAGGCTAAAAAAATATATTGACTCGTAAGTGAATCCATGTTAATATATTTCTTGTCGCTGAATTACAGCGGACAATGAAACGAAAAAAAGTTGTTGACTTCCCTTCGGAAACATGTTATTATTTAAAAGATGCTGTTGGGAACAACACAGCGAAGAATGTTCCTTGAAAACTAAACAAAAGCCAAGCGTGAATAAAGGGTTTTT
>NZ_BJMS01000132.1 GCF_006539285.1 Sporolactobacillus inulinus
CACATGGTTGGAGATTAGGACCCGGCGTATTTTGCCCGGTTTTTCTTATAAATAAAGCTACGATAAGCCCTATTGCGAGCAGCTGAAATGTCTGCCAAGATCAAGATTCATGAATCAAAACTGCATGTATGGGCAAACGAGAAAACAAAAAAAAGAAAATTCATCCAAACTTATATTATGCGTATTTATTTACTGGGTTTTATTGTACACTATAGGTAGTTTGGTAGATTCTAGAGAAGCTCATTGGAGGGGTTATGGTGGTACAGAAAGGTACAGATCGTGTCAAACGCGGAATGGCAGAAATGCAAAAAGGCGGCGTGATTATGGATGTGGTCAACGCAGAACAAGCGAAAATTGCGGAGGAAGCAGGCGCAACGGCTGTCATGGCTTTGGAACGCGTCCCATCCGATATACGCAAGGCAGGCGGCGTTGCGCGTATGGCCGACCCAACGATTGTTGAGGAAGTTCAGAATGCAGTGTCCATTCCGGTTATGGCGAAAGCGAGAATCGGACATATTGTTGAAGCACGTGTACTCGAGGCGATGAAGGTAGACTACATTGATGAAAGTGAAGTGTTGACTCCTGCCGACGATGTTTTCCACATTGAGAAAAAGGCATTTACTGTGCCTTTTGTGTGTGGCTGCCGTGATCTGGGAGAAGCAGCACGTCGAATTGGCGAAGGCGCTGCAATGTTGCGGACAAAAGGCGAACCCGGAACGGGAAATATTGTTGAAGCAGTTCGCCACATGCGTCTCGTAAACAGCCAGGTGCGTAAAGTGGTGTCTATGGAAAAGGATGAAGTCATGGTCTTTGCCAAAGAACTCGGCGCGCCTTATGAAATTCTTTTACAAATTAAAGAAGCCGGTCGTCTTCCGGTCGTCAACTTTGCTGCCGGGGGTGTTGCAACGCCTGCTGATGCAGCGCTGATGATGGAACTGGGTGCAGACGGTGTCTTTGTTGGTTCCGGAATTTTCAAATCAGAGAATCCGGCAAAATTTGCCCGTGCAATTGTTGAAGCAACCACATACTACCAAGATTATGAACGGATTGTTGAACTTTCAAAGGGACTGGGCACTCCGATGAAAGGTATCGATATGAGCAATCTCGAACCTGCCGAACGTATGCAGGATCGCGGCATCTGAGGTGAGCAAAATGGCAACGAGAATAGGCGTGCTGGCCCTCCAAGGTGCGGTCAGTGAACATGTCCATGCGCTGGAAAATTCCGGATCACAGGTTTCTTTAGTGAAGAATATTGGCGATCTTGAGGGATTGGACGGGCTGGTGCTTCCGGGCGGCGAAAGTACAATGATGCGTCGAATGATGGATCGATATGGTCTTTTTGAAGCGGTCAAGCAGTTTGCAGCCGAAAAACCAGTGTTCGGCACCTGTGCGGGACTGATCCTAATGGCGAAACAAATTGAGGGAAGAAAAGGCCCGCATCTCAGCATACTGGATATTGATGTGAAACGGAATGCCTTTGGACGCCAGGTGGAGAGCTTTGAAGCAGACTTGGCCATTAAAGGAATCAGTGAACATTATACCGGCGTTTTTATCCGGGCGCCATATATTAAGAGTGCTGCAGCTAATGTGGATGTGCTGGCAACTTATGAGGACCATATTGTTGCGTGCAGACAAGGTCGATTCCTCTGCTGCGCCTTCCACCCGGAATTAACCAGTGATCCGGCGATGCATCGTTATTTTGTCCAAATGGTAAATGAATCCCGTTAACCGCTTGCTTTTTTCAATTCAGTAGTGTAGATTTTAAATAAGTCAATCTACTGTGCTTAATGATGGGAAAAAGTAGCCTTTGTCTTCTTTTGAAGAGAGCCGCGCTTGGTGGGAAGCGGTGGAGAAGCGATGGCGAATCCGTCCCTGAGAGCTGGATCCGCACGAAGCGGATCACACGGATCATTTCGTTATCAATGACTAAAGCGGTCAGCAGCAGCGCAAGGCAAGCTGCTGGCAATTTGGGTGGCAACGCGGGTTTATAATCTCGTCCCTTATGAGTGAAGGGGACGAGATTTTCTATTTTTAGGAGGCAGAGAACGATGCTCGACATGAAACGATTACGAGACCATTATGATGAAATCAAAGTAAAGTTAAATAAGCGTGGCGAAGACCTGAGTGACTTTGAACGTTTTCCAGAATTGGATAACAAGCGACGCGATCTGATCAGTCGTACGGAAGTGCTGAAAGCAAAACGTAATGAAGTATCCGCACAGGTCGCAGCGAAGAAGCGAGCAAAGGAAGACGCGTCGGATCTGATTGTGTCAATGCGTGAGGTGAGTGCCAGCATTAAAGAAATGGACAGCGAACTGGGTAAAATTGAAGATGAACTGAAGCAAGTCATGCTGTCGATTCCGAATGTTCCACATGAAACAGTGCCGGTTGGTGCGAGTGAAGACGATAACAAACCAATCCGCTTTTGGGGTGAACCGAAACCGTTCGATTATGAACCGAAACCGCATTGGGATCTTGCAACCAATTTGGGTATTCTCGATTTTGAACGGGCTGCCAAGGTTACCGGAAGCCGCTTTGTTTTCTATAAGGGCTTAGGTGTTCGTTTGGAACGCGCACTGATCAGCTTCATGCTCGATCTACACGAAGATCACCATGGCTATGAAGTGATCATGCCACCGTATATGGTTAACCGGACGAGCATGACCGGAACCGGACAGCTTCCTAAATTTGAAGAAGATGCGTTTAAAATTGCCGATGATCGCGACTACTTCCTGATCCCTACGGCAGAGGTGCCGGTGACAAACTATTATCGTGATGAGATGTTGAATGGTGATGAACTTCCGAGAGCATTTGCTGCATACAGCGCTTGTTTCCGCTCTGAAGCAGGTTCTGCCGGACGCGACACGCGTGGAATCATCCGACAACACCAATTTAACAAGGTAGAGCTGGTTCGTTTCGTGAAGCCTGAGGATTCTTATAACGAACTGGAAAAGCTGACCGGTCATGCGGAAGAAGTGCTGCGCCTGCTCAACCTTCCGTACCGTGTGGTTGCCATATGCACCGGTGACCTTGGCTTTACAGCCGCAAAGAAATACGACCTTGAAGTTTGGATCCCAAGCCAAAACACGTATCGTGAAATTTCTTCCTGCAGTAATTTTGAAGATTTCCAAGCACGCAGGGCGAATATCCGATTCAGGCGCGCGCCGAAAGCAAAGCCGGAATTTGTGCATACCCTGAACGGTTCGGGGCTTGCTGTCGGGCGAACGGTTGCTGCTATTTTGGAAAATTACCAACAGGAAGACGGTACGGTGGTTATCCCGGAAGCACTACGTCCGTACATGAAAAATGTTGAGAAGATCGCGCCAAAGGAATAATCCGATCAAAGTTTAGGAGGTGCGCGTAGTGCCCTTTCATCAAAAAGTAAATAATGATGCCCGATTAACCAAAATGATCGACGACTTGGGGATTTCGCTGGACCCAAAGGAGCCGAAAGCACCTGAGAAAGAAAAAAAGCAAGATGATCAAACGGATAAAAAACAAAAGGACCAATAAAAATGACGAGGGTGTCTCAAAAGTCAATTGACTTTTGAGACACCCTTAAAAAATGTCTACTTTGGGATTAAGCGCGAAGATGCGAGACTCCTGCGGAGCGTTCCCGTTAATCGCGAGCCGGAGGAGCCCCGCAGGCCTTACAGGATCAGCCGAGGAGGCTCCTGGATTGCCCGCGGTCGCGCTCTGTTGATGCGAGCAATCGGAGCGCAGCCTTTTGGGACAGCCTCGTCGCTCCTTAGCTGCCGCAGTGTACATTTTCTTTTAATCGTTCCTGAATCAAGACCGCAAGCGCATCGCCTGTATCCGGATCATTGACTAAATCGTAATCATCGATATCCAATTTCAGCACCGGGCAGATGGAGAAATCGCTGATCCATTGCTCATAGCGCTGATACATTTCTTGCCAGTAGCTGTGCGGTGTTTCTTTTTCGAGGCCGCGACCGCGCCTGCAAATACGGTTTACGGTCGCGTCTAGTGAACCGTGGAGGTAAATAAGCAGGTCTGGGCGGCGAAAATACGGCGTCATAACCATCGCCTCAAAAAGGCTTGTATAAGTACGGTAATCGGCCTCGGACATCGTTCCTTTTTCATAATGCATCTTTGCGAAAATCCCGGTATCTTCATAAATCGAACGGTCTTGAATGAAATTATCTGGACTGGCCGAAATGCGCTTTGTTTCCTTGAAACGTTCACCAAGGAAAAAGATCTGAAGATGGAAGGCCCAACGGTTAAAATCTTTATAAAATAAATCAAGATATGGATTTCCATCCACCTTTTCGAATGAGGTGCGGTAGCCGAGCCGGTGTGCCATAGCATCGGCAAAGGTTGTTTTGCCGATGCCAACCATACCAGCGACAGAAATTAGTTTATTTGCTGGAGCAGATTCGACCATGTAAGACGCCCTTTCATAAAAGCAATTTAAAATAAGAACATGGATACAATTCATTAAGTGTATCACCTAAAAAGCGCAAAAAAAAGTGAAAAAGTATGAATCGTGAATGCAATACGTGTATAAAAAAGTAGAATGTTGTCGAAAATAATCGTAGCATGAAAGCCGGAACAATGATCGGGATACACGAGATAAGAATGTTGTTAGACCAAGGAAGTATCCGTTTACAAAAATGATATTTCATTGACACTAAATGGTGATTGTGCTATATTGTAATAAACCATTTTACTACTTAATATAAGATCAGATGTAAGAATGAAGACCCTTCCTTGAAGTGTAGTAGTTTTTACTTCTGGAAAGGTCTGTTTTTATATTTTGCGTTTTTTGTTAATTGGTAAATGGTTTTAGTTCACGCGCGGGCAGCGCAACGTTTTAGGGAGGCAGTTACACATGCAAAACGGTAAAGTAAAATGGTTCAATGCAGAAAAAGGCTACGGATTCATTGAAGTTGAAGGCGGAAATGACGTATTCGTACACTATTCTGCAATCGAAGGCGAAGGTTTCAAAACGCTTGAAGAAGGTCAAGAAGTTAGCTTCGACATTGTTGAAGGTAACCGTGGACCTCAAGCTGCAAACGTTGTTAAACTTTGATCTTCGGCCATGACCGATAATGTGGAAGCAGTCCTCTCTAAACAAGGGCTGCTTTTTATTTGTCTTCTAACGTCTAGCACTGTTCAAAGCTCTTCTTTTTTTGTATAATACACAGTGTCGCCAAACGTGGTGCGAGATTCGGCTCTGTAGCTCAGTGGATAGAGCGTCGGTTTCCTAAACCGTGCGTCGCAGGTTCGATTCCTGCCAGGGCCATCATGAATAACCACGAAACCCCTTGAAACCAAGGGGTTTTTACTATGTATAACAGGTAGTACAGTTTAAGTTATTTTTAATGAAACAGCAGTTTATACGCAAATCGTACGCAAAAATGATTGAATCAACAAGTAGATGCCCATTCTGGATGTATGGCCAACTTTCACTAATATCCTTCATGGTGCCCTCAAATTTGATGACATTCCCTCACATCGAGGGTAACCGCTGACAGTGCAATTTTGCGTTTTCTAAAATGTATTTTAACCGGTACATAAATGCACTGGCTAGCCATTCCCCAAAATTGGGTTATGGCATGCTATAATCAACACAGGCAATGAATGAAGCATATGAGCGGATGCGGTGACACCCTTATAGATTGGGGGTGAAGCCGATGACAGTATTTCAAGCATTAACATTGATGATTAGTTTTGCGGTGCTAATACTGATGCTGTCAGACAAAAAGAAATGATCCGCTTCATATGCCATTGCAGTGGCTTTGATTGAAGCAGACCATTTCCTGAAAATGTAAGTTTTGATTGATGCGCTGCATCCGCTCTTATCGCGGATATTGCCATTCCGTCAGTGTGCGTGCACTGACGGTTTTATTTTACGTTCCTTGTGTCTTTATTATACCCGGTAGCGTGTAAAAGATGCAACGATTGGTAATGCGACGGCAAAAATTTGAGTACACCTTTTAGAGCAAGGGGATACGGAAAAATTGCCTCGATTCCCTGTTAAAGATGCCGATAGGACAAAGCGGCGATTCAGTAGCGAAAAGGTACGAATCCATCACACATAGTTGGAGATTAAAGACCGGGCGCTTTTTGCCTGGTTTGATTTTTTGGTCACGCAAAAGACTGTGCATCAAACGCGTAGATGCGAGACGCCTGCGGGATCGCCTTTGTTGATGCGTGCCAGCGAGACCCCAGATTCCTGCCCTGTCTGAGGAGGCTCGC
>NZ_BJMS01000133.1 GCF_006539285.1 Sporolactobacillus inulinus
TTAAATATTGATTGTTCTTCTAAAGAACCATCATATTGAATCTCTGGAATTGATCTGATTTTTACTCGTGAGTTTTTAAAGACGGACTCCACTCTTCTATTTAATTCTTCATATGTATATAGTTCACTGTTGTTATTCTCGGCTTCACTCAAGCACTTTTCCATAAATTTCTCTCTATTATTTCGAAGACCAGTAAATGCCACTTTAAAGTTTTCGTCATACTTTTGTTTTAAATCCCAACAATGATTCGTAAAATTTGTTTTTAAGATTTCTAACTGCTCTTTTTTTTGATTTATGTTATTTTCTAAACTTCCAATCCGGTCCTGATGTTTCTCTGCATCTTTCAATTTCCCATCAATTAAGGCTAATATTTCAGTAGATTCTTTTCCGAGAGTAAAGATACCTTTAATATCGTTGTGGATACTGAAATTCTCTTGAACAAAATTTCTATTATAAACAAACAGATCAAAATCAGGGCTGCCTTGCTTCCATTCTATATTACAAGAAGAGAACTTTTGATTAACACTATTTCGTAGCAATTCAGAAATAGTAGTTTTCCCCGTACCATTGCTTCCGTAAATGTAGTTGATCTTATTCAAATTAACTTCAATTCCCGTTGAATCATAGGATGCTACTTCCTTAATCCTAATCTTTTCTATCAATTTACTCCCTCCAAACTTTTCCTACTTTCAATATAATTTGCCTAATGTCAATTTCTATTTTACAGGAAAAGTTTAACAAGTCTAACAAAACACCAAATATTCCAACAGTTACTTCCATATTTCGACACTTTGTTGTAAACAAAAAAGCATCCCAATTATGAGATACTCCTTTAATATTATTACTTAATGATATTACTTATGGTCCATTTCCGAATGCTCTCTGTCTGTTCGGGTAAAACAAAGTTTACATATTCAAGTAAAGAGAAGGTTCCTAAGCTCCTTGAAAACTGTAATACCAGGTCCGGATTATCTTGAATCCTTAAATTTCTAAGGAAAGCCACACCGTTTACATTTTCTATTTGATGAAGTACATTCGTTGTGTGAACTTGTGTTGATAAGATATTGTAGAGAGTTAAATATTCAGGTAAATGCCCACACCTTGCTGCAAGTTCTCTAATGTTTCTAGGGCCTTTAAAAAGGCTATACCATTTTGGGTAGTTTATGTTTTTCTTTTTTACAAGATAATCCCATTCTAATTTTATATTTTTAAACTCTTCCCGTTGTAAACTATTAGAGATTCTAAGTCTTTCTTTTTCAAGTTTTTCTAAATCCCCATCTCTATTCTCAATTCCCATAAATCTTCTTATCTGTCTACCATCCTCTTTTTTAGACAACAAAGTATTTACTAAATGAAGTTGATCCTGAAGATAAGAGTAATGATATGCTCGTGCACGTTGCTTTTGGTTTCCTTTAGGATCGACTATAAATTTAAAATACAGATGATTCTCAAATAGATCCCTGCAAATTGATTCTGCTGCTTTTTCTGACTGATTTTCAATCAATATAAACAGCATCCAATTTTTCAATTATCTTTCGAAAAAGAAGCATGGCAAACACAATATAGTCTGGCACTATTTCGTATTTTTTTGTTAGTTCTTTAATGGTTAAATCAAATACTTCCTCTTGTTTCCTTATAATTAATCCAATCTTGTCTAAATCCTTATCAATATTCCCCAGATTCGTCACTCCAAACCTTATTATCACTTACTTCCTTCTTTATCACTAGATTTTTAATAATAGTCATTTTCCCTCCGCTGGTTAAATTCCTTTTCATATTGAATTTCAAAAGCTGTTCTGAATTCGGATAATAAATTTGATTTGTTACTTAATTCATCCGAAACCCACGGTTGTAATAAATATGGAAAGAGTGCATTGTTTAAATCACTAACCATATACTGTGAAGTTGCCTTACCAATCATGTAGTTTTGTTCAAGTTCTAAAACAGAACCGTCGTGTAATGGTAGGGGCAGGGTACGATTATCTTCTTGATATAGTGCATATATTATGGCTTTTTGATAGTTATTAAGTTTTTGTAGTCTTTTTTCTGCATTAGCATAAAAGTTCCTTTTTGCTTTTGCATTAGAGATGGATTTAGCTGTTTGGTATATCAAGTTGACTATTAGGATACATACTGAAACAATGAAAACTATCCCGATGATGAAACCATATTTATCTCTAAATTCCAACATGAACATATGATCTAATAAGGATATTGGTGAAAACAGAAGTATACCACTTGCTAAGGATAGTGCAGCCATAATCGTGGTTGGTAAGGTAAGAATCTCACTAATATTAAAATCTATTTTCATAAAATCCTCCAAACATTGTACTTTTCTTATATTATACTATACCTTTTGCACGCTTCTCTCCTTCCTTCTTTTTTGATAAATAGTCTTTTCCCATACCAGATAAAATAAATAATAAAAGAATGAACAATCTCCTTGGAACATCACGAAATGGAAACAGAATACTACGATACAGTAAGGATAACAACTGTATGGGATATTTTTGAAGCATTATTGGGCCAGTAATTATTAAATCAAAAAAGGCCGAACCCATATTGAATTCAGCCCGAATTTGTATTGACTTTTGATTGGAAAACTATAAATAAGTATTGAATCCCTAACGGTTTTCTTGATGATTAACAAATGTTCATTTCTAATTATTCCATACTGCTATCCATTTCCTCTTTATTTGCTTCTTCATCTGCAAACTTATTATGTATCCACAAAAACTGCCTAGAAAGCTCCTCATTTCTTGGTACATCCAAAAATTCTGGATAACGTTCATCTATTACCAAATCATTATAGACTTCATTTATAGCTTCCACTATAACAGTTGGATCTAAAACTTTTTGGATAGCATCATAATTGTCTCTGCGAAAACTTGATTTTCTTGAACCAAATTCTCCAAATGCAGTCGGGGTATAAGAATTAAGTAACTCGAACACAAAATCCTTATCTCTACGTATTATTCGTGTGATTGTATTCGTTGCCTCTTTGGGCTCCCCATACTCATTCCATATTGATAGTACATAGGGAAAGTTCTCTATTTTTCCAATTTCGATATTGTCAATGTTACTCAACTCAAAAGATATTCTTTTAGCCAGGATGCCTGCCAAATTTGAGTATTCTTCGTCAGAGAAACCTTGAGGATTTGGATGTTCCTCTGTATCTCTTCTGAACCAAGAAAAGCACTCCGTAGCAAAAAATAAGGTGTCTGCATTAAAAATTACATCTTTGGCTAACTCGAACTGTTCATCTTTACTATTCAGATTCTCTATACAGTCACCAGTAAATATTGCTCCTTGTCCCAAAGTATTCATTGACCTGAAAAGCTGAACAGGATTAGGTAGATTACTTCCTATCTTTGCTATAGAAATTGCTAAATTTTTTGACTGTAATAAAGTGAAGTTTTTACTGAGCCTTCTTAACTTTGAAATAAAAGTTTCTGCATTCTTTTCAGACAAAATTCCATTTATTTTAGATACAATATCTTCTGGAGAATTATGTTCACTGAATTTTAATAATTCATTAATTGCTAAATCAGAAACATCTTTAGTAGTTATCGCATAAGTGAAATACCTTTGAAAATATTGAGGAGAACATATTCGTTGTTTTTCACCCCATTTTAATTCCGAATTTCCCCCATAATGAACATTTCTAAAGGCATTATTGAGCTTAGGAAAAAGAAAGCATAACAAATCTATAATTTGTTCCATTTCCTCTTTTGTAAATTTATTTAACGCTGATTCAACTCTCTCTTTTCTTCTGACTTTCTCCTTTTGGTCATAATCATAGCCATACCCACTTGTACCATCTTTTAAAAATAAATCCCTATTGTCTCTGATTAGAGCATAAACTTCTGGCAATAGAACCCTAATGCCTTCAATTAACATTAAATCAACAACATTGGCTTCATCTTTTAATATAGGCAAAGAAAACAACAAGATATTTGAATACAACTTAGCTTGTCTAGGTGTATTCAAGTGTGCTTCTAATCCTTTAGAGAAATTGCTTACAAATTGCCTAACATCTTCCTCAGTTAATTCAATATTAGAGAAGTTCAATACTTGGTCAATTTCATTAAAGCAAAAGTTTCTTAAATCTTCGCTTTCTATTGATGGAAGTTCTAAGGGAACCTGAATTATTTTTTCTAAAAATGAATTTCCCGTCCCTATAGCATTATCACCGTATCGTTCTTGTAATGCTGACGATACTACATGTTTATCAAATGCCAATACATAGGCTGTATATCTAAAATCTGCTGTTAACTTAACTAATCTAAACACAGCATGTATTTCATTTTTTTCGAGTCGATCAATATCATCTAAAAGTATTACTACTCTTTTTTTCTCCTCTTCTAAAAGGTTTTCAATTCGTTCTCTTAATTCTTCAATATCTGCACCTGAAAAGAACGATTTTACTCCATCTACAACTTCCTCTTTACCAAGTACAGATGCTAGTGGTTTACCGTATTTCTCAATAAGGTTGCCTATTCTTTCCTTTCCAGTTTCTATAGACCTATCAATCGCTGTAGCTAAGTCGTTGAAGAAATTAATGAGCATCTGGTCTTCGTCGCCAAATCTCCATGGATTAAACTTTAAACAAACGACGTGTTCCTCTGCTTGAAGTTCCCCTTCTATAAAGTTTAAGACAGAGGTTTTCCCGTCACCCCAAGCACCATATATTCCTATTACAATACTACTCGGATCATTTCTTTTAGCTATTACATTGGCTACTCTCTGTGAAAATGGAAAACGATTAAATCGGTCGAGAGCAGCATCATATATTGGAGCATCCGATGAATAGTTATGCGGTTTCATTTACAAATTCCTTCCTTCATTTCACAGTATATATCCATGCCTGAAACTTTTTTTGCTAATCTTTTTGCTTTATAATATCGAATAACCATAATCCCTTCCCTAAAATATTATCATCTTTCTTATCTAACGGGTCTAAGAAATCTACCTTTTCCCGAGCCCATTTCACCCAATCATTTAAAATTTGTTTTTCTTCCTCAGTACCAACCTTAGCAAACTTTGATTCTACTGCATCCAACAGTCTTCTAATCCTTTCAGCCTTTTCCCAATTCTGTGCATATTGGTCCAATAATTCTAACTGCTTTAATTCCTTTTCCTTCCGTTCAGCTATTTGCTCTCGAATTAGTTGCTCTTCTAACCAACGCTGTTTTTCAGTTTCACGTTATATCCTTTTTACTTTTTCAACATGTATAGCATCCATTATCCATAAAACAATTTCACCAATCTGATCTTCAATTACTTTTGCTTCCGTATCACGCCAGTTTTTACGCCTAGCATGATAAGAATCAATGCCAAAATGTAGTTTACCAGTCTTTATGTAATCATAAGAAGGTATTGACCAAAGACTGTTTTTTAATTCTTTATCCGTTGGTATATGGTCAATTCTTGTTTGTATTTCTTTTATAAAGATAGGAACACGATCTCCACCAAAAGAAATACTCAATTCATTATCAACAACTCTTCTACTGTACCCATAGGATTTTGGTGCATTTTCAACCGTATAACCTAGATGTTCCAAAGCAACAAAAAGTGTATTGTAAAATCTATAAACACGGTTTTTTAGTTCGTCTGAAATTTTACTTAGATTAATAACGTGGCTTTCTTTAGTTTGAGTTGTTCCTTTTTTAGAACTATAATACTGTTTTGTCCCTTCTATCAAATCATGAGGCTTTGTTAGTCTATCGGGAACTTTTAATGCCAAAGAATAGTGAGTTACTCTTTGATGTTCTTCGTTTGATAAAAATGAAAGTATCTCAGACATCTTCGCTCCAAATCGGTCACTATTATCAAAAGTTTGAACAGGCACTTCTATTTTATCGGGACCATTATGTTCTGGTAGAGGAGGTATACTAATTTTTTTACCTGATTTCATTTTTGTCCAATGCCCAGATTTTGGCAATGGGATATTCATTTTTATACAATGTTTACGTAAAGCAACATCAGAGACACCATAACGAGTGGCAAGAGTAGTCATAGGTTCTTCCCAAACTTCTTTATATAACTTTTCCCTTTCATAGATTCTCGTTTCCATAAAAGACCTCCCTTATAAAGTTTTAAAAGTTAATAATGTAGGCAAAAAACTGCCTCTTTATATTCCATTCTAAATAACTGGACAGTCATAA
>NZ_BJMS01000134.1 GCF_006539285.1 Sporolactobacillus inulinus
GGTGCGCCCGTGGCAAGCGAGTAACCGAAGCGTTGATGCAAAACCATGAAAGCACAGACCAACGGCACACCCAAAGTTAAAGCAAAACGCGCATAAAAGCGGAACTTCCGCTAAAGGCGTGGTTTATCTGATATTTCTTAGACGCGATTTACCAAGAATTTCTAATGATTACGATTGGAACCCCTGAATCGCAGCGAACGAAACGAAAAATATTCTTTGATGCGCAACAATTCGCTGTCAGCAGCATTTCACTTCGATTCAGGAACATGGTATGATCTGAATGTAGTGAATTTTGTCGAAGCAGCGGTGAATTTAAGAGAAAAGGGAAGAGACTATGAAGAAAAAAATACTACTGACGATCGGGAGTATCATCGTGATCCTGTTTGCAGCAGGAGCGGGTTACGTTTGGTGGATGTACCATTCCGTTGCATCAACTGCAGGCGATATGTACGAAACTTCGGCCGGCAAGGGTAATCATAAAGCCGTAACGAATAAGAAACCAATCAGCCTACTTTTGCTCGGCGTTGATGAACGTCAAGGCGATCATGGGCGCTCGGATACAATGATCGCCACAACCTTAAATCCGAAGACGAAAACCATGCAGATGATCTCGATTCCCCGCGATACGCGAACCGAAATTGTGGGGCGAGGGACAAGTGATAAGATCAATGCGGCGTACGCCTATGGTGGAACGAAAATGGCTGAGAGTACGGCGGAAAAATTCTTAGGCGACATTCCGTTTGACTTTTACATTAAGATCAATATGGAAGGCATGCGCGATCTTGTTGATGCAGTCGGAGGCGTGACGGTCAATAACAAATTGGACTGGTATGACGAAGGCTATTATAAAAAAGGCTATCATTACGCGAAGGGCCAGATCAATTTGGACACCGGTGCAAAGGCAATGGGCTATGTACGGATGCGCCATCTTGACCCACAGGGTGATTTTGGACGTAACGAGCGGCAGCGGGAAGTCATCATGGCGATTGTCAATAAGATGGCGAATGTCTCTTCAGTTACCCGCTACAGCCAAATTCTTGACGCGTTGGGAGACAACGTGAAGACCAATTTAGCGTTTGATGACATGAAAAATTTAGCGTTTAACTATCGTGATGCGCGTAAAAACATGATTAATTATGAAGTTAAAGGTAAGGGACAAATGATCAACGGTGTTTACTACCTGGTTGTGGATTCCGCTGAACAGCAGCGCGTCCATGACATGATTAATGAACAGCTTGGAAATAACTAAACGTAAATAAAAGAAGAACGGACAGTTTTGCGTGGATCGCGGGACTGTCCGTTTGGGGTTAATCAGAAAAAATACAATTTTCGGCGGAATCGTTGCCATGGCCACATGCTTTTTGAAAGGTACCGTTACCGCCGGAATTCCGAAAGTGTCCGTGCACGGATCATAAGAATACGGCACATGACGAGATGCTTAAGTACGGACCTGGCTGACTAAATAGTACTTCATATTACGGATGAGTTCACTGCAATTGGTGCTCAATCGGAAACGATTTGCCCACCTATCATTTGCAAGGATGCCGGAATGGCTCCCATGAACAAAGATGTTCAAATCTGGGAACTCATCGTGAAGCGTGGCAGTAAGCTGAATCAGCAAAGAGGTTTGCGATTTTTGCGCACAATAAAAGGCAAGAAATTTAGCTTTTTTCAGCCTCACGATCTCGGAAATCATCGAGCCGTCATCAATTTCAACAAGAAGTTCGGTTTTCCAGCCATTAATGGTAAAGAGATCATTCATGAGTTTGGTTCGCGCCAGTCCCTGAATGGAATCGAGATTAACAATGACGATCTCACCCATTGTGGACGCGCGCAGCTGACGCGTAATCTCCATCATTTTCCAACTAATCAAGCGAACGACTGTAGACGATGCAACCATATATTGAGCTTTGAGCAGCTGGTTCAAGCTGAGCATGTGTGAAATCTCGTCCATCGCGTGTTCAAACAGCTTGATAAAGACCTCTTCAATACGCATCCCATCGGACATCGTATCCAGACAATCAAGTGCTTTTAAGTGATCGCCGTCAATCAAGTAGTGAATAAAGGCGCTCCATGTCTGTCTCTGCTGCTCGATGAAGTCACGACTGTCCCAGCCGATGATTGTTTTTACCGTTACAGAAAGGTCGCTTGGCAACTGGATCACCTGACCGGTTTTCCATAGTTTAATTTTAGGGAGAATATCGGAGACCGTAGGGTCAGCGAGGACAATTCCGGATTCTCCGTTGGTAAGAACAACTTTCGTCGCCGGCGGGAACATATGGATGAAATTGATGAATAAGTGGCACATCGATTGGTGAAATAAGTGTTTTGTGTAGCTGTCAACCAAAAGAATTTGCATCGCCTTTGTCGCGAGCATTGGTTTTCGGTAGGATCGATTCATTGTGAGTGCAGAGTAGACATCGACGATCATCATCAAGATTAAATGACGGTCGCTGATGTCTACATGCAGGTGATCGGGATAACCGCTTCCGTTTAACCGTTCATGGTGTGAGCGAGCAACGCAGCAGGTTTCTTCCGGAAAATTCATTTTCTTAAGCAGTCGGTACCCATTGAGTGTATGTTCGGTAATTCTCTGGTATTCACGCTGCGTCAGTTTGCCTTTTTTTAATAGAATTTCGACCGGCGTGTACAGCTTGCCGATATCATGGAGCAGGCATCCGAGCATGAACGCTTGACTGACTTTCCAGTTCACATGCTTGAAAAACAGACTCGTCAGGACAAACACATCAAGCGAGTGAATATAACACACAGGATCCCATTGCTTCAAACAGTCCATAAGAAAACGGACGGTTGGATTTGAATAGAACTTAAGGTACAGTCCGCGTATCCATTGGTAGGAAGCTTCAGAATGAAGAATCCGTCCATAGCGTAATTCATCCGCAATCTGTGTCATTTCATTCTGAAACTGTGCTGTCAGTTCTTTGTGCTGATGCTCAGGCAGCCGCGACTTTGGAATGAATGTATTTTGAAACGGAGTAAATGCCGGGGCATCGAAAACACTGACCGAGCGTACTCCTTTTCGTTTTAAATAGTTGATGAGTTCGGAACTGACCAACATTCCGGTTCGGAAGAGCACCGATGAATTGATATAAATGTCTTTGGCTAAAATGCTCCCGTCCTTCAAGTTTTCAAGCTTAATGACTTTAGGCATAATAGCCTCTCACTCCCATGCACTAACTCCGTCTGAGTATTGGTTTGAAATTAGAAACCCCTTTCATAAGGGGAAAGAGGCTGCGGCTGATCGATAGCCGTCAAACGATTCGCCTCAATTCGACACTAGATAACAATTTACATTGTATCAAGTGTACAAAAAAAACGGAAGGGAAAGATTTAACATAATTTGGAGATCAGTTAGTTTTTCTCTTTCAACTTTGGGGGAAGTGATGCGTCAACATTAAGAGGTTCGGTTGCTTCGCCGCTGAAGTTTTGCTTTCTCGGTAAGTAAATCAAAGTGAGTCGCGCAGCTTAGCTGTCTCACGATCTTTGCGTTTTGCTGTCGTTGAATCCATAGATGCTCTTTAAATTTTTGTGGATCATGCCGATATAGAAAGAAGAATAGTATTAGCGCAGCAGAAAGGGTTGACTTACATGGATGTGGCAACAGTCATCGGCTTGCTGGTCGGATTGCTTTCGTTAGTCGTCGGATTTCTTCTTGAAGGCGGCGAGCTGATTGCATTATTAAAAATCACTGCCTTTTTGATCGTTTTCGGAGGGACAATTGGTGCGGTTATTGTCAGTTTCCCCGGAAAAGTACTGGCAAAAGTTCCTTTTATCCTAAAATATGCCTTTCAAGGGAAGAAAGAACGTCCGGACGATACCGTCATTCAGCTGATTCATCTAGCAAACATATCACGACGCGAAGGACTGTTGGCCTTGGAAGGGGAGCAGGATTCTTTTGAGAAGGACCCGTTCATGGCGAATGGCATTCAAATGGTGGTCGACGGTGTCGATTCCGATGCGATCGATGATATACTGAATCGAGATATTGACCTCTATGAACAGAAAATCCTTTCCATAGGCCGGATCTTTGAAGCGGCAGGGGGCTATGCGCCGACGATGGGCATCATCGGTACGGTTATGGGACTCGTCCATGTCTTAGGAAGCTTAGAAAATGCCACGGAACTCGGACCGGCAATTGCGGTGGCCTTTATCGCAACCCTTTATGGGGTCGGAAGTGCCAATGTGATCTATTTGCCGCTTTATACGAAAATCAAAAACAATTTAGCCGGCGAATTAATGATCCGCCAGTTGAAAACAGAGGGGATTCTCTCCATTCAATACGGCGAAAATACGATGATTTTAAAGAAGAAACTTTATGCATTTCTGAGTGAGGATGAATGTCGAAAAGTAGAGCAGCAGCTTGCAAGTAATAATGGTGACGGGGCGGCTTCGGGAGCGTTCCAAGAAGCGGGTCAGCTATGAGCAGAAAGAGCAGAAAGCGCAGGCACTATACTCGGACTGAAGAATCAAGCCATAATTCAGAACGTTGGCTGGTTACCTATTCCGACTTGATCACTTTACTGCTGGTCTTTTTCATTGTCATGTACTCAATGAGTTCGATTGAAAATCAAAAGTTTAATGCGATCGTTTCTTCACTGAGAACTTCCTTTCACGGCGACTCGCTTTTAGAAGGGCTCGGGTATCCAAGTGTGGATAAGGGACAGACCAAACCAACCATCCCTCTGGACAAAGAGCCTGAGAACGTTAGCGACGCGAAAAAGAAAAAAGACAATCAGCATCTGGACAAGCTCTATGTGCAACTGGATCAATACATTAAGGAAAATAAACTGGATCCTGACGTCTCGCTGACTGAAACGCAGCGTGGCGTGCAATTGACCTTCCGGGAAAAAATCTTGTTTGATCTTGGAAAGGCAGATTTGAAAAATAATGCCCAGTCGGTACTGAATCGAATCGGTGCGATCCTTAAAAGTGTAGCGAATGAGATTAGTGTCGAGGGCTATACAGATAATACACCGTTTCGCGACAACAGTAAGGGCATCCGTTCCAATTGGGAATTATCGGGACTTCGCGCGCAAACGGTGATGAATTATTTGATTGAGAAGGACGGGCTTGAAGCAAAACGCATGCATTTTGTCGGTTACGGCGAATACCATCCGATCGTAAAAAATGATACCGATGTGCATAAAGCGATGAACCGTCGTGTCACTATTGTGGTCATTCGTGAAGAAAAATCTGAATGATTTGCACCGTTTATCCATGAAACGATTGCATCTCGGTACATGAATGGATTATAGTAAATTCAGAATCATTTTTTTGTACATATTGTGTAATCTAAGGGTGAACAATGATGAAAAAAGTAGCACTTCTTGTCTTTTTTGTCCTCTGTTTTGCAAGCGTGATCGGCGGTAAGCTGTATTGGAACCATAAGATCGAGCGCGTAAAAGCAGCAAGTCTTGCACAAAGCAAGCAGGATTCTGCGCGTCTGCAGGATCTCAGCACGGACGATTCGGATCAGCACAGCTTTGAAAAGAAGCTCGCAAAACTTCCTGAGTCTGTAAAGAAGGCAGCTGAAAAAGCAAATCAGAATAACGGACATGTTCAGATTGTGATGATCGGCGGAAAAAACGAACAGAAGCTGGCTGCTCAACTGCAGCAGACGTTTGACAACAGATTTGGCGAATCGCTCTTTTCAGTAACTGCCAAAACCATTGACGGGCTGAATTCACTGGATACGATGAAAAAAAGTGCGGACTTGCTCAAACCTGCACAGGGCAGTCCTGATTTAGTTTTGTATACACCGCCAATTTATACGGATGACCGCAGCGTGAGCACTGGAGATACGCAGACGGTCGTGCGGCTTATTGACGAACAGTTGAGCAAAAAATATAAGCACGCCGCTTTCTTCTTGAACCCGCCCAATTACTCATCGCAGCTTCCTTATATGAATGAACGCATCGATGAATTGACTGCCAAGGCGTCAAGCCAAAAGATTTCAGTGATTAAGTATTTATCAGAGTGGCCAAAAGAAGCAAAGCGCGCTGATGTTGTCGCTGCCGATGGTCATACGATGACTAAGTCCGGACAAAAAATTTGGCTTGATTCCATCACGAAGCAATGGGGACTCAAATAAAGGCAAACAGAACAAAACAGCATCTGGATCGAAACATCCAGATGCTGTTTTTCTT
>NZ_BJMS01000135.1 GCF_006539285.1 Sporolactobacillus inulinus
GATTCTTGGCCAAGACACTGGGCTATTGGTTTGAAGAAGGGGAAAAATCCTATATTTTCTTATACTGTTAGAAAACTTGGCTTTGCAAAGCTCTGAAGGCAAAGTCGCCGCCCGCGACGGTCATGGACGCCCTAGTGTTCGGTGAGCCGCAGGACGCGGCGTTCTACCGAACCACTTACACTCGTTTCCTTAAGTGTAAAAAAACAAGCCTGACGCCGATGCGAAAGGTTTGCTGCGCTTGCCCTTTCTCATCTTCAAACACCCTTCAGTGTTTCTGGAATTGACACCGTGCATGCAATCATGCGGGTTGTCGGGGTTCATTGGGCCAGTCCCTCCTCCACTCTAGATAAGCATTCAGTATTCAATTCTCAACAAACACAGCATCCCGTTAAAATAGGCATTATTTTACCGCGTTTTACTTTGCGGCTTGCTGTTCACCCGTTTTGCCGCTCGTCTTTGGTCCAATTTTGCCTCTAATGCTTGCATCGCTGATTCTGTACTTAATAGTTCAGATATATTTTGCTGTACCAACTTATTAAAAGACACGAAACGCCTACGCACCATGATTTCCCTCCTCTCATCATTAATCCTAGTATTATTATATGTTTTAGGTGTTTTACACATTGTAATACAAATTGGCATCCGTATCAATAGTCATTCCTTAGCCGTTTATCCCCGTTCAGCCATCCCATGGCCCTAAACGTTTGTATCCTTGTACGAAAAAAATGCCTCATCGTCGTCGACTTTTGAGGCATCTTCATTTTTTATATTAAGTTCAATCGGTAAAATTTCTTATTCGTTTACTGCTGATTCCGCGCTCCGTTTAAACGTTGGCGGAGAATCAAAGAGTGAAATCATTGCCGGAACAAAGATCGGCAGCATAATGAAGCAAAGCACGATCAGACCGGTAATCACAGCCGTTGCTAGCTCAATAAGGAGTACAATTCCTGATGGCATCAAGGTTGCAAAGGTTCCTCCAAGAATGACGAAGGCCGATAAGATCACAGTGCCGACTCGTTTTGCAGCTTCGACAATCGCTTCCTTGCCCGACATCAGCGGATATTCCTTATAACGCGCGAGCAGGAAGATGCTGTAGTCTACACCCAGCGCAACGATCACGATAAAGGCGAAGAAGGGAACGAAAGAAGAGATCCCTTCTAAGCCGAGCATAGTGATGAACAGCGCGTTCAAGACAAACATCGCCGCATAGTATGCACCCATTAGAGACACCGTGATAAACACCGGGATCCAGAAGGAGCGCATCACAACGATCAGCACGAGCAACACGCCAATGAGTACGATAACCGTTAAGCGATTCAAATCTTTTGTCAGAACGTTGTTTGTATCATAGGTTGTCGAACTTGGGCCGGAAACGGCAACTCTCGCGTCAGCCAAATCCGTGCCTTTCACGCCGCTCCTCACCATCGCATTCATTTGTTTTATCGTATTTAAAGCGTTCTTTGAATACGGATCATTGTCAAGAATTACCGTGATCTTTGTAATCGTCCGGTCTTTAGACATGAACGCATCCAAGGCCTGTTGATACTGTTTATCTTTCAGTGCTTCATCCGGTATCGAGAAGGCGCGGTTTTCATTAAGCTGTGAAAGGAAAGCGTTGGTCTTTCCCAAGCCGCCCGATAGTTGATCCAATCCTTTATTCACATCGGCGAGCTTATTACTGAATGTATGGAACCCGTTAAGCCCATCTGCCAGCTTCTGCTGACCGGATTTCATTTGCCCCAGTCCGTCCGTTACCTGATCCATATTGGTGGCGATCTTGCCGATGCCTGAGGAGGCACTGTCAAGCCCGCTTTTCATTTTTTCAAGTCCTTCAGCCATTTTGGACAGGCCTGCACTCATCTCAGTCAGATGCGTGTTCGCCGTTTTGAATCCGCTCGTCAGTGTAGTGTAGTTCTTGTTTAATGCATCGATGCCTTCCGGTGTAATCTTGGCCAATGATGCAGACAACTGATCGATGCCTGCTTTTAATTGAAGATAATTTTGATCACCGGCAACTCCCGGACTGCTGTCACCGAGCGCCGATGTCAGCATTTGCATCTGTGCGAGTGCATTCTTGACGCCGAGCAGCGCCTTTGCAGTGTCTTGATAACTGGTACCCATTTTTGCATAGCCGGACTGCATCTGCTCATAGTTACCGGCAAGTGTGTTCACAGCACCGCTCATTTTTTCAAGATTACTTTCCATTTGTCCGATCCCATCACTGATCGTCTGTGATTGACCCGTGCCGCTGATCCCATTTTGGATTTGCTTAAGTCCGCTGGTCAGGGCAGTCATGCCGTTCTCAAGCTTGGCGGTTCCATCGACCATCTTATTGACTTGAGAGAAGTCAGCAGAGCCAAGCTTTTTCTGAGCCGTTTTCAGGCCGCCGCCGATTTGGTCGATCCCCTTCCGCGTCGCGGACAATCCGTCTGTCACCGACTTCGTCTGATCGCCGATGTAAAAGCCATTCACTTCTTGCCCCTGAGGCCTTGTTATGGAAGAAACTTGTTTTACGCCTTTAATTTTTTCCAGCTGTCCGGTTAGTTGATCGATCGCCGCCAGCGACTCGCCATTATCCAATGCTTTTTTATTCTCAATGACAACCGTTGCCGGCATCGCATTGCCTTTGCCAAAATGATCCGCCACAATATTCATCGCTTTAGATGAAGGATAGCTGTTGCCCAGTTCGCCGATCGTATCAAAGTTTAATTTTTCCTGATAGAAAAACACGGCCGGCACAATAAGTAGGGCTACCAGGATAACGGAGACGATCGGATGCTTGGTTGCCAGCGATGCTGTTCCCGCCCACATTCTGTTTTCTCCATGTCCCTTAGTACTTTTGGATGACCAGAACAGCTTTTTGCCAAGCAGTTTCATCGCAAATGGTGTTAAGGTGAGTATCTCGAGTAATAAGAACGCAACACCAATGACCACGACAATGCCCGACTGATAGATCGGCGATTGAGAGAATAGAAGTGCTGCAAAAGCGATAAAGACCGTCAGGATGCTGTAGACAATCGTTTTCCCCGCCGTTTGATAGGTCGAGACAATCGCATCGTCAACGGACAATCCGTTTGCCAGTTCTTCCTTAAACCGGTTAAACAGCAGTATATTATAATCGGTCCCAATGCCGAACAGGATCAGAATAAGCAGCATTTGCGTCAGACTTGTAAGCGGAAAGCCTGCTTTGTCAATCAACTGCGCTGCAATCCCCATCGAGCAAAGATAGGAGAACATAACCGCAAGTAACGAAATAACCGGTGTAACAATTGATCGGAACATAATGACAAGGACAATTAAGATGAACAGAACGGTCAGTGCCGCACTCTTCTCAACTCCGCCTTGAGATGCCTTTAAATAGTCATTATTAATGAAATCCTCACCGCTTAGGTAATGAGTGACCGTCACCTTGTCCAACCGCTGATCAATAGCTTTCTTAATGTCATCGATTTCGCGAGACTTTTTGTCTAATTTGAAGCTCACCATTACCGTTGTTTTATCTTTCGAAATCAGCGAACTTTTCGCTTCAGGTATGCTAAAGGGATCCATGATCTCGGCAACTCCGAGTGTATCTGCATCATCACGGAATTGTGCCACACCCTGCTCGATCTGATTCAGCTCGTTATTGGAAATTTTAGTCTTGTCATGAAAGACAATCAGGTTATTGGTTCCCTTCGACTTTTCCATTTTACTCAATATGGCGTCAGCTTGTACCGATGGGCTGTCTTCGTTTAATGCCTTCTGCCCTCTGTCTCTAAGAATGGCATTGATATCCGGCTGCATGGCAACGAGCACAACCGTTGCAACAAGCCATAAGCATAAAATGATCCAGCGCGCTTTAATGATTCCTCTCACTTCTGATCCTCCCTGTAAAAACTAAATGAATTTCACCTGCTCGCGATCATTACTCATAAGCAGAATCATCTTTTCTCGATCTAACATCTATGTTCAGCCATTTATTTATTTTGGAGAGGCAATGAGCGTAGAATCTCCATGGCGCATCGTTTAAATGCGTTCCTGACTTCTAAAAAACGCATAATTCTCCCTCCCAGAATCTATTGAACATCGTGTTGATTTGATATCACGTTGATAGTATAGTGAACGTAAACGTTAAGTTCAATATGTAATTTCTCGTTTTCTGTTATTGAATAAACAAACACATCACGTATTGTTTAATAAATGAAGGAAAAGGTGAATCTGATGGCGGGTACAAAGAATAACAGACGAACCCAATATACGATCCAAGTGATCAAGGAGGCCTTTATACATCTTCTAGACACGAATGAGCTCTCTAAGATAACGGTTACTCAAATTTGCAGGGAAGCGGATGTCAATCGGGGAACGTTTTATTTGCACTTTGACGACCCGCTTGATTTATTCCATAAAATTGAAGCAGAGCTTGTCGATCAAATCAGACCGATTTTAGCCATGCGTCCGCAAGAACAGCTTCATGATTGGCTAAAAAGACTGATTATTATATTAAAAGCTAACGAAGCAGTCAGCCGAATAATTCTGGCAAATTACCGTGACGGCATCATGATCAATGAGCTGTTTTCTGAAGTACAAGAACAAGCGATTGAGGAATTTAAAGAGGATTTTCATGAGCAGAATCCTCACATTCTAAAGTATTATTTTTCCTATTTTGTCAATGGTTCAATTAGCGCTATTTTAAGTTGGTTCGCAGATGAGGAAGATCAATCGATTGAGGGAATTACTAAGGCTTTAGCCAACGTCTTGTCGCGATCAACGGAATAATTTGAAGAGAGATTGTAATAGTAGATATCGATTAACAGAACAAAGGTGAATTCATATCATCATGAGCATAATGACTTCAAATGAAAAGTGGTGAAAATCATATGGACATGACCATTCAAAAATATATGGCCTTTGTCAAAACGGTTGAACTCGGCAGCTTTACCAAGGCAGCAGAACTATTTAACTATTCCCAATTCGGCATCAGCCGCATGATCAATGATTTGGAAAAAGAATGGAGCGTATCGCTTCTCAAACGTGGGCGCGCCGGTGTACGCCTGACTTCCGACGGATTAAAGCTATTGCCGTTTGCTCAAAATGTATGTAACGACTATCAGAAGTTGCAGACGCAGGTGGATGAACTGAACGGCTTGCAATCAGGGCTCATTCGGATTGGCACAATCTCAAGCATAGCAAACCCATTGGCTTCCAAATGTCATTAAAGCGTTTCAAAAGGACTACCCTAATATTGATCACGAACTTTTGTTAGGCGACTATACGGAAATTGAAAGCTGGATTTCAGAAGGGCGTGTGGATTGTGGTTTCCTCCGTCTTCCTACACACCCTGAGTTTGAAACACTATTTTTGACGCAGGATAAGCTACTTGTTGTTTTGCCGGAAGATCATCCGATGGCTGACTATGACTGCTTTCCTGTGAAAGCGCTATGTGATTACCCATTCATGCTTCTCGAAAAAGGCGCTAAAGCCGAAATATCGGAAATATTCGAAGCGTTTACCCTTAAACCAAACGTACATTTTACGACATGGGATGATTATGCCATCATGTCAATGGTCGAAAGCGGGGTGGGGATCAGCATTTTGCCGGAGCTCATTTTGCAGCGTATTCCCTATCGAATCATAGTAAAGGAACTGGACAAACCGGCATACCGTCAGCTTGGTCTTGCAATGAGAGATAAAAAATCTGCACCGCTTGCGGTTAAGCGATTTTTAGACTACCTGCAATTTAGGCACAACATTGGGAATGAACAGTAATGAAATTCTGGTTTACCTGCTCTTTGTTTTTTTGCATCCATGCAATTTAACTCATTTAGTTTTGCAAATAAAGTCAAGTTACAATCTCAACAAAGTCTCGTATCTACGTCATAATCCCCCCTTCATAAGAAAAACTGGGTAAAGAGCGCCTGATCCTTGCTTTCCGCAGGATGCGGT
>NZ_BJMS01000136.1 GCF_006539285.1 Sporolactobacillus inulinus
GAAGTGTCGTTCGTGCACAACGCGGAAGCCACCGCGTCCTGCGGAAGTAAGGACCGGGCATATTTTGCCCGGTTTTTCTTATAGAAAATTGCCGTAACGGCGCTGCTTTTCTTCACAAAAAGAACGAACATGGTTGACATACCCTGCAGGCAATGGCATAAATAATAAAGAAGGAGTCGGCAAAATGGCTATAAGAAGGAATGAGTCGTAACGTGGATAAAAAAACAGTTGAACAAGATCTGTTGGACATTTTCTCGAGAAAAGAAGAAGTAAAAATAGATGAAGATTTAAGTACATATACATTTACCCATACAGGTGGAAAGGCGGATCTGTTTGTGACGCCATCTACCTATGAGGAAGTTGGACAGCTGATTGCCTATGCGTATAAAAAAGAGATGCCTGTCACTTATCTAGGGAGAGGGTCTAATCTCATTGTACGTGATGGCGGTATTCGCGGTCTGGTGATTCACTGTGGACGTATGAATCAGATCACGAGTGCAGGTGAGTCCATCATTGCTCAAAGCGGCGCTTCAATCATTGATGTCTCTCGCTTTGCCCTTGCGCATGAACGAACCGGACTGGAATTTGCTTGCGGTATTCCGGGATCGGTTGGCGGCGCTTTGTACATGAATGCTGGCGCATACGGCGGCGAGACGGCGGATGTGCTCCGTCAAGCAGTTGTTGTTGATGCAAAGGGTAAGATTCTAACCCTGTGCGGGGACGAACTTGACATGGGGTATCGCCACAGTGCCATTTCAAAAAAGGGCTACCTAGCACTAGAGGGAACCTTTCACTTGAAGAAGGGGGATCCCAAGAAAATTAAAGCAGAGATGGATCGGCTCACCGCGTTGCGCGAGTTAAAGCAACCGCTTGAGTATCCGTCATGCGGCAGTGTTTTCAAGCGCCCGCCCGGTTACTTTGCCGGAAAGCTTATTCAAGACAGCGGATTGCAAGGAACACGGATTGGCGGCGTTGAAGTCTCAAAGAAGCATGCCGGATTCATGGTTAATGTGGATCACGGGACGGCTTCCGATTATATCCGCTTAATTAAGCATGTCCAACAAACGGTGAAGAAGAAGTTTGGCGTCGATTTGGAAACAGAGGTCAAAATTATCGGTGAAAAATTACAAGAATGAGTGAAACCGGCAAGCTGCCAAGAAAGCAGTTTGCCGGTTTCTTTTGATGTATTTTGAAAATGGTGTTCTTGTGTTTTGCTTCAGCGCACCTTTCTTAGGGATTGACCCGCTTGCCCATGATGATGAGGTCGCATTCATTGCCGTCGAGTTCAGCTACTTTTGGCAGAGTGCCCCAGGCTTCAAAGCCAAAGCGCTCAAACAGATGCAAGCTTGGTTTATTCTGTCCAAAAATAAACGCTAAAATGGTTTTGATCTCCAGATCGCTTGCTTGGTCGAGGGCATAGTGCAGCAAAGACGAACCGATTCCTCGGCCGCGAAACGCATGATCAAGATAGATGCTGATTTCTGCCGTTCCTCGGTAGGCAGGGCGTCCGTAAAAGTTGCTGAGACTGAGCCAGCCGCATAGGGTTCCGTCATATTCGGCTGCCCAGAGCGGGCGATTGGCAGTCGTCTGATGTTCTATAAACCATGGACGCCGTTCCTCAACGGTGACTGGCTCGGTATCTGCGGTTACCATTCGACTTGAAATTGTCGAGTTGTAGATGGCGACAATAGCCGGCAAGTCCGCAGCAACTGCTTTTCGTACTGTGATCGAGTTCTTCATAAGGAGACACATCCTTTTCTTAGTGATCGGATTGATCAATCAGTCCGAAAGTAAATTGACGATTGCATGGGCATCCGCCAAGAGCAGCCCACTGCCTTTTTCTGAAGCATTTGTTTGGTAGAGTAACGAATTTATCTGCTGAACAGCGGCTTGCATCGATGAAATTGAAGCAGACAGATTGCCGTCTTTATAAGCAGATTGTGCTTGGTCGAGGATGCGGATTAAGTGATCCCATTCTGCTTCTGTCACATTCTTCAATTCATATTGATGCTCTAGTTCACGTTTAAGGGACGTAAATCCTTTCGTTATTCCAGAATAACCAAGCAGCTGAAATTCGCTGAGTGCGAGCGGATGATTGCTGCTCTTCTGATCGACTGTGATTTTGTAGTAGGCATAAGCATTTGGATTCTTGATTGTATAAGCACGAGTCATGGAACGCCATGCAAAGGTTTGATTGGTTCGGCGGTCAATTTGTCCCCAATGAATCCCGTCGTCCGATGCCCAAAGTGTCCAACTTTTTGGATCGCTGGTATTTCTCGCGCCTGAAGAGGTCAAGGTGTAACGCTTGATCCGTGGACTCTCCGTTTTGAATTGGAAACGTGCAGACGGCCGTTCTTGGTCAAAGGTGGCGTTTGTCTCGGAATTGTTATCGGTCAACTGTTCCAAATTGACGGTTCCCTCTGATGCACGAACTACGGCTTTCTGAGAAAGGTCGTCAAGCGGCTGCGGGTAAAAGGAAGACCCGTTTGTTGATTGCGGCGTCAGTGAATGCGGCAGTGTATTCGCTGCTGTTCCCCAACTGGACGGCTGAGCGCCCATAGCAAAGGACAAGGTACCGCCTGCCTGCAAATCTGCAGCTGAAACTGACCCGGCACGAATAGGACGTCCATTTAGAGCGGCAGATTGAATATATTGATTCTTATTGCTGACCTTTGGCGCGTTTATGACCAACTCGTTTCCATTATCTAAATGCAGAGTCATCTGTTTAAAGTACGGAGCGCCAATAACATAGTTTGCGGTCCCTTTTTGAAGCGGATAGAAACCGGCAGCGCCAAATAGGTAATAGCCTGAGAGCATGGCGCCGTTGTCTGTTCCCAAATAGCCTCCGCCAATTGCCGAGCCTGTGTAGAAATGACGAAGCACAAAGCGTGTGATCCGCTGCGTCTCCCAAGGCGTTCCGGCAAACAAGTACATGTACGCTGTGGAAGGCGAGAAAGGACGATCCAAAGTAAACATACCGAGCCGGCCGCTTTTTGACAGACGATCAGCAGGAGAAGATTTAATGGCCTGATCGGAAGGCGCAGTTGTGAAAAATTGATCCAGCATTTTGCTCAGACCGATTTTTCCGCCAAATAAATTTGCCAGTCCTTGTCCATCTTGGGGGACTTGGAAGGTATGGAACCAGTCCTCAGACGTTTTCTTCGAACTTTTGGCTGTAGCGTTTGTTTCTTCACTCTCATTTGCTGATTTTGCTGCAAAGTTCATTTGCGACCGATTGAAAAGGTGCAGATAATTTTGCGCGCGGCTTAGGTAGTAGTCGCGATCATCAGCGTAAGAAGACCTGTTCGGATGTTTATTGGCAAGATAAGCGGCTAGGTTCCCAAGGGCGGCATCGCTTTCTGCTTGCGCCAGTGTTTTGCCCACACTATCCTTCTGACTTGACGGGATATAACCGTTAAGCGTTTGCGATTGCCCGCCCTGTACCGATGAGGCTTGATAGAGCATTGCTTGATAGAGCAGTTCCGTATCGACCCCTTTTGCCCCTTTCAGCACTGCATCAGCAAAGGCGGGTCCGGCATCGGCACGGAGCGTTCCGCCATTTTTATAAACCTTCAAGAAACCATTGATAAAGGTTCCGGTTAGCTTGGGTTCAAGCAGTGTATAAGCCGGCCAAACGGTCTGAGCGCTATAAGCAAAGTCGCTGTTGACATAGATTCTGCCTTTTTTAATGGGCGCTCCGGTGTTTGTTGTTGTGTTTTCGGATTTTGCAGGAACGCTAAGGTCTGCATAACGGTAGTTGGGCTTTTTTATAGAACCAACATTTTCCGATCCGTCATTAGGTGATAAATACATACGGTAGAGATTCGAGTACAAGGTCGTAAGCTGATCTTGATTCGCGCCGTTGACTGAAACCTTGGACAAGCGTTTGTTCCACAACTGTTTGGCTTTATTTGCAACAGAATTCAGTGATGAGTGCTTGCCAATTTCCTGATTCAGATTTTTCTTTGCTTGATCCAGACTGATCAACGAAGTACCGATTTTCATTGTTACGGACTTATCTTTTGATGTATCGAATTTATAGAATGCAGTACTCTGATCGCGTTTCTCACCAGACAATTTTCCGGAATAGATGATCGGCCGATCAAGTTCTGCGTAAAAGAACATGCGGTTCATATTGCCGGTCGCCGAATCTTTAATGTCGGAGTACCCCTCCAAGTACTGACTTTCCGGATGGAGGGTCAGGCTGCCATGCTGATCCAGATTATCAAAGATCAGATTGCCCTGCATGCCCGGAAACGTATAGCGCATGATCGACGCGTGACTCGTTGCAGCCAGCTGAGCGCGCATGCCATCGGTAAATGTGACGCTGTATCGATAGGGATGCGCACTTTCGTCTGTGCGTTTAAAAGCCTTGCCGCGCCCGATCCGACTTGCGCTTGGCGTACCGACAAAACTGGACGGCATTACTTGAAAGGTCTGGCGGCTTCCGCTTTGATCATTTGCGGAACGGCTCAATGAGAAGGATTGAATTTCAGGCAAGTTTTCAGGATCGTTGTTCTGGTTATAAGGATAGAGCTGTTCCTTCGCACTGCTGTTGATGGCAGGGGACCAGTAGACAAAGCCGTTTGGAACGCCGACCGCCGGTGCCGTGTTTCCACGGGGAAATGCGTCACTCGACGCGGTCCCGCGAAGAATAGTGACTTGATCTACCGGGGGCCCCACAGCAACCGCTGTTTGTTGTGAACCAATGCGTACATCATCAATCGCGCCTTGAAAAGTGATGCCCGCTTTTGGTGCCTGATAAGCGATCAGAATGCGGACAATGGTTTTTCCTTTTGCTGCCTTGCCGAGATCGATGGTTTTCTGATTCCATTGATTCATGAGCAGTGTCCCGGACTTGCCTTGATCGGATGGAGTCATACGGACCCCATCCTGATCCTTGATATCTAATTGATGCAAGTATGTACCGTCTGAGAACGCAAGGTCAATCGAGACGTAAGTTGCTGCCTGTGCGTTAACGTCTTTTTTTGTCGGCTGCGGTGCAATCATGTATGAAAGCTGAGTATGCTTCGTTACAGGCAGATTTACTTGGAAGAGTTTGTTGTATGCATCGCTCGTTTTCTTGTCTGCGTCTGCTTGTCCTGAATAGGTAAGTACCTGATTGCCTGACCAGCCTGCTTTGCTCGCGGCGTTGTACAAGCTGCTTGGGCCGCGCGTTACAGAAGTGGTCATGGTCTGACCATGACCACTTAAAGGTTTGATTCCGTTTGTCATTGGTCGATCTTGATCCTCAGAATATTCGCTTTTGCTTGTCCAGTTTGGCTGGGGATCATTTTTTTCAAAGGAAGTTGAAAAGAGGTCTTGTTTTGTCTCCGCCTTGGCTGCTTCAACCGGAGCGGGAACCAAGGAGATGGTGAGTACGAGACAGATGCAGCTAAGCATTAGTTTAGTTCTTAAGTGTAAATCCATGATGGTGCCCCTCTTCATTTTCTAGCAGGATAAGAAAGTGTATGATTTTGCGCCTTCTTCAAACCAATAGACCAGTGTCTTGGCCGAGCATCGAAGCGGAGGTGCTCGGGCGCCAGCGGGATCGCGCCTTGTTGATGCGTGCCAGCGAGACCCCGCAGATTCCTACCCTGTCTTAGGAGGCTCGTGGTACCCCCGCGGCAAGCAACCGCAGCGATGATGCAATAAAAAGGCATCGATCAACGACTCATGATTAAAGATTAGGACCGGGCGTATTTTGCCCGGTTTTTCTAACACT
>NZ_BJMS01000137.1 GCF_006539285.1 Sporolactobacillus inulinus
CGTGTCTTGACAATGGGGTCCACTTTATTCTTCCCTATATAATAAGAGAAGTAAATAAAAAAGGAATCAAGATTGGATTAACGACCGCTGGAATTACTGCAGTGTATCTTGAAAAAAATCATCCGAATGAATTTGCACTTTTAAATGATGTGGATGTAAGTTTTGATTCACCATTTGAACAAGAACATAATCGGAATCGTGGGGCCAATATTTTTTGGGAAGCTAAAAAAGCAATAGAAATTTGCCAAAAACATAAAAAAAGTCATACGATTGTTATGTGTGCTATGAAATGGAATTTTTCAGAAAAACATTTAAAAGCATTGGTAAACCTTGCAAAAAATACTAAATCAAATGTGCGCATTAATATGATGAAGCCCACTGAAAGAAAACATATGGCTAGTATGGTAGAGCCTGAACAATATTATAAAGGCTATGAAGTTCTAAATTCACTCTGCGATGTTATTGACATGACAGATCCAATAGTTTCGGGGGCCACTAATCGTGAAGATAGCAAGCGGTGTCCATGTGGGCGTACTTCATTTAGAATTCATTCCATTACTCCAGATGGTAAGATTCCAATTGCTCCATGTGTATATTTGCACGATTTTAAGGTTGGAGATTTGATTACAAATAATATAAAAGATTTAATAAATTCTCCGCAATTTAAATTGTTTAGAAAACGGAATAAAAACCCTCAATTAATAGAAAAATGCAAAGAATGCGACATAAGACAAATATGTGGCGGTGGTTGTGCTGCTATGGCATATTTGTACAGATTGCACACCTCAGAAGAACGGTCTCTATTCACTAGAGATCCGTATTGTTCTAAAGCTCATAGTAAAAAATTATCAAAAACTAAAGTAGTAAAGCAAGGGAATCAGCAACTTGTTCATATGGATTATTTATGTACGTGGATAGGGACACCAAAATAAAAAATCCTGTGGTATTAAGTCAAGGCCTAAGTAATACGTGGTTTTTCATTATTCGTGAACTTTCTCAAAATTTGACAACACAAAACCAGGCCTTCGAAAAATACAAATTTTTTAAAGGTTGAAAGGGAAGCCGAAATTACTTCGTTTCGGTTGTCTCACATCCCTTCGGTGTGTAGATCAGGTGGTCGCGGAGTAGCACATCCACCAGATGAACTAATTTTCTTGCGGTCAGGACGAGAGCTCGTTTATAACGAAACTTGGGAACTTCATGGAATTTCTTCAGCAATAGGCCCGGTAAGCCGGGCCTCGGTTTTCTACTGAATTGGCAGCTTCAATCAAGTAATAACGAAGGTACTCATTATCTGTGTGGGTTCGCGAGTGGTCGGACTGAGACATTTTCCAATAGAACTCGGCATATTCGGCTAATTGGATCGTTGTCGAATCGGCCGCTCTCAGCGATAAGTTCGGCGGCGTAGACCGGCCGATTCCGGGGACACTCAGTAGATTTTGCGTCTCCGGAATGATTTGGTACATGGCTTCGATACTCTTATCTAGACTCTGGATTTGCTTTTTAATCCGGCAACGATATGAGCATAACTGGCCAGTACGATGTCTACCGAATCTTGAAGGACTTTGCCCAAACGATAGGCATCGCAGATGGCCTTTTGAATGACCTGAGCGAGTTTCTCCGGATCAAAAGCGGTCTTTGCCCGCATGGTTTAATTGAGCCGCAAGGTCCGCTATATTCATTTGGGCGATGTCATCCAGAGACAAAGAATCGTTGAGAATGTCCATAATCGACGCACTGAAGATAGAAATTGGGAGCTCTCGGGTCAGAGTATTGCACTTGTAATAAAGATTCTCCAGAAAGTGCCACTTACATTCCGTCATTTGACGGATCAGCTGATAACGCGTCCGTGTCAGCCTTTGAAGGTCGATATACTTCTCTTCCTTGATGATCGGCACCCGGTAGCGTTCGATCCGCAGAAAATCCGGGATGCGGAACGCATTGATAGTGTTCGCCTTGTCCTCATCAAACAGCCCTTTATAACGACGGATTATCGTTGGGTTGAGCGTGACGACATCCAAGGGCAGGGCTTTGAGCTTCTGATCCTCATGAAAGAACATTGCCGGGTGAAAACTGTAGACCGAGGTGGATTCCATGCCATTGATAATTCATAGACGAACTGGTCTTTAACACAAGTGCTTTAATTTCACTGGCACCGTTCAGGTCATTAGCCGTTGACTGTTGGGCCAACTTGTTTTGTTTACTATCCAAAACGCACACATCAAGTTTCTCGGAACTGACGTCAATGCCAAAAAAGAGTTTCATTGGGAAGGACCTCCTTTCCCTCAAATTTTGGAATAAGCTCGAATACTGCGTGATGTCCCCTAATTACAGCTGTATCAACGCGACCTCACGATCAGTAGACTTTGATCACTGGCTCAAAGCTGCTTCATCCCTACTCATGATGAATGATGGGTTGAGCCTGTAATCGCTACATTTTGTGCGTTTGCATCTCTGACAGTTGTCTGGACGGCAGACTTAGAACGTAGATCAACTACAGGAGTGATAAGCCTATACCAGTTGGATCCATTCCAATGAATAACTAGGAGTCTGTCGTCTGTCCGGTGAAAAATATTAATTCATAGAATCCGAATATAATTAAACTGCTTAGGCTATTTGTTCGTATTTTATGGCATAAAGCATTGAAAAATGGGCTAACAATCTTTTTTAATGATTATTTCTGAAGGCTTTTGTTCCGTCGGACAGACTCCTAGAGGAAATCACGCAGTATTCGAGTTGAACAGAAACTGGAAAGCTAAAGTTTAATATTAATAATACGAGGAATGAATACAATGAAAAAGCTGAGAGTAAGGGTTACTGTTGATAGACCTATTGGATATGTTGATGAATTCAATAATACGTATCCCATTAACTATGGATATATCGAAGGAATAATTGGAGGGGATAATGAAGAACAAGATGCATACATTATTTCTAGAAGCGTGAATAAACCGGTAACAAATTTTGAAGGGGAATTAATAGCTATAATTCATAGAAAAGATGATGTAGAAGATAAGTGGGTTATCACTTCAAAAGGTGAGAGTTATACTGAAAAACAGATTAGAGATAAGGTTGATTTTAAAGAAAAATATTTTAATTCAGAGATTAAACTAATTAAGGGAAAACATTCAAAAAAACAATAATGGTGATATTTATCACAATACAGTTAAACATTTACCACACCGAATTATAGATAAGTTACACTTAATTAGACGGATAAGTTAACGTCATGTCACTTGGTTATTGTGCCTTCTTCACCGCCAAAAGCGACTTAAATCGCCTTGAATTATTTGATTATGTCCATTGGTATTGGTTCAATAATCTTCGCATCCATGGCTCACTAGACTGAAGGCGGCCATCGTAATAGGCCACTCGGTGATTACCGCCAATGGAATGTACCAGCATCGCCAACTTTTTTACCACTAAACGCCAAACAATTTACCACATAAAGTCAGTGAGTTTACCATGTGGGAATCCAATGAGTCGTGTCAGCAAAACACTATGAATTTAATAGTGAATTTGCACAGTCTCCCCTTCCCAACATAGCTAACACTTCTGATTTCTTAGAGGTTCTGTCAAGGGCGACCGTAGGGAGGGCATAGCCTGTAACCCTTGAGAGGTTCTATAAGAAATCAGAAACTCCTCCATCCTTGGGAAGGGGGAAAGGAAAACGCTCAAAGGGATTACCGGATTATTCGAGTGAAAATGGCGTTAGCAATAAATTCTATGGGACGTTACCACAATTCTTGCCAACAAGGGAATTTTCTTGTAGTATCGCGTCATCTATAGGATTATCTTCATCTGGTAAGCACCTTGGCAATGGGTGGTAAAAAAGATGTCACAGGTGGTACATTTAGCTGGCCGTTATCAACTCGGACGTGCGGACTATTTTTTGGCAAAAGGGGGCCGCTGACGTGGCCGCCGTCACTAGACTATCTAAACCAACTGAATACAAGTTACAACATTCTTAAAATTTGTCCAATTTAGTGTTGACATACCAAGAAATTCAAAGGAGGGATTAATCCTTTATAGTTTGTCATTAATTTACTTTATTGATTGCTTTCTTGATATTATAGTTCGTGAACAGAAGGCAAAGTGTATGGAGAGATATATTTATGTGGAGATCATTACATCCGAATTTAAAGATCCGTTTAATCACCTCCGTTATGACAATTTTTGTTAGCGATATGATTTTTCCGTTTATGGCCATGTATTTCTCTCAATTTTTTGGAGCGACGCTTGCTGGCTTTTTATTATTTATAAATGTTATTATTTCTGTACTCTCTGGCTTTATCGGTGGTTATCTTAGTGATAGATTTGGAAGAAAAAAGATAATGGTGCTTGCACAGATGATAAAATTTTTATCTCTAAGTGGCATGACTATAGCAAATTCTCAAATCTGGTTTTCACCATTATTTACTTTCCTCATGCTGGGTGTAGAAAATGTTGCAAGCGGACTTATGCATCCGTCTGAGGAAGCCATGTTAATAGATGTGAGTACAGATGAAACTCGGCGCTTTATGTACACTATTAATTATTGGGTGACAAATTTGGGGATGGCGGCTGGAGCGGCAATAGGTGGAATGTTTTTTAATTCACACCGCTTTACGTTATTTCTACTAGTTAGTGCATTTTCGCTGGTAATCTTAGGGTTGATTGTTTTTTGTATTAAAGAGGTTTATCATCAACTTAAAAATATAGATAAGAACATATCAATTTATATGCATTATTTACATGTGGTTAATGATAAGCCGTTTATCTTATTCTGCATTGGAAGCCTATTAATTTTATCTCTTGAGTGTCAGTCGACAAATTATATTGCTGTTTACTTAAAAAAAGCCTTCAAACCAATAATTATAAATCACTGGTTTGAATTAGATAGTTATATGATGATTAGTTGGATGCGCATTGAGAACACATTAATCGTGGTATTTCTAACATTAATTGTCACAAGATTCATTAAAAAATATTCTGCTTACTCGGTACTTTTTGTAGGATTGAGTATATATTCTCTTGGCTATGCCATGCAGACATTAAGTATTCAATGGTTTGGACTTGTTTTTGCTGTTCTAATTGCGAGTGTCGGAGAATTAATGTATGTGCCTATTAGTCAGAGTTTATTAGCCGCGCTGACTAAAGATAAATCAAGAGCCTCTTACATGGCAATTTATAGTTCTGTTTTTCAGGTAACAAAAATGTTTGGAGCCTTGGGGATAATTATTGGATCATTTTTACCTTCGTATATTATGGGATTAATCTTTTTCTGCGTTGGGCTCATCGGACTAAAATGTTATTTGAAAGTGGGTAAAAAAGTATATGTCAAATAACAAACATCCTGAAGTGATCAACTATATATCATAAAAATACCAATTGAAATGCGAGTAAAAGATCCAAAACTTGAATACGTGTTAGAAGAAAGTCACCGAAGAGATCAAAAAGTGTGGGAGGACTTTAAACACTCATTTCATTGGCGAGAGTCCACAAGCTATAGGAAGACACTCTGCCGACTGTTTACTTACTTGAAAATTATTGAAGAGAATTTTTCTGATTTTTTGATAGAACAAAAACTTGAACAAGAAGTATCT
>NZ_BJMS01000138.1 GCF_006539285.1 Sporolactobacillus inulinus
TCTGCGGGGTCTTCCTTGGCTCGCTGTTCCCGCAGGCGCCAGAGCACCTCCGCTTTGATGCTCAGCCATGACACTGATCTATTGGTTTGAAGACGGAGCAAAATCGTATACTTTCTTTTCCTTTTAAAAATCCCCCAGCCTTTTTCTGCTGAGGGATTCGCACGCTTATTATTTTGTGGTCTTATTGATCACTTTCCGAGCAATGTCGTCATACACCGGTGCGATCGGATCGCCTTCAAAATAAACGCCGGGAGCGAGAATACCGGGCTTCGGCTCAGGTTGCGTGAGCGGAATGCGACCAAGCAAGTCCGTTTTTAGCAAGTCGCTGAGCTTATCGCCGCCGCCTTTGCCGAAAACGTACTCAATCTCACCCGTTTTTTTGCTTTTATAGTAAGCCATATTTTCAATAACGCCAAGAATTTCATGTTTCGTATGCGTAGCCATCGCGCCTGCTCGAGCCGCAACAAAAGCGGCGGTCGGATGCGGTGTGGTGACAATGATCTCTTTAGAGTGTGGCAGTTTGAAGTGGATGTCCATCGCTACATCTCCGGTACCCGGCGGAAGATCGAGCAGCAAATAGTCCAAATCGCCCCAATAGACATCATTAAAAAAGTTGTTCAGCATTTTGCCGAGCATTGGGCCGCGCCAAATCACCGGCGAGTTGTTTTCTACAAAAAAGCCCATCGAAATCACTTTAATGCCGAACCGTTCAACCGGGATAATTCGTTCGTCCTTGATCGCCGGCCGCTTCTCGATCCCCATCATATCCGGAACACTGAAGCCGTAGATATCCGCATCAAGCAATCCGACCTTTTTTCCTTGTCGCGCCATTCCCAAGGCGAGATTGACCGAAACCGTTGACTTTCCAACCCCGCCCTTGCCGCTTGCTACCGAAATGAACTGCGTTTTAACGCCCGGCGAAAGCAGCGTTGGCAGCTTAACCGGGAACCCGCCTAATTGGCGGATCTCCTCATTACGGAGCACCGTAAACTGAACGCTCACTGCTTTTGCACCTTTTTCCTTGAGCTTCGAAGAAATTTCAACTTGGATCTGCATTTGTTTCACTTTGTCTTGTTTCGACAGCGCAACTTCCAAGGCAACGCGTTCGCCATCTGCCGATAACTGCTTGAGGGCCTTGGTTTCAGCTAGATTTTTATGTAAAAAAGGGTCTTGAACGGTTTGCAGCACGTCCAAAACCTGTTGTCGGTCCATCATCGTTTCACCAATCCTTCCCGTGCATCTTCAGTATAGCAAGTCGCTTATGAAAAACCCAGCATTTTGAACCTCTATTCATTGATCGGAAGGGATTTTTTCATTGGTGAAATAGCGCATAATGCCTTGACTGATTGAAGCTGCAGCCTTCTTCTGGTAATTGGGCTGAATGAGCAGCGCGCGCTCTGCCGCATTCGACAGGAAACCGACCTCTACCAATGCCGAGGGTGCTTCCGCCTTCTTAAGCAGATAAACATGGCCAATCGGCTTCGCGTAACGCTTTGTATTCTCCAGATTTTGTTTAAGGGAATCCTGAATGAATAGTGCAAGCTTGCGGTTTTCGCTGGACTTCGGATGATAAAAGGTTTGCGCCCCATGAAGACTCGGCATAGGAATGGCATTCATATGAATGCTCACAAATGCGTCCGGATGCGTTTTGTTAACCATTTTTGCCCGTCGAACCAAGTCCTGTGTTTTGTGACTTCCCGAAAAGTCATCGTCCGCCAGATCTGTATCACGGTCACGGGTCATGATCACCACCGCACCCATTTCCTGCAAATAATTACGGATATCCTTGGTAATTTTAAGTGTAATATCCTTCTCCTCAATACTTCCGCCAACCGCCCCACCATCAGGGCCGCCATGTCCCGCGTCGAGAACAATCACACGTCCCGCCAGCGGCGTATGCCAACTCTGACCGGTATGCCAACTAATCAGCCATTTGGCACTGGCGAGGGTCACAAAAGCGAGCACCATAATGATGCTTCCCCAAAACAGCCATCTCCGTTTCAATTCAATCCCCCCAACTGCAAGCCCGTCTCTTTCGTTCATATATATTGGACAAAGCCTGCAATTATGCGGGAATTAATGAAGCTTAAGCCGCCACCGTTTCAGTGAGGCATCATAGCCTTCGGACCACCAATAAAACAAATACTTGCGGCATGTGTCCTGCAAGTCATCAAGCAACTGCTGATCGGTACCCCAGAAAAGCCAAAAATCATAAAAGTCATCAAACAACCCATAAAATTCAACCTTGCATCGTTTGAAAACATCAATTTTTTCTTCCCCGTAAAAGCCGAAACGCCCCATTGAAGAGCCTAACAAGAAGCTTTCCAATGCGTATTCTGCACACATTTCTTTTCCCGCCGCACCCGCAGCCGGGATTTGGATAAGATATTGCCCAAAATAACGCTGGACGGCCTCCTCAATTTTTGAAAAAGACAAGTCCTGAAGCGCACGGCGCTCCGACACAAGTTGCTTATGACGCAATTTCTCTCTAAAATCCATGACAACACCCAACTCAGTTCTCCTCCTTTCCTTCTTTATCATCCGGCAAGGCGCCGCCGCTCAACCGTAACAGCTTTTTCCATGCCGTTTTTAACCGCTCGGAAAGTGATGGAAAACCACCGACATGGAAGAAAATGAAGGATGAATAAGAAAAACTTAGTCGGCAAACCTAAGCGTGCATTTAAAAAAGGAGGTTAGGTCATGTCTCTATTGAGTAACTGGGATCGTTGGAAGGATTTCCTAGCTGACCGCATGCATCAAGCAGAAAGCGTCGGTGTAAATTCGGAGGTCATCAATGAGTTTGCGACAAAAATCGGCGGGTATCTTGCAGAACATGTAGATCCAAAAAATGAACAGGAGCGGCTGCTCTCCGATTTGTGGAGCGTTGCCGATGAAAACGAGCACAAAACCATTGCCCGCCTAATCATGAAACTTGTTGCCAATAACGGAACAACAAAAGAACCTGAACTCCAACACTAATAAATGCAGCCCCTGCGCATCCCGTGCAGGGGTCTTTTAACTCCTTGGCAGGGATTAACAGGTTCACATGTCCTATCTGGTTGGGGACATCGGTTGCACGCAACACCAAAGGATGGTTGATAAAATCGTCGGATTATATCTTTTCTACCCACAATCTCGATTCAAGGTAAGACTCAACATTGACTGAAAATTTTCCCGTGAACCGAATCAATGTTCAACCGAACTGAATGAAGGCACCGCCCGAATTTTTGATTTTCGTGCACAGACATTCGTGGCATCACCCCCCCTTCAATAAAATGTGTCATCCGCCCTCTCTTCGCATATAGTGCATTACTCAACAAAAGGGAGAGATCTTATGGATCCACAATTAGCTAAGCTTCTTCAGTTGACCAGTTTATATGGCACTTTGGCCATGTACTACGAACATATTGACCCCGAAAAACACATTTACTTTTACAAAAAGCACTTCGAAGTCGAGTCCCAGTTAGTTCAATACTACTGGTCCTTACAACGGGCGCCAGAAACTCAAAGCTGGGGTGAAAATTATACCGGTTGAACACTTGAGTATTTTTAGTTAGAGGGGGGCCATTGGGCTCCTTTTTGCTAAAAAGACACCATCGGATCCAGTGGTCCATATGCGCAAGCGTTGCGAAATCATAACCCCGGTGTAGAACCTAGTCGATGGGGGAGTTTGGATTAACCCGATTGACCATTTTCCATTAAATATTTGAAACTGTAGAGCATAATTGAATGTGATCGGCGCTCTTGTTGGTTATAATAAAATTTGAGTACATTCGCCCAATAAAACAGAGGAGCTGAAAAGATGCAATTTATTCCTTATTTACAGTTGAACGGAAATGCAAGAGAAGCCATTGGCTTTTACGAAAAGGTATTTCATGCAGAAAATTTAGGAGTGATTACATTTGGTGAGATGCCTACTACCCCAGATTTTCCTTTCCCTGAGAATGCAAAGGACCTTATCTCACACGCTTCGCTAAGGGTTGGAGAGTCGGTACTTATGTTTTCAGATACATTTCCGGGTCAACCAGCTCAAGAAGGAAACCTGGTAACCATTTGTGTCACGTTTGACAATGCAGACAAAGCTCACCAAATTTTTGAAGCCTTACAGGATGGCGGACAAGTTGAAATGCCATTATCAGAAACGGGTTTTAGTCCTGCTTACGGGGTGATTAAAGATAAATTCGGTGTAACCTTCCAAATTTACACTGAAGGATATCAAGGTTAGTACATACGATAATCGTAGAAAAACGGCTTTGTACAAATGACAAAGTCGTTTTTTCAATAGGATGTTATCGGGAAGGCTGCCATTTAAACAGAATACTTGACACTCTTTTATTTACTTGCAGAAGATTCTCTCCCAATATAATATGGGATTCTTTTAAATCTAAAAAATGCTACTATAGAAACACCACAAAGTAGGGTAATCATTCCTACAATAAGAACCAGCCAACTAACACGAATTAACCCAAGGAGAAATGTTATTATGGCAATTCCCATGGGCTGTCCTCCCCGCATAAGGGTGTTTATTAGCCCCAAAACCTTGCCAAGATTTTTATCGTTTACTTGCTCCATTAAGTAGGTTGAGAAATATACATTCCCTAACATTTGAAATAGTCCCATTAAAAAAAGGGAAGACATACTTCCTATTAGAGAGAAGGTAAAAGGGAATAGGCCGAGGAAAATCCCCTCTAAGCAAACTGCGCCCGCAATAATATATTCCTTCGCTTTAGAATTAAAATAAGGAATTCTGGTTACTAACGCTCCTAATAACGAACCGACCATAATTGACGTTAACAAAAATCCATAACCTGCTGCACCAATTTTGCCGGTGTTATGGGCCCATACTGTGATCAATACTTCTATCGAAGCAAATGCTGTGTTTATTATAAATGAAGTTACAGTTATCACCGAAAGACCCCTATTTCCAGTAAGCTGTTTCATGCCTTCTGCTAATTCCTTTATGATATTAACTTTATTTTTTTCACTAGGCTGATTATTTTTAACACTTTCACGATTAGTATTTGGAATTTTCATAAATACTAATAACAGTGCAGATATTAAAAAGGAGAGGCAGTTTATCAATATCACTACATAAATCCCAAATCCCGCCATTAACACACCTCCTAAGGCGTATCCAATTAAACTCACTACCGTTGAGGTGAATTGAAGATGAGAATTAGCCGCTACATATTCATCTTTGTTAACGATTTGAGGAATTAAAGCTGCCGACGCAACGCTAAAAAACTGTCCACATAATTCAATGAAGAAAATGAATATAACTAATATGATGAGCAAATTATTTAATGGGCTGAGAAGCAAGATAAAGCATAAAGCAGTTCGAACACTGTCGGATACGATTAATACAAACTTTTTTGAGAGATGATCAATGATCGCACCACTGAGAAAGCTCAATAAAGGAGGTAATACGATTATAAATGAAATAACGCCCACCCAATTAATTCCTTTACTACTATTACTTGCAGCAATCCAAAAGATTGCCGGATAAAAAATTGTGTCCCCTAGAATCGAAATGAATCTGCTTGTAATTAACAATCCAAGGTTCTTATTTA
>NZ_BJMS01000139.1 GCF_006539285.1 Sporolactobacillus inulinus
TAAAAAACAGTTTATGAAACTGACAGCTAATCTAAAAGAATATATAGATGAATTGTTCGCGAAAATTGAAAAGGAAGTAAATGGTAAGGGAAAAGATAATATGGATTTTTCTCGATATCCACTTGATATGAATTATCAATCACATTTTTATATTGACACATTTGACAATGTGGTTGTAGATTTGGAGAATTTTATAGATCGTTTTAAAGAAATTAGACAAAATTTAAGGCAAATTGCTATGCATTATTTATATGAGATCTTAGATGCTGATCATGATTAAAATGGGAGCTCCAAAATAACATTTGCTTTGAATTTGTTTATACTGAAACAACTCGAAATTTTCTAATAAATATATTTTTTTTGGAGATCAGGTGATGAAATTCAATGAATATTGATCAAATAGAAGCCAAATTAGCACATTTATTTCGTGAACCATTAAAGGATGGCGAGCAGCGGAAGATCGTATTTTGGGTGGATAAGGATGGTGAATTTACCGAAGTTATTGATCAGCTCAATCTAATCGATGCGAAAATTCATCACTTAACTAAACATAATCAGTTTTATACCAAGTATTTGTTAGAAGAAGATCCTAAGTCTTCTTATTTGGTTTATACCACTATGGAATTAGATAGTGAAGACAACTGGCTAATGGATACAGCCCTTTATTCGAAAATATTCTATGCGGATTGGTTATCATTAATACTAAGTGAACTACATATTGATTCTTCTTTGCGAATGGTTGTAAAAAAATACGAGAAATTTTTTAATAATCAGGAACGTCGTAGAAAATTTGCTGCCTTTAACATTGAATCGTGTACAGAGGAAAACATAGAACTCGCAATTATGAGTACCTTATGCAATGTCAAAGCTCTGGATTTTGAAGAGATATTAAAAACGGTACTCATGGATTCGTTAGATGATCAACAAAATAAATATTTGTCCCTTTTTAATAAATTTTTTGATGAAAATGTGTTCTGGAATTATGCTGTGGATCGTTATGGATATGAACGAGACGAAAAAAGCCTAAAAACACTGTTCATCCATCTCCTGGTGACAGCTTTCAGTCAATCGGTGGATGAAGAACTGATTAAAGACCTAAAGAATTTTATCGCGGATCGGAATAAAACCAATGCATCAGTCTTTGTTGATCATTGGATGCATCATACTACGGATGGCGAAGTGTTCGATGAACTGGTAGAAATGGCTGAACAGGAGATTGGGCTGCCAAAGATCATTAACCCTTTACCTGTTGAAGCATTTAAACAAGCAGATATCTTCCCGTGCATTGATCGAGCAATAATCATTTATATTGCCAATGGACTGATGACACATCTTGAAGATTATGAGGAATACACGAAGCTCATTAATCTGAGAAGATCGAAACATTATTATCGTAGATTTTCCTCCATATATGAGGCCATTTACTATACTGTTAAGATGCATGAATTTTTTAAAGAGCATCGTCAGGGGATTCCACAAGGCCCGGCTATTGATTTATATCAAACCTACGTAAAAGATTATTATCTCATGGATACTTATTATCGCAAGTTTTATGTGGCTTATGATCAGGAAAGTAACCATGATTTGTTGAAGAAATTAAAAACACTCGTCGAGAATTTATATACAAACTGGTACATGGGGGAACTGGGTGCTCATTGGTCTGAAGCGATTGAAAGAGAAATGACACACGATTGGACGCTTCCAGGTGTGAAGAATCAACAAAACTTTTATGCATCTCTTGTCAGACCGAAGATACGTAACGGGGAACGCGTTTTTGTAATCGTGTCTGATGCGATGCGTTACGAAATCGGTTCAGAGTTAGCTGCACGACTGAACACAGAAACAATGGGAGAGTGTGAAATAGAACCATTGCTAGGGGTTGTTCCCTCGATTACAAAGCTCGGTATGCCATCTCTTATACTGCACAAGGACTTGGACATCGATACAAACGGACAAGTGTTGGTGGATGGAAAAAATTCCGCTGGATTAGAAAATCGAAAAAAAATAATCGAGACAAAAGTGGCTGACAGTATTGTCGTTCATTTTCAAGATGTGCTCGCAATGAATAAAGCGGGACGAAGGGAAACCTTTAAAGGGAAGAAACTCATCTATATCTATCATGATACGATTGATGCCATGGGAGACAAGGCTTCAACTGAAGTCTATACATTCAACGCTGTGGAGACCGCATTGGATCAACTATATAATCTAGTGAAAATTATACGAGATGATTTGAGCGGAACAAATGTCATGATTACTTCGGATCATGGTTTCCTTTATCAACGAGATCCATTAGAAGAAAGCGATAAAATTGGACAAGAGTTGGATCATGCTGTGGAAGTGAAACGGCGTTATATCTTATCACAGGAGCAACATGAAATACCTGGACAATTAGCAGTTGATCTGTCATCGATTGTAAAAAACGAGCATCATTTAACTGCTTATTTGCCTAAAGCAACGTTTCGATTCAAGATTCAAGGATCCGGTGTCAACTTTGTGCATGGTGGAGCAAGTTTACAGGAAGTTGTAGTTCCACTTTTAACGTTTAAAAATAAAAGGGCTGGACAAAAAGGTGCTAAAGTAATTAAAAAGGTTGATATTAAACTGACGAATACGACTCGAAAGATCACGAATAGCATCTTCAATTTGGAATTTTTCCAGACGGAGAAGGTTGAAGAGAAGCTTGTTCCTCGTACCGTTGCTATCTTTATGACTGATGAGGAAGGCAATGCTTTATCCAATGAAGAAACAATCATCGGGGATCGTATTTCTGATGATCCGGCAGAACGCACTTTCAAATTGCGATTCCTTCTTAAAAGCATTGCTTATGATCGTAATAAAACGTATTACTTAATCATTAAAGACACGGATACAGATGTTCTTGTAGAGAAAATCCCATTCACCATTAATTTGGGTATCATCAGCGATTTTGATTTTTAAGGGGAGGAGGATTGAAAATGGAAGACAAAATAAATGAAGGATTATCAGTAGATCTTGATAAAAAACTAAACGATACATTTGCTGGTCGTGTTGTCCGCAAAGACCTGACGAACCTAATAAAAGAAGGAGCTAACGTTCCTGTCTATGTCCTTGAATATTTGTTAGGCATGTACGCAGCGACCGATGACGAAGAGAGTATCCAAGAGGGCATTGACCGTGTAAAAAAAATTCTAGCTGAGAACTTTGTCCGTCCGGATGAAGCAGAAAAGATAAAATCAAGGATTCGAGAATTGGGGCAATATTCCGTCATTGATAAAATCTCAGTAACCCTTAATGCAAAGTTTGATCGATACGAAGCAGAGTTTTCCAACCTGGGCTTAAAAGGTGTCCCAGTGTCTTCAATGTATGTTAAGGAATTTGATAAGCTCCTTGTTGGCGGTATTTGGTGCATGGTGAAACTCGACTATTTTTTTGATGAAGAAGTTAAAAACACTAACCCATTTAATGTCAGTGCATTGCAGCCGATCCAGCTGCCTAATATGGATATCAACGAAATATTTGAAGGCAGAAAAAACTTCTCGAAAGAGGAATGGATTGATATCTTGATCCGCTCAATAGGAATGGAGCCAAGTCAATTAGAAGAACGTGTCAAATGGCATCTTTTATTACGACTGGTTCCGCTTGTGGAAAACAATTACAATATGTGTGAACTCGGCCCAAGAGGTACGGGAAAATCTCATGTTTATAAAGAACTTTCCCCAAACTCAATTTTGGTATCTGGCGGACAAACAACGGTGGCTAATCTTTTCTATAACATGTCTACGCGGAAGATTGGTCTCGTTGGTATGTGGGACTGTGTGACTTTTGATGAAGTAGCCGGAATTCGCTTTAAAGATAAAGACGGCATTCAAATCATGAAAGACTACATGGCATCAGGTTCTTTTGCGAGAGGTAAAGAAGAGAAAAATGCCAGTGCCTCAATGGTGTTCGTAGGAAATATTAACCAAAGTGTAGACTCACTCATAAAAACATCCCACTTATTTGCTCCATTCCCAGAAGAGATGGCCAATGATAGTGCGTTCTTTGATCGCATGCATTACTATTTGCCAGGATGGGAAATTCCAAAAATGCGTCCTGACTTTTTCACAGGAAATTATGGATTCATCGTTGATTACTTAGCAGAGTTCTTTCGAGAAATGAGAAAACGATCCTATTCAGATGCTTTTGACCATTACTTTAAACTCGGCAACAACTTAAATCAGCGGGACACGATCGCGGTCAGAAAAACGGTCTCCGGTCTCGTCAAACTCATTTATCCTAATGGCATTTATTCTAAAGAAGATATTAAAGAAATAATCAATTATGCACTTGAAGGCCGCCGCCGTGTCAAAGAGCAACTGAAGAAAATTGGTGGCATGGAATTTTACGATGTCATGTTCTCCTATATTGATAAAGAAACAATGGAAGAACATTATGTTTCGGTTCCTGAGCAAGGCGGAGGCAACCTCATTCCAGAAGGGTTGGGCAAACCAGGCCATGTATATGTCGTTGGGCATGGACATTCAGGCATGATTGGTGTCTATAAGCTTGAAAATCAAGTTGTAAGCGGTACGGGAAAGTTCGATAAATCCGGTGTGGGATCACATCGCGAAGCAAAAGAAAGCCTAGATACAGCCTTTCGTTACTTCACGGCCAATTGTAAAAGCATCAGTAATTCGATAAGTACAAAGACAAAGGATTATCTCATGCATATTAGTGATTTACAAGGCATCGGGTTAACTGATGAACTGGCGATTGCTGAACTCATAGGGCTTTGCTCCGGAGCATTAGGAAAACCAACACAAGAAAGTTTAATCGTCATTGGTAACATGACCGTTGGGGGAACTATCTCCAAGGTAGCCGAATTCGCCAACGTCTTGCAAGTTTGTGTAGATGCCGGAGCAAAGAAAGTGCTTATTCCAGCTTCATCGGTAATGGATCTACAAACAGTACCACCAGATCTTTTGGTTAAAGTGCAGCCAGTATTTTATTCAGACGCGATTGATGCGGTATTTAAGGCTTTAGGGGTAAATTAACTTTAAGAAAAAATTTTGATATACCGGTAAAGTTATTGATTCTAAAAATTTTTTGCTGTGTATTTATGAGGATAATTAATAAACAGCGTAAAGATAAGGAGGGATGAAATATGAAGTATAATAAATTAGACGTTGTAGGGGTACCGTATTGTAATAAACAATCTATCGTTTCAAATAAAATCGAAAAACGAGAAATACTTAATATAGAATTAAATAAAACAGGTAGTAAAACTATAACTATTATTATGATGAATCCTTCGAAAGCTGATTCAACTTGTTCAGATAGAACTATAAATAAACTTATTACATTCTTTAAGAAGCAGGTTCTAATCCCACTTAATAATGATAGTGAAAGTATAGATGATATTAAATATATAAATGTAATGAATTTAATTCCAATTTATAACTCCGATAATAGTACATTGAATCAAGATCTTGAAACTTTAATTTCTCAAAAATCAATTGATTATTTAAGTGATTTC
>NZ_BJMS01000140.1 GCF_006539285.1 Sporolactobacillus inulinus
CAAACGGCTCGGCTCTAAAGGAGTCTTTTTTTTTTCCCGGATAGCGCGTTCAAAAATCAAACCGGCGTTACATCAGCCATGACCCGATAACCGATCGGATTTGGATGCAGATGGTCAAAACCGAGCAGCTGCGGTTCATACCCTGAGAAGGCATGATAAACGTCAGCGATACGCACGTGCGCATCATCCTCGAACTGATTTAAACGTTTATTGTAGTTTTCAAGCCAATGATTGGTTTCCGGTATATAGAAGAGTGGATTGTATAAATTAAGAATGCGCACCAGATAAGGATCAGTGCTGTCTTCATGAAGCAGATGAATTCTGTAGATCATCTGTTCCATGTGGGCTAAACTGTTTTCGGTTGCTTGAAAGATGGCTGAAAAATCGCCCGTTTTCATCCAGTATCGCCCGGCTTTGAGAAAATCATTGCCGCCGCCTGTAATCGTGAGAAACGTTGATTTTCCAATCGTTGAAGCGATTTCCGGGTGAAATGTGGATTGCAGAATCTGTTCGGTCGTTGCCCCGTTCTTTGCAAAAACTTGCCGTCTCAGCTTTACACGGTAATACATCTCTAGCTTTCGCTGATAAAGTTTAACAAAATTAGGTTGAAATACAGTTGAACCGATGCCTACGGTTAATGAATCGCCCAGTGCAGTATAGAGAGGCTCTGCGCGCAACATCGTCACCTCCAATTGAGAAAGTTTTCCTGTTTCTAATGTATTCTTATGAGCTGCATCTGGTTCAAGCATCTCGAATGCTTGAGCCAATAAAGCATCAAATGAAGTAAAATCACGGCAGTTTACTTTTCACTTTATCGATGATGGTCGCCGAGAAAAAACAAAAAAACAGCATCTGCCTCATGTACATGGCAAGATGCTGAAAATGAATGTCGAATTATTTTGGGGATAGAAATTAGTTACCGATAAATTCTTGAGTCCAGTAAGAACCGTAAGAACCGCCGTCAACATAACCGACACCAATTGTCGTAAAGCTTCCGTTCAGAATGTTCGCACGGTGACCCGGGCTGTTCATCCATCCTTGAACGACTTCTTCTGGCGTCTTTTGTCCTGCAGCAATGTTTTCACCGGCTGTTTTATAAGAAATACCGAATTGCTTCATCATATCAAATGGTGAACCGTAGGTCGGTGACTGGTGGTCAAAGTAGTTTTTGTCTCTCATGTCCTGAGACTTTGTACGGGCCATTTTAGACAGCTTACTGTTGTCTGCTTTCAATGGCTGCAGACCTGCTTTTGTCCGTTCTTGGTTGGTCAAATCAACAACCTTTTGTTCAAAAGCATTCAGCTCACTGTTCGATGGCTGTGATGCATCATTTGCAGGCTTGTCTGCTTTTTCAGAAGATCCGTTGCCTTGGTTTGGCGCCGGTTGCTCTTTTTGTGGCTGAGCCTTAGGTTTTTCAGCCTGAGTTGTCTCCTTTTTCTCCGGAGCCTGTACCGACGGATCCTTTGCATTCAGCTGCAAATTAAATTGTTCCTGGAGTTGGGTCACATCAAGGTTGATTCCCAGTTTCTTAAGCAAAGCATCGAGATCCGTAGCTTGCTGTTCTTGCACATTCAATGGATTGATCAATGCATTGAATTGCTTCGTGCAAACTTTACTGTTTGACGGAGACGCTGCTTGTGCCTGACCTCCTCCAAAAGCGAGTGGCAGGGCAAGTGCACCTGCGATCGTTAAACCAACAACTTTCTTTTTCATTGTATAACTCCCTCCTTGGTTCATAGGTTTCGGGATTAGGAGATTAGTAATGGGGTAAAAGGATGAATTACATGATGTTACCAGATTTGTGGAAGATTAAGTCAAAATGGAGGGAATGCGGCAAATGACATGCAGCTGAAGATAAGAAAACCGAGGCGACACCTAGTCTTACTTCCGCAGGATGCGGTGACTTCTATCACACTGCTTATCCCAGTCCAGTCCGTCCAAAATCATAAAGAGCATCTCAAAGTTGAGATGCCCTCTGTAAGTCAATGATCTAAAGTGTGACGTTTAGTCTTTTGTTTCGTTTGGACAATAACGATTGAACCAATTCATCAGTTCGTGCAAACGCGTAAAACGATTTTGCGGCCGCCCACTGCGCGAAAGCTCATGATTTTCACCATTGATGCGCACAAAACGAGCAGGAACGCCAAGGCGGCGTAAGGCAACATACCATTGTTCTGCTTGTTCGATCGGGCAGCGATGGTCCTGCTGGCTATGGATTATGCAGATCGGTGTTTTAACCTTCGGCGCGTTACGGATTGGCGAGAACTGCATCAACCGTTCTTCAGCATTCCATAAATCAGCACCATTAAAATAACGCTTCAAAAAAGAGTAGCCGATATCGCTCGTCCCGTAAAAATTATAAAGATTGCAAATGGAACGCTGGGTCACGGCGGCACGAAAACGATTGGTCGTACCAACGATCGTATTGGTCATGAATCCTCCGTAACTGCCTCCGGTGACGTATTGATGCGTTCGATCACATTCTGGAAAATGATCAAGAACATAATCAAGACCTTTTAAAAGATCTTCTTTATCTTTTCGACCCCAGTCATTAAAGCATCCTGCACAAAAGGAAGAGCCGTAACCTCGGCTGCCGCGCGGGTTGGTATAAACGACCGCATAGCCCTCTGCTGCAAGACATTGAAATTCATGATTAAATGAATCACCATATGCGGAAGCGGGTCCACCATGAATTTCAAGAACAATGGGAATTTTCTTGGCCTTTCGTGCGCGATTTGGCGGCAGCAGTACCCATCCATCGATGGTCCAATCATCAGCCCCCTTGTAAGTAAAAGCAATCGGTTCATTGAGGTCGAGTTGGTTAAAAAGCGATTGATTATGGCGACTATTTTGTCGAATTGAGTCGTTATTTCCTAGGAAATAAAGATCACCGGTTGAAAACGGTGTTGAAATGATTGCAGCAATAACATTGTTCTGCATCGCAAAAGAAGTGACGACATGCTTTTCTTTCATAAAAAGCGTTGTGCAGATTCCGTCAAGATGCACCGTCTTTAAACCGCTAATCGCTCCTTCTTGAACGAGACAGATCAGCGCTTGGCTATCCTCGGTCCACGCAATTAAGGACTCTCCTTCATCAAAGCGGGCATCGGTACTAACAAAGTTTCCAAGTGATAGATTCCAGTGCTCGGTAATATGATGGACGGTTCCTCCATGAGAAGGGAGCAGCAATAGCTCAATGTTTTTCGGAGAGAATTCGCCATCTTCAGTTCCAGCAAGTGCGACCGTACGCCCATCTGGGGAAACAGCGAGATCATAGAGTGTACCTCTGGCTTGATAAATGCAGGCTGTTGTTTCCGTTGACAAGTGATAGGCGTAGACATCAAACAGAAAATCGCTTTGTTCAGGAGCGGGTTTTGTCATTAAAAAGTAGAGTGTATGTCCATCTAATGAAAATCGAGGCATCTTCGCATCACAATTCGGTTTGGTGATCCGGGCAATTGGAAAAGGAAGATCAGCATTTTTTGTTTAAAACGAAAAAAACATCATCCCAAGGTATGGGATGATGTCCAAAGGCAAAACTTAACCTTATTTAGGAAATTGCTGTTGCGCGTACTGAGTGAACTGCTGCACCGTCTGTTGAATTTTTTGTGGGTCTTGAGACTCCATTTTGTACCAGCCTTTGTTGAACATGAGATTAAAAAGATCACGTTGGTGATCACAGGTCTGTTCGGAGACGTTCTTTATATCTTGATATAAAGCTTGATGGCTGGCTTCTTGAAGCGCATGTACATAAGAGACGCCCAAATATTTTTCTGTAAGCAGTACATCGTTCAGGTAGTCGCGGTCATTCATTTGCGGGGTTTTTGAAACCTGAGCTTCCGGATTTTGAATCGGCATGGATTGTGCCGGCTGTTGTTCCATCATTTTGCCATACCTCCTGCCATTGTTTTCGCTTGAACATGTTTACTCAAGTGATTCAGGATTGTTTGGTAATGGCGCATGTGAAGCTGGCATGTCCGGTTCATCGCTTGAACAACGTCTTGATCCTGACACATTGTTGAATAGGCATGGGCCTTTTTAATGATTTCAAGGTTCCACGAAAGCATGTCTTCAATGTACAGAAAATCTTTTGTAGAAAGTATTGCCGGAGGCTGTGGGTAGGTCACTTGATTCTGCCCGCTTTGCTGTTGCATATTCATGTTTTTTTCACACTCCTGTTTTGTTTGGTAGCGGCGCTCTTTTGTATTATGTCCACATGCTTTAAAAAAATTGATGCGAATTGGTGGTGATCTTTGGCTTGCCAAATACGCTTGGGTATAATAAAAAAGAAAGCAAAAACGTAGAGAGAGGATGAACGATGTGCTTACGATGTACAGTTACCCGCCATGCGGCACTTGCCGAAAAGCAAAAAAATGGCTGGATGAGCATCATATTTCCTATCAGATCATAAATATTGCCGAACAGCCGCCAAGTCGTGCCGTATTAGCACAAATCATCAAAAAAAGTGGGGCACCAATCGGCAAATTCTTGAATACAAGCGGAAAGCACTATCGTGAAGGCGATTATAAAAACAAAAGGAAAAATGCTTCTGAAGAACAATTACTGGAGTGGCTAGAAGCGGACGGCATGTTGATCAAACGTCCACTTGTTTTTGATGAACAAAAGGCGACCGTTGGATTCAGTGAGCACCTGTTTGAAAAGGAATGGCTGGAAAAGGTTAAGAACGCATAAACTTTACGGTTTTTTCTTCCATTTCCTTACGGTATAATATGTATATCATTAGGAAGAAGAACATCATTTGTGAAAAAAACGGAGGCAAGATAATGAGCGTACCAACAGACCTGCTTTATTCAAAAGATCATGAATGGGTAAAAAAAGAAGCCGATGGAAAAGTTCGTATCGGTATTACGGAATTTGCACAAAAAGAACTTGGAGACATCGTTTTTGTCGAATTGCCTGAAGTCGGTGCAGAACTGAGCGCCGGCGACTCATTCGGCAGCGTCGAATCAGTAAAGACGGTTTCAGAACTGTATGCACCGGTTAACGGTGTCGTATCTGAAATTAATGATGAATTGGAGGATTCACCCGAATTTGTCAATGAGTCCCCCTACGAAAAAGCGTGGATGATCGAACTTGAATCTGTGGATGAATCTGCGTTTGAACAATTGCTTGATGCTGCTGCTTATGAGAAATTGATCGGTTAATTTAAAAGCGTAACGATTAAGACACCACCGGTCATCACAATCCTTGTCATCAATTTGTTACCGTATTGTTGCTTTATTGGAGCAGCAGTGCATGGTATAAATAAGACAAGGATTTTTTTGCGTTCATTCGACAAAAAAACGATCGACCTGTACATTAACAAAAGTTTTTGACAATAGTTCATCCAGTTAATGGGACATGTTATGTTAAAAAAAAAGAAGAGCAACTGACTCTGAATCCTGAGCTACACTTTTTTTATTTTTTTATTTTA
>NZ_BJMS01000141.1 GCF_006539285.1 Sporolactobacillus inulinus
GGGAGACTCAGCGATGGGTCCTTTTAATTTTCTAAGTGTTGCACTTAAAGTGTAAATTCAAGTTTTAAGAAACCGCCGCCACCATTGCCCAATGCTTTCTAGTCTGATTGGTTTACCAAATCCACCATCGGGCGAAAAAACAAAGTTACACGGTTTCCCATCCCATTCTCTTACCCATGTTTCAGCGCAAATGAGGCACTCTTTCTTCCGTTCAGCGCTCAACTGCTTCAAATATGGAATGATAAAAGCATTTCCGGGCAAACCTCAAAGTTGAGGACCGAAGATTTCTTCGGAATCGACCTAAAGAACGTGTAAAAACTTGAAATTGTAATTGAGGGCGTCATAAATGACGCTTCTTTTCAAATGTCATCGATTAACCGATGCGAGGGTATTGAGGTGATTCGATATTATCGAAGTGGCTGTAGATACCCTGTTTAAACAAGGTGAATGAATATGGTTGACCTACCTATGCATACCCCGTACCGATTGGAACGCTCCCTTAGCCGAGCTCAATTTTGGGTATGTGTCCATATTTGGACTGGTCCCCTCAAATTTGATGACATTCCCTCACATCGAGGAAACAACACAGGCAATGAATGAAGCATATGAGCGGATGCGGTGACACCCTTATAGATTGTCGTAGGTTCGATTCCTACCAGGGCCATAAAAATAACGAAACGAAGAGTGTCTTACAGATCAATTTTTGACTGCGGGGCACTCTCTTTATATGCTAATAGTACAATTAAGGCGCATGTTGTCTTATCAATGAGTTATGGCAGAGGGGCGAACTGATGGAACCAACATTTGTATTAGCACCGGATTCTTTTAAGGAAAGTATGACGGCAAAAGAAGTCTGCATGGCGATGGAAAAAGGTTTGCGACAAGCTTATCCAATGGCATGTTATATTCATGTTCCTATGGCTGATGGCGGCGAGGGAACGATGCAGTCGCTTGTTGATGCAACGGGCGGCCGCGTGATCCACAGGGAGGTCACCGGGCCTTTGGGGCAACCGGTTCAGGCATCAATCGGTCTTTTAGGGGATCGGCCAGATACGGCAGTGATTGAGATGTCGAGCGCGAGCGGAATTCAGCTGGTTAGGCCGCAGTTGCGAGACCCTCAGGTGACGACAACCTACGGAACCGGGGAATTGATTCTTGCCTGCCTGGATTGTGGGATCAGCCATATCATTATTGGTCTTGGCGGAAGTGCGACCAATGATGGGGGGGCCGGCATGGCGCAGGCATTAGGCGTAAAGCTGCTTGATCAAGAGGGGCACGAACTTCCTCACGGCGGCGGTGCACTGGATCGATTGAGGCGTATCGATACATCAGAATTAGATCCGCGATTGGAAAACTTGACGATCGAAATCGCATCTGATGTGAAAAACCCGCTTTGCGGACCACAAGGAGCCTCCCATGTCTTCGGGAAGCAGAAAGGTGGTGCGCCGGCTATTCTGCAAAAGCTTGATGCCAATCTTGCGTATTATGCAGCGCTCATCAAGCGGGATACAAACCATGATGTAGCCACAATTCCGGGCAGCGGTGCCGCTGGCGGACTCGGCGCGGGTCTGCTTGCCTTCACGGATGCGTCAATTGCGCCGGGGATTGATTTGGTGATTAAGTATACGCATTTGGAAAAATACGCAGCGGAAGCCGACTACGTGTTTACCGGTGAGGGCAGTATCGATGACCAAACACAATTTGGCAAGACCCCTTTTGGCGTCGCTAAGGTTGCGGCAAAGCACGGAAAACCGGTGATCGCAGTTGCCGGTCACGTGGGTGAGAAAATCGAGGAGCTCTATGATCAAGGATTTACAGCTATTTTCAGCACTGTCTCCGGAAGTATGGAACTGGCGCAAGCGCTCAAGCGCGGCCCCGAAGCGGTGGCTAGGAGCAGCGAAAGTATCGGTCGATTGATTAAAAAGCTACGTGCATGATCGGTGTTTTCAACATAAAAAAGATCATCTCAAAGTCGATCATGAACGTTGAGATGACCCCTTAACATTTTTAGTCGTGATCGGTTAGATCGACACATAAACGAGCTCAGCATGGTGCTTTTTGTTTGGCTGCAAAACGCTGATCGAACCATAAGTGTTCACGAAGTCTTCTTTGAAAGTTCGGTATGCATCAGGTGTCAATGTGAGCATATAGCCGGAGCTCCCTTTGGATGAACTGTATCTGGAAATATTGCCGGGAATACGGTGCAATGTGTTCTTCGTCCCTACTTTTAAATTGAGCGGTGTAGCGGTCAGGTCTACCCGAATGGCATAATTGTTTTTCAAATGCAGCAAAACCGATCGATTGCTGCGAAAGGAATAGGACGCAACGGCTTGTTGCTTTTCAATGCTTTGATCGCTCTGGATAAAAATAAAGAAACTGTAAACCGAAAGCATTGCAAGTACAAGTACTGCCGCAATCAATAAGGTATTTCTTGTATGTTTGTTTAACCCTGTATATTTTTTCATGAACAAATGCCTCACTCTCTTTAGTCTCATCGGCACAAAGATTATCACAAATTAGACAAACAATCTACACAAAATAGGCACAATCCATCTATATCGTCTATAGCATTTTTTTATGATGCAAAAATTGTAATGAATCAATAAAGACGACAGTGTTTGATTATGCGACTCTGTTTTTCAAGTGTTTACTGGAATACTGTACGGCTGTTTGTTATGGTGAGCGTAGAAAGAAAGGAATTAGTGATAGTCACCGCGAATTTTTTAGGCAGTGGTGTAACAAATCAATGAGGATTTTCGTTTAAACAGGTAGAGAGGGGGCGGCAGTCGATGGATCACCCATTCGAACAATGGAAGCAATCAAAGGATGATGCTTTTACGGAACGGTTCAGTCCGTATTTGTCGATGATGCGCCGGCAATGCAGGCGGCTGGCAGGGAATGTATGGGACGGTGACGACTTGCTCCAGCACGCGCTAATTAAAAGCTTTAAGGCGTGGCAAGAAAATCCTTCGCGACCGATAACCAAGGCTTATCTGTATCGGATTATTTCCAACGCATGGATCGATGATCATCGATCCATGCGGTTGCCTGAATTTGTTCAGGAATCCTTTGACGATATGGCGGCACGCACGGATGCATCGCAAGCAAACGAGCGTTTGTTCGCGGCCATGAAAATCATCCTTGAAAAGTTAAATCGGAGCCAAATACTGGTATACTTAATGCATGAGGGCTGGGGGCTTTCCGCCGCAGCCATTGGCAAACGCTGCGGCATGACCGCAGGCAATGTTCGCGTGATTCTTCACCGGGCAAAAAAGCGCCTTGCTTCGGTGCAGCGCGAACTCGTCCCGGGAAAAATGCTGAGCGATCGTGATTTAGCGCGCTGGCTGACCGCCTTTCAAAGTGGTGATCCGGAACGGCTGCTGACTCTCTTTCAGAACGATCAGCTTCAGTCAAAGACGTATTCATCACGCGGCAGCTGCGGCATTAACTGTCAATGCGCTGCTTAAACAACGTGATGAAACGAACGATAAGGAGGAAGTACTGTGTCATCTTTTTTTATTCCCTATGTCATCGAACAATCAAATCGCGGGGAACGTTCCTATGATATTTACTCGCGCTTATTAAAGGACCGTGTTATTTTTCTTGGTTCGGAAATTAATGACGAAGTGGCCAACAGTATCGTTGCGCAACTGCTTTTCCTAGCATCTGAAGACTCAGAAAAGGATATTTCGATTTATATCAACAGCCCGGGCGGTTCTGTGTCAGCGGGTTTTGCGATTCTGGATACAATGAACTTCATCAAACCGGATATCCAAACGATTTGTGTGGGTATGGCTGCATCGATGGCTTCGATTATCCTAACTTCCGGAGCCAAGGGCAAACGGCTTTCGCTTCCAAACGGCGAAGTGATGATTCACCAACCGCTTGGCGGCGCTCAAGGTCAAGCCAGTGATATTGAAATCAGCGCCAAACACATTTTGAAAACGAAGAAGAAGCTGAACACGATAATTGCTGAGACGACCGGTCAGACGTATGAACAGGTGGTTAAAGATACGGATCGCGACAACTTCTTGACTGCAGAACAAGCCAAAGAATACGGACTCGTCGATAAAATCATCGAAAAATTGTAATCGGAACGTCACTAAAAAAGCTACTGATTTTATGGATAGAAAAAGCACAGGCGCACATAATAAGACCACCTTTTGAAAAGGAGGTTTTTGACGTTGGTCGATAAGCCGGGTACACGTTACAGTGTGCAGAATGAAGAAGATTTGTTCCCGTCGGCGGATCCGTCTCATGCATCGAAGCGTGCGGACGGCAGCATCAATACCCGCCCCGGCGAGCGAATGTTTTCTGCACATGACAGGCATCAGAATGGCGATCATACGGAGGGATGACAGGTGAAAGAACCGGGCAGAACCGATGAAATGATCAAACGTTACGGTATGTCGCATGCCAAACATTCGCCTAGTCAAGTAAACGGCGAAACGCAGCGAACGCAATCAGGAAAGATTCTTGAGATCAATGCACGACGTCACCAAAAGTAAAACCAAAAATCAAAAGGTGGGAAGAGCGATTCCTTTTTACAGGAATCGCTTTTTCTCTTTTTTTTGCTTTTAAAAATTTTTCTGGGTATAATTAATGTAAGCCTTTTATTATGCATAGAGTTAATGGGACACGGAAACTTTTATAAATAGAAAAACGTATGTATATGACAAGCACTTAAGGAGGATGACAGTAATGGAATTTACGACTGGTGCGGTCAGCAAACCGTATTCGAAATTGTTCGCAGCTTTCTTTTCCGGACTCTTGGCGACAACGGTAGGTCTTTATTTGGGACAATATGTGCCAGATGCAGTGCGCCTCCCGCTCTGGATTCTGGAGATCGGCATGATTTTCATGATGATGTTTGTCCGCAAGCGCAAAGCGGTCGGCTACATGCTGATGTATGGCTTTATGTTTGTTTCGGGGATTACCTTGTACACGGCAATCGGTTATTATGTAAGTTTGTTGGGTGCCGGACTTGTTTTGCAGGCATTTGCGGTAACGACTGTTTCGTTTGGCGCGATCGCCGTTTATGCGATGGTCAGCAAGCGTGACTTTTCGTTCTTGGGCAGCTTCTTGTTTGTCGGACTCATTGCGCTGATTGTTTTGCAATTGTTCAGCGTGTTTTTCCCGGTCTCCAGCATGACGGCGCAGATCTATTCTGGACTGGGTATTCTCATTTTTGTCGGCTATACGCTGTTCGACTTTAGTCGTCTGACGGTGCATGGGTTCGGTAATGAAGATATTCCAATGATCGTTGTCTCGATTTATTTGGATTTCGTCAACCTGTTTCTCTACATTCTGCAGTTTATTGGCATCGGATCGAAAAACTAAGCATACGATAAAGTCAAGAAGGCGCTTTGGCGTCTTCTTTTTTTGTTAAGGAAGAAGTTTATAATTTTGCCCCGTCTTCAAACCAATAGAC
>NZ_BJMS01000142.1 GCF_006539285.1 Sporolactobacillus inulinus
CATTCTTCATCGCTCTTGAAGCGACTTGAACATCTTATCAAGAATAAGTAATTATGTCAACCCTTAATTACATTTTTCTTTCAAAGGCTTGTCAGCTTCAAAACGATCTTTTTCATTATACATATGCTTGCTTGAGTTGTCAACATCAGTCGGCATCTCTTGTTCAGCAACATGAAAATATACTACCAGCATATAATGTCTTTGTCAACGGAAACAAGAAATTTTTTTTACATCCATTGCTGTTTTTTACGAAACGCCGCGATCACCCCTTATCCCTTTAAGTTTAGCCTTGCTTCATTCAGATATTTGCCGAGTCTACTCTTAATGCCGTTTGACGTGTGTTTAAAGTAATTCCCTATGAATAGAGAATAGAGAAAGCAGATCGAAGGCTGACGATAAGCGCTGTAAGCACGAATACGATTAGGTGATCAATCTTCCTCCCCGGGTGATGTTCAACTGACGTCAGCATACAAAAGAGCCTGTTCCCAAAAGATTCTCCGACTTATGATGCGCTGCGGTCATCTTGACCGAGGACACAAACAAGGCAATCGCATCAACGGAGCACGCAAAGGCCTTGTGCCTGTTCCCATTGGGCGGCGCGTCATCACCGACTTTTGAGATGCCCTTATACAGAAAATCGTCCGCTCTTGGGTAAGAGCGGACGATTTTTAAATCAAACGTCATTAATCTTTTTTTCTCATTTGCGGGAAAAGCAGCACATCGCGAATCGATGCTGAATTGGTTAGAAGCATAACCAAACGGTCGATTCCGATCCCGAGCCCGCCGGTAGGCGGCATGCCGTATTCCATTGCTTCCAGGAAGTCTTCATCGATCACTTGCGCTTCGTCGTTGCCTGCTTCACGTTCACGCATCTGATCTTCAAAGCGTTGGCGCTGATCGATCGGATCATTTAATTCACTGAATGCATTACCATGCTCACGGCCGACAATGAACAATTCGAAACGATCACTGAAACGCGGATCTTTCGGATCTTTCTTCGCAAGCGGAGAAATCACAACCGGATGACCATAGATAAAGGTTGGCTGGATCAGCGTTTCTTCGACCTTTTGTTCAAAGAATTCATTAACCACATGCCCATAGGTCATGTCTTCTTTTACAGATACACCATTTTCGGCAGCCAATTTTCGCGCTTCCTCATCACTCATCTGCGGCCATAGGTCAACACCGGTTTGTTCCTTAATCGCCTCAACCATGTGCACGCGGCGCCAGCGCGGCTTCAAATCAACCTTCGCATCTCCATAAGTAATTTCCGTTGTTCCGAGTACCTTCTGCGCTACGGAAGAAATTAAATTCTCGGTAAGCTCCATTACATCACGCAAATCCTGATACGCGGTATAGAGTTCCATCATCGTGAACTCAGGATTATGCTTCGTTGATACGCCTTCGTTGCGGTACACACGGCCAATTTCGTAAACCCTCTCAAAACCGCCGATGATCAGACGCTTAAGATGCAACTCGATCGCGATACGCATATACAGATCCATATCCAAGGCATTGTGGTGTGTGATAAACGGACGCGCCGCCGCGCCGCCCGGAATAGAGTGCATCGTCGGCGTTTCAACTTCCAGATAGCCTTGCCCATCCAATTCATCGCGAATCGCTTTAACAATTTTGCTTCTTAGGATAAATGTTTCTCGAACTTCAGGGTTCACGATTAGATCCAAGTAGCGCTGACGATAGCGCTGCTCTACATCTTTAAGCCCGTGGAACTTGTCCGGGAGTGGCCGCATCGCTTTAGAGAGAATCTCAAACTTGTTGACCTTTATCGAGAGCTCGCCAACATGGGTTTTAAATACCGTTCCCTCAACACCAACAAAATCACCGATATCAATATGTTTGAAAATCTCATACTGTTCCTCTCCGACTGCATCCTTGCGAATATACAGCTGGATACGGCCGCTGAAATCTTGAATATCGGCAAATCCCGCTTTCCCCTTACGTCTTTTCGCCATTAAACGACCGGCCATAACAACAGCAACCGGATTCGCTTCCAACTCTTCCGTTGTATGATTTGCGTAATGTGATCGAATGTCTCCTGTATCATGGGTGCGGTCATAGTGACCACCAAATGGATCGATTCCTTGTTCAAATAAAACCTTCAGCTTCTCGCGACGGGCTTGAAGCTGATCGGTCAGATCTACTCCTTGACTCATTAATTGTTCTACCTCCAGTCGTATCCTGCGGGTGCCCTAAAGGGCGCCGGTGCAGGATCGAGCGCTTCTCAGTTACCGACACATCTACATCATAAAGAAAACTGCCAGTTAAGCTACCGGCAGTTCTATATCTAACCGAATTATAGAGAATATAAAAAACACTGTCAACCTCAGAGCGTGGGTGCCACTTCGGGTTTAAGGGTCTCACGAAAGTCAATCAATACCTGCCGAAGCGCGTCTCCAGTTTCACACTGATTGATTCGCTTGCGCACTTCGTTGCCTCCGGGCAGACCCTTCATGTACCAAGCGGCATGCTTGCGCATTTCCATCGATGCAATATGCTCGCCCTTCAATTTGCTCAGCTGATCGAAATGGATCCGGCAAACATCAACTTTCTCTGTGGCTGTCGGTTCCGGCGGCAGTACGCCGCTCTCAAGGTATTTAACCGTCCGGTACAACATCCAAGGATTCCCAAGCGCGCCGCGTCCAATCATCACGCCGTCCACACCGGTTTCATCAAGCATTCGTTTCGCATCCATCGGGGTACGGACATCCCCGTTTCCAATCACCGGAATGCCAACGGATTCCTTGACTTGGCGGATAATAGCCCAGTCTGCATCGCCTTCGTACATCTGAACGCGTGTACGTCCGTGTAACGCAACTGCTTGTCCGCCGGCACGCTCAACAGCCTGTGCGTTGCGAACCGCATAAATATGGTCGTCATCCCAGCCTTTGCGCATTTTTACCGTAACCGGTTTATCAACCGCATCGACGACGGCAGCAACCATCTCATAAATTTTATCAGGATCAAGAAGCCATCGCGATCCGGCATCACACTTCGTGACTTTCGGTACGGGACAGCCCATATTTATGTCAATGATATCTGCATTTGTATTTTTATCCACGTATTTCGCTGCCTGAACGAGCGTTTCTCGGGAACCACCGAAAATTTGCAGGCTCAGTGGTTTTTCGCGTTCATCAACATACAGCATATCCAGGGTCCGTTGATTATGATGAATAATCCCGCGGTCGGCGACCATTTCTGCACACACGAGTCCGGCGCCGAAACGCTTGGCAATCAGGCGAAATGCTGTATTACATACACCGGCCATTGGCGCAAGTACGACTTGATTTTTCATCTCAATCGGACCTATCTTTAACAACCGAATCATCCTTTCTTTTCTAGAGCTCCTTCATCTCCTGAAGGGATACGCCTAGTTTATCGCAAATCATAATCAGAAGGTCTGCATCCGGATTGCGGTTTTCTCTTTCAATTTCACCTAAAAGGGTCAAAGAGATACCTAATTCTTTTGCAAAAGTGGCTTGCGTATAGCCCTTCAGCTTTCGAAAAGCCCGAACTCTCCGGCCCCATTGTTCTGTTTCCATAATCGCACTCCCTCTTCTTCATTGAGATTCTGCCACAGCGTAAGCACCGAATGATTCTCTCTTGGGATCACCAGATGGGGCGCAATCTCAGCAAGCGGTTTGAGGACAAAAGCGCGGCGTGCAATTTCAGGATGAGGCAGGGACAATACTTCGGAATAGGTCCTTTCTTGACCAAAAAGGAGCAGGTCAAGATCAATCGTTCTTGGTCCCCAATGCACTTCTCTTGTTCGGTTCAAATCTGCTTCGACGGTTTGCATCTTCTTTAAAAGCGCAAGAGCAGGAAGCAGCGTTTCAATCTGCGCAGTCATGTTTAAAAAGTCCGCCTGCTCAACCGGCCCATAAGGATCGGTTTCATAGATTGAAGAGCAGCGAACAATTTGCACGCCTTGTTCTGCCTGCAGCGCCTTAAGTGCACGTTTCAAAAACCCTGCCCGGTCGCCCATATTCGACCCGAGCCCCAAATAAGCGGTTGTGCGCCGGCGTTCAATAAATACCGATACCGAGTCATAATGCCCAGCAATCGGCGGATTGGGTTTTATCACATGCACCCGGCATTCGCGAACCACAGGATAATTTTGCAAAACCGTTTCGGCGATCTTTTCTGCCACATGTTCGATTAATGCGCATGGCGGCCCTTCAACGATCTCTTTCACTTTTGTATAAACATCTGCATAGTTCACCGTCTGGTCAAGCCGGTCGGTGCTTCCGGCACGGTAGAGATCCAAGATCAGCGAAACATCAACATCAAAACGCTGACCAATACGCCGTTCTTCTTCAAGTGCGCCATGATAGCCATAAAATTGCATTCGATTTAACTGTATCGCGTCAGTCAAGATGATCCTCCTGCAGCATTGCGTCCATCATTTTTGCCATACGCACCATTTCACGTACGTCATGAACACGCATCATTTGACAACCCTTCGCTATGCCCAGACAAACCGTCGCTCCCGTACCTTCCACACGCTGATCCACCGGTAAACCTAAGACTCTTCCAATAAACCCCTTGCGTGAGGTGCCGAGTAAAATGGGATAGCCCAGTTCATGAAGTGCTTCAAGGTGATTCATTACATAAAGATTCTGTCGATCATCTTTTGCAAATCCGATCCCTGGATCAAGAATGATGTTCTCTGGGGCAACACCAGCATCCAGTACGCGATCAATACTTTCTTGAAGATCCTGCTTCATGTCTTCGATAATCCGATTATAATGATTGTTGTTTCGGTTATGCATGAGAACAATCGGCACCTGATATTCGGCAGCAACTTTCGCCATTTCCGGGTCTGCTTTAGCTCCCCAAATATCATTAATGATATCCGCACCCGCATCAAGCGCGCGTCGCGCCGTTTCCGCTTTATACGTGTCAATGGATATCGGAAGGTTCGTCTGCTTGCGAACCGCTTGAATCATTGGCACAACGCGGGCTATTTCTTCATCTAAATCAACGGGAAGGTGTCCCGGACGTGTCGATTCTCCGCCGATATCTATGATGTCGGCACCATCGCTTTCCATCTGCCGTGCATGCTGAACAGCAAGGTCTAAATGGTTGAAGCGTCCGCCATCGGAAAAAGAGTCCGGAGTCACATTCAAAATCCCCATAACCACAGTCTTTTTCCGATAGTCAAGCGTCGTTTCCCTGACCTTGAGCAGATGGTAAGGTGAAAGCTGATATGTGTTCACAGATTTAGTCCATCCTCCTGAAAAACTATCTATTTAATAAAAACAGTATAACACAATCATGGCCCATCCCTCAGTTGCAAACGTGGAATAAAATCCCCGATGCCGCAAGCAGCGATTAAAAAAACCAAGCTGTGCTTGGTACTTAAA
>NZ_BJMS01000143.1 GCF_006539285.1 Sporolactobacillus inulinus
ACTGTTTAACCTTGGCTTCGCCTGGATTCCTTTTGCCCTGATCGGCTTCACCCTTGGCATCGCTGCGTATCTACTGTACAGCCGTGTGCCCTCACTATCGCTGAACGCAGAACTAAAAGCAAAACAAAAATAATTCAATGGAATGAAGGACAGCCATGCTGCACGGGCAGCGGCTGTCCTTTTTGTGTTTATTGGAACTGCTTATGCGAGCCATCACAGTTAGGCATTTTTTTCGAGTGCCCGCACACGCAATCGTTTAATCCTTTTCCTTTGAGGATTCTCGGCACACTTTTTTCAATTCTGGACGCCCTCGTTGCCGATTGTTTCGCTTGCGAAAAATAATAAATGTAAGCATTTTGTCGTCCCGGCGTCAGCGCCTCAAAAGCAGGCTTCAACTCAGGCAGTTCCTCGAACTTACTTTGCAACTCTTCGGGAATAGCGACTTCCGCACGCTTCTTCATCGGTACTTTTTGTCCCGCTTTTTCAACATCAATCGCCTCACGAAGATACGCCTTGATCACGTCTTCCAAATCCACAATTTCTTGCACCGTGGTAAAGCGAATCTGCCGCGCCGCCTGAACGTTTTCGGTTTGCTGAATCAGAATACCATGCGCATCCTTCAACAATGCTCCTTTGTGAAACAGCAACGCGCAATAGTCTTTAAAGCCATGAATCAGTACAACGTTTTTTCCTTCAACTGTATAGCAGGGATGCTTCCACTTAAACGCCTCCGTCAGCCCGCAGTCCAGAACAATCGCCCGGAGCCGCGCGTAGCATTCCGCCCACTTACTCGGCTTACTTAAGAATTCATCAACTTTAGGGTTCAATCTGCTCTCTGTCATTGGGCAACACCTTTCTCTCGGTTTCTTCGAACACAACGTTTTGTGCCCGTTTCATCGATACTGCCTTTTCTGTGCACCGGTCAAGAGCATCCGCTGCTCTTCCCCTATAGCAACGTTTCGAATCTCAACTTCAAAGGCCTTAAAACAAGCTGAAGCCCACGACTTTCCCGTGATCGCTTTAAATACCGCGTCATCACAAATCGCAATGATTTTTCGATACGTGCGGCCCGTCATCTTTTCTAATAGAAGCATTTTCAGGATATCCGCCAACATCTTTTTCTGTTGCGGCGGCTTCAGTGAACCGATATGTGCATAGATTTCACCAATAATACCGTGCTCATCAGAATAAAAATCCGGCTGAATCGTCGCATCCCCACATGGAACAACCGGATTGGCGATAAGATCCGTCCCAAGCTCATCGCTTATAATCTGAAAAATATGCTTTTCAATCTGCTGTTGTTCCAGTGATGAAGATGCATGCATCCGATTCGTTTCCCCTTCAACTTTTCTGTGCACCGGTCAATCACGATCTGGCATTCTTCATCAACCAGATTATCCCGCACACTGCTGAGCAATTACTCAGATATTTAAAATCTCCTTGATATCCTTCTCAGTTAACCGAGACAGCGACTGATCGCCGGATTGAACGACGGATTCAATTAAATCGCGTTTATTTTGTTGCAGATCGTGAATTTTTTCCTCAATCGTGCCTTGGGTGATCAGCCGCACGACCTGCACAACGTTTCGTTGGCCGATTCGATGCGCTCTGCCAACCGCCTGATCCTCGACCGCGGGATTCCACCACAGATCATACAAGATCACCGTATCGGCACCCGTGAGATTAAGTCCGGTATTTCCAGCCTTTAGCGAAATTAGAAAAACATTCTTCTCTCCTTGGTTGAACTGATCGACCATCTCGACCCGATCTTTCGCCCGAGTTTGTCCGTCAAGGTAAAAGAAGCTCACGCCCTGCTCCGTAAACGCCTGGCGGATGATCGCCAGCATACTGGTAAATTGAGAAAAAATAAGTATTCTCCGGCCGCTTTCAAGTGCATCGGAAATCAGTTCCAAAAGCTGCTGCAGCTTCCCGGACGCGCCTTGATAGTCATCGACAAAAAGGGCGGGATGACAACAAATTTGCCGCAGACGGGTGAGGCCGGCAAGAATCTTCATCCGGCTCTTTTGAAAGCCTTCGTTTTCAAGGGAATCCTTCGTTTCCTTCTGGATTTTCTGAAGATAGGCCAGATAGAGTTCCTTCTGCTCTTTCGTCAGCTCAGAGGTATGCACCGTCTCGATCTTGTCCGGAAGTTCCGACAAAACATCCTTTTTGATGCGACGGAGTAGGAACGGACGAATCATTCTCACAATTTTTTCTTGATCCATTTTTTTGAAATCGGAAAGCTTTGGAAAAAATCCGGGCAGGATGGTCTGGAAGATGGACCAGAGTTCATCAATTGAATTTTCGATCGGCGTACCGCTCAGCGCAAAGCGATTCCGGGCCTTGATTTCACGAACGGATTTCGCCGTCTTTGTGTTAAAATTCTTGATCGTCTGCGCCTCATCAAGGATCAGCGTGCTGAATTCCTGATTCTCATAGGTACCGATATCCTGTCTTAGCGTTTGGTAGGACGTGATCCAAAGATCCGGTTTCGCCTCTTGCTGGTACAGGTCCTCTCGTTCCTGCACGGTACCGGAGGCGACCACTGCATGCAAGTCCGGGGCAAATTTTGCCAGCTCATTTTTCCAGTTGTAGATTAGAGAAGCCGGGGACACAATGAGCGCCGGCTGAGTTGTCGAATCCTTCTCTTTTTCCGATAAAAGAAAAGCGATCGTTTGTATGGTCTTACCCAAACCCATCTCATCCGCAAGAATGCCACCGAGTCCATAGTGACCGAGCGTTTTCATCCATTGATAGCCATAAAACTGATAATCTCTGAGCTGTGCGTGCAGCGATTCCGGCACATCAAAGTCAATCAAGTCAGGATTCTTCAAACGATTGAGGAAGCGTCGGAACACCTTGCTGATTCCGATCCCTGCATGCTGTTCCCCGAGTATGGATTCAAGCTGTCCACCCCGATACATCGGCAGTTTCAATTGATGATTCTGCAACTCATTCTTTGAAATGTTCAGCTCGTCCAGCATCTGTCCGACAGACGCAAACGCCTCATCCTCTAATGGGATAAATGCGCCGCTTGGCAGGCGATAATACCTTTTCTTTTCCACAAGCGACTGAAGAATCCTCTCGATATGATCCTCCGCGATGCCCTCGATCTGGAAGTTCACCTCCAGCCAGTTGCCACCGGAGTCCACATCAATGGATGCAAACGGCGTGTTCTGCGCCGGTAGCACAAACGCCTTGACCGCATTGGTCATCAAAATTTCCGCCAGATCTTCCAGTTTCGGAAGCGTTTCAAACAAAAAGGTACAAATAGCCTCCTCCCCGTCGGCGCAGACCTTTCTATTGTTCATGGTTAACGGAGCCGACTCGATCAGATCCATAATCCTCTGCTCTTTATCCACATCACGAATAAAGATCTGCTTGTCCGAATTGATGCTGCGATTGTTCTCAAAGGGCTTCACCATAGCATCGCCGTAATGGTATTCGAGCTGAACCGTCAGTTGTTCCCCTGCACGGTCGAGCAACACTTTCGCATGTAACGGGTACGAAGCAATCCGATCCGACACTTGATCGGCAATACTGAGTTGACTGATTTTCTTTAGACCCGGTGCAACTTGAGACAGAAACGGCTCGATCTGATCTTTTCCAATCGGCAGCGCGCTCAATCCGTCATAGCGGACAATCGAAACCAGATGGCTCGCAAACGCGCTCTGCGCATCAGAAAGCGGATATAATTCGCCATCCTTGATCAGACACCCATATTCATCTAAGTACTGACAGCCCTCCAAATCGGAAAGATCAACCTCATAATGACCATCGGAACGTTCATCAAGCCGAAGCGCAAAGGGCAGTTCATGCTCATGAACGACCGCCTGCTTGCGCCCCCAATAGCGATCGTCAAGAAAAACAGAACAGGATTGCAGTTTCGTCAAGAGTTCAGGAAATAGAGCCGGGGGAATCGTGAATTGGCGGTCATCATTGACTGTGCGTCTGCCGGTATAGGCATACTGCAGATTCCGGTAATTTCTATAGTTCATCTGCTTGCCAAGCAAATCGATCACGGCCTGATCTTCCGGTAAAAAGCCATGTTCCAGTGGATCGAAGGAAAACTTTTTTGTAAATGTAAACGAGGTCTGATCGATCACGGAAAGGATAAAATCGCGGATGTCCTTGACCACATACAACCGGTCAACACCGCTTTTCATCTCCAGAACAAACCATGAACCGTCGTTCTTAAGCGTCCATTCCGTCTGCATCATCCGTTTATGCCCGCTTCGCTCCCGATCACTTTCCTTCTTCTGAAGCCAAGAGAAGCGATCAATCAGCCGATTGGTGAGCACTTCTTCCCGGTGCAAGCGCCCACGCTCAGCAGTGCGCGCGGCCGTCGATGCCACCTTGCGCCCTGATGATTGATGTCCCGCTTGCTTCCGCAGACTTTGCTGATCCTCCATAAGTTTAATAAGAACAGCGGCCACATGCTTGCAAGGAGTTGGAAAACTTCGAGCCGCCGGACAATCACAGTGACTATACAACGATTGATCGTCAATACGGATACTGACACGGTATGGTTCCGTCCCGTCAACCGATGCCTGCCAGTCCCCGCCTTCCGGATCAAAATGAAAATCCCGGACACGCCCGTTTGCATAGTACCTGTGTCCACGCTGATAAATCGTCGACGAAAATAAGCCCTTAATCATTTCCTCTGTGAGTTGAATTCCCATTAAATAACACACCTGTTCAATCAATTTATTGGACACGTTCATGCCCATGACCTGCGAATCACAAGACATGAACACTTTTGTCAACATAACCCTGTAACGATCGCCGTATCAGTACTTGCGAAAAGACTAGCAACTAATCTCTCTGAATCTTTCTGATTTCACTATACCATAAGATCGATTGAAGGTTGACGACCATAATTGATTTTCCAAACGGTGTGAGGTTGTGCTGAAAAATTACTTAGGAAAACTTATGAAAACTTATAAATGCCCTGTTTCAACCGATTTCAACGTCTGTCCCTCTTGAGTTTTCCACTCGGTTCTGCCATTTGCGTTGCGGCCCATAACAACTGCTGCTGCCAATGACGGGCTAGAAAATATCCAATCTTCTGTGAATCTATAGCCTTCATCAATAGCACGTTCAGAAATAAGTTTATTTCGCAATTTTTTTAAAGAGGAAGGCATTGAGTTCGTTACGTGGGTTGCGACCGCCGAATACGATGCATTCAGTCCAAAACTCTTTACTTGAAAGATGCTGATTCAAACGATCAAAAACATTCTCAGCCTCCCCCAATGTAAACCTGGTTGGTACCATCTTCTTCCTTTTTGATTACGGCCAATGATATGTACCACTA
>NZ_BJMS01000144.1 GCF_006539285.1 Sporolactobacillus inulinus
CGTTGCCCAACAAAACGCTAGTACGCTACAATAAAACTAACTATCCTTATTATACTCAAGGTAAGCGTCTATCGCTTAAACGCTGCCTTGATGCTCTTTGAACGAATTCATAATTGTGTCTGAGGTGAAGATCCGTGCTGCTTCTGCAAACAAGCGAGATCAGCAAATCATTTGGTACTGATCTTGTTTTATCGAATATTACGATTGATGTCCAGTTCGGCGAACGTGTTGCGCTTGTCGGCCGAAACGGGGCAGGAAAATCAACGCTTCTGAAAATCATCGCCGGCAAAATGAGCGCCGACAGCGGCGAAGTGATCATGCCCAAGGATCGCACCATGGGCTATTTGCCGCAAAATGCTACACTTGACTCAACACGCGGCATTTATGACGAACTGGTCTCGGTTTTCAGTCCGCTCATCGCCCTTGAAAAGAAAATGCGCGCGATGGAGGCGCAGATGGCTGATCCCGGCAGCTTTTCAAATCCTAAAGATTACGAACAACTGCTCAAATCCTATGACCTGATCCAAGCCGACTACCGTGCCAAAGGCGGATTTACGTATCAGGCAGAAACCCGAAGCGTGCTGAATGGCTTGAAATTCGGCGGTTTTCCCGACGATACGCCCGTCAGCAACCTCTCCGGCGGACAAAAGACGCAGCTTGCGCTTGGCAAACTGCTGCTGATGAAACCCGATCTGTTAATCCTTGACGAGCCGACCAACCATCTGGACATCGACACACTCTCCTGGCTGGAAAATTACCTGCAGCGTTATAACGGCAGCGTGCTCGTTGTCTCGCATGACCGCTATTTTCTTGATAAAATTGCGACAAAGGTATTTGAAATTGCTCGTCACCGCGTGCGCAAATACACCGGCAATTACTCGCGCTATCTACAGCAGCGTGCAGCGGAGTATGAGAGCGAAATGAAGGCCTATGACAAACAGCAAAAAGAAGTTGCCAAGCTGCAGGAATTTGTTCAGAAAAATATCGTTCGCGCCTCAACGACCAAACGCGCGCAAAGCCGGCGCAAACAACTAGAGAAGATGGAACGGATGGAACGGCCGACAGGCGATGCAAAATCGGCCAAATTCTCCTTCACAATCGAGCAACAGAGCGGTCGAGACGTCTTGGCTGTTTCCAATCTCAATGTTGGTTACGCAGAACAGGCACCGATGATTTCCGATTTGACTTTTCGAATCAGCCGCGGTGACCGTGTCGCATTGGTTGGACCGAACGGGATCGGAAAATCGACTGTCCTTAAAGCGATCGCCGGGTCGGCGACTCGTCTGGCGGGGGAGGTGCGCCTTGGGAGCAAGGTCAGCATCGGTTACTACGATCAGGAACAGCGCAGCCTTGATCCAACAAAAACGGCGCTTCATGAACTTTGGGATGATTATCCACTGACTCCGGAAGGAGATATTCGCACCGTACTCGGCGGCTTTCTTTTCTCAGGTGCTGAAGCCGATAAGTTGGTCGCACAATTAAGCGGCGGTGAAAAGGCGCGTGTCATGCTCGCCAAACTAATGATGCGTCACGATAACCTGCTGATTCTTGACGAGCCGACCAATCATCTCGATTTGGACAGCAAAGAGGTCTTGGAAAATGCACTGATTGACTATCCGGGAACGATTTTATTCGTATCCCATGACCGTTACTTTATCAACAATCTTGCCAGTCGCGTGTTTGAGTTGTCGCGCGAGGGGATCACGGAATACCTCGGCGATTACGACTATTACATCGATAAAAAAACCGAGCAGCAAGAAATTGCAGCGCTTGATCACCAAGCAGAAACCACGCAGCAAAAAGAAACCGCTGCTCCCGAAGGCAAAAGCCAATTCTTAAAAGATAAAGCGCTAAAGAAGAAGAAACGTCAGCTTATCCGTTTCATTGAGCAGTCGGAAGCGGATATCGGCGCACTTGAAGAAAAGATCGAACAAAATCAACACGCATTGCTCAAGCCGGAAGTGTTTAGCGATACGAAAAAAGCTCGCGAAACGCAGGAAACAATTGAACAGTTGGAAGCCCAGCTTAACAAAATGATGGAGGATTGGGAAGCTGCACAACTGGAGCTCGACAACTTTGATTGCTGATTTGCAATTATCCACAGTGTGAATGGTTTTATCCACAAATAAATGTGTTTATCCCCAACTTATTCAGTTTTATCACGCACTTATTCACATATATTGTGGATAAGTGCGTGTCTATTTCTACAAGTGACTTATCCACCAGTGCATAAGTATTCTAAAAATCTTTTCCAATCTGGTGCTCTGTGTGTATCATTGGTGAATAAGTCCGATAATCCTGCACAAACTGTGCTTAACTCGCGTGAGCAACGAAACAATAATCACAAACCGATCACCCATTGTGGAAAACCGGCTATGAACTGTGGAAAATCTGAGCGAAACCGTTTATCCTCTACGAAAAATAGACCGCCTCAGTCGACAAAATAAAGAGCCTCAAAGGTCATGCCTTTGAAGCTCTTTATTTTGCATCCTATACGTTTTAATCACGCGCTTAAAAATCTTCAATGTTCAAATTCGCACGTCCGTTTAACGAGAGATCGGCACGCGTTCCTTTGAGGAAGCCGATTGTTCCTGATGCAGCAATCATTGCAGCATTATCCGTGCACAAAGCGAGCGGCGGAATGGTCAGCGGTATCGATCGCGTCCGAGCTGCCTCTTCTATTTCCAAACGAATCTTGCTGTTTGCCGAAACTCCGCCTGCCACCAAAATCTGTTTTGCATGAACGCGCTCGGCCGCCATCATTGTCTTTTTGACAAGGACTTCGCTGACGCTTTCTTGGAAGCTGGCGGCGATGTCGGCATGATTCAGCTTATGACCGCGTTGCTGCTCGTTATGCACATAGTTAATCACAGCCGATTTTAAGCCGCTGAAACTGAAGTCCAGTGACCCTTCTTCCAACCAGGCACGCGGAAAATCAATGACCGGCGATCCTTCCTTAGCCAGACGATCGATTTCCGGACCGCCTGGGTAAGGCAGACCGAGCGTGCGAGCAACCTTATCAAATGCTTCTCCGGCTGCGTCATCTCTCGTGGTTCCGATCACTTCATAGGAACCATGCTCCTTCATGTGAACAAGCTCCGTATGTCCGCCTGAAACAACAAGAGCAATTAATGGAAAGTGCAGTTCACGAACTATTCGGTTTGCATAGATATGTCCGGTAATATGATGCACCGGAATAAGTGGCAGTTGATGCGCATAAGCAAGTGCCTTTGCTGCATTTACGCCGACAAGTAGCGCACCGATCAAACCGGGGCCTTGCGTTACGGCGATCCCGTCAAGGTCTTCCCAGGCCACTCCGGATTTGCTCAATGCTTCCTCGCAGATCACGGTGATTTGATCCACATGATGTCGTGATGCAATTTCGGGAACAACACCGCCGAAGCGGCGATGAACCTCAATTTGTGATGCAACGGCACTTGAACGGATCACCGTTCCGTTCTCCACGACCGCAGCAGCCGTTTCATCACAGCTTGTTTCAATACCTAGAATTAGTGTTTTCTGATTTACATTTAGTTTCATAATCTCACCCACATCACAAGTGCATCTTCCCCGTTATTTGAATAGTAATTTTTGCGGATGCCTCCGTCACGAAATCCGAGTTTCCGGTACAGATTCTGTGCCACTTGATTGCTGACACGCACCTCTAAACTCACCGAGTGCGCATGCTGAGACAGTGCGTGGAGCATGACGTGGCGGAGCAGTGATTCACCGACCTTATAGCCCCGATAACCGCTCAATACAGCCAGATTGGTAATATGCGCCTCATCGACGATGACCCAAATACCGCAATAGCCAATAATTTTCCCTTCAAAATCTGCAACAAAATAGCTTGCAAACTGATTGCTCGACATTTCATTTTCAAATGCCTTTCGCGACCATGGCACTTCAAAAGCACTGTGCTCAACAACCATGACCTGATCAATATCTGTCATGGTCATCGGACGAATCGTGAATGATCGTAAATCCGGCATGTTTATCGCCCCTGTTTAGCCAGCCACTTCGCCTCAGCTTCTGCTAAGCGAAGGTAAACCGGCAAAAAATGATGCACATTAGAAACCGGTTCTTTTGTTGCGCCGATTCGCGCCAGTTCTGCCGGTCTCGGCAGATTCTGCGTGCTGTCTCCCAGCACTGCAAAGGCTTCGGAACTGAGCTTCTCGCCCCATTTATCAAAATCATTACTGAGAAAAAGTACCGGACGATCACGCTTTGCAAGCTCCGCGAGCCAATTCTCCATCAAGACGAGCCGATCGGGAACGGTCGGTACCATTTTGCCGTCTTTTTGTTCATATAAACCGGCAAAGACCTGTCCACGCCTTGCATCGAAAAACGGCGCAACATATCCTTCAAATCCGCGGCCGTTCTGAGCGACGACCTCTAGGCTTGAGACCCCGACAAGTTCCTTTTTTAAGGTCCAAGCCATCGTTTTCGCAATGGTTATGCCAATACGCAAACCGGTATACGATCCCGGTCCTTCTGCAACAACGATCCGATCGAGTTCCGACGGCTTTAAGCCCGCCGCTTGAACCATTTGTGCAAGAGCAGGCATTAGTCGTTCCGAATGATTTTTCTTATTGTTGGTGATCAACTCGCTTAGCACCTTCTGCTCCTCCGTCACGGCAACGCCCATCACTAAATTGGATGAATCAATGGCTAATACGTTCATCTTTTGATATCTCCTCATATATACGCTCAGATCGTGTACCGCAAGCTGTGCAAGTAATGATCCGTTCTTGTTCATTCACTCGCTTAACAGCAAGTGACAAGACGTCATCCGGAAGCCATGAAGGAATGTTCTCGGCCCATTCGATAACCGTAACCCCGTCCTGTTCAAAATAATCTTCCAGACCAATATCCTCTTCATCGCTGATCCGATACACATCCATATGATAAAGGGCAATACGCCCACTATGGTATTCTTTTACAATTGTAAAGGTCGGACTGTTCACCATTTCTGTGATGCCCAGGCCTTTTGCCAGACCTTTCGTGAAAATGGTCTTTCCTGCACCAAGATCTCCTGATAAAGTCAAACAATCGCCCGGTTTCAAATAGTCCGCCAGACATTCAGAAAAATGCATGGTTTCTTCAGGGGAATGGGTCGTCCATTGTTGCATCACGTTCACCTTTTCAATGGTTTTATGTGAATAGGTAATCTTTATGACCATTCTTCACAAGCCAAATATACACTTAGTGTACCATAATTAAACAACAATTTCTTTCTTCACAGCGATGTC
>NZ_BJMS01000145.1 GCF_006539285.1 Sporolactobacillus inulinus
CAACGATCGCACTTTTTGGTGCTTTTCTGCTCTTATTATTTACAGGGGAGAAAGTACTTGAGAAAGCTCTAAGTTCAGTGGAATGGACAACGATCTTTTTTTTTCTCGGTTTATTCGTACTGGTCGGCGGTCTGATTGAAACCGGAGTAATGAATCATTTAGCTCAGTTAGTGATTAATCTGACTGGTGGTGACTTGAGAACGACATCATTTCTGATTCTATGGTTGAGCGCTGGTGCTTCAGCATTTGTTGATAATATTCCGTTTGTTGCGACAATGATTCCTCTGATTCAGAATATGGGGCGGATGGGTATCAGTAATCTGGAGCCAATATGGTGGAGTCTCGCATTGGGTGCATGTCTTGGTGGAAACGGAACCCTTGTTGGTGCAAGTGCCAATTTGATCGTTGCCGGACTTGCAGGAAGAGAAGGACACCCCATTTCATTTCTGCGGTTTATGGGAATTGGCTTATTTGTTATGATTCTTTCCGTCACCATGGCAATGGGCTATATCTTTTTGCGCTATTTGATTTAAGGGATAGAGAAAATTGAAACTGGAGTGAAACAAATGGAGAAGTTGTTTTACATGGTTAATAATGAACTGATTACGTTAACAGAACATAGAAATGAAAATGATTTTGAATTTTTGATTCACACGAAGACAAATGAAGCAGCTGATCGCTTGCGGAAACTCAGGGAATTTTTTGATAGTGATCGGGTTTATACGGATATTCTATTCTATGCACGGAAAGATCATGAGTATCAGGTGATCGTTCGAAGGGATGTTTACGTTCCTTTTGTTGTTCATTTGTTACAGCTTCAGCTCCTCAAATCTGTTGAGTGGCGGACTGTATAATTCAAGGATCACAGAAAACAGAGACAAAAGCTTCATGGTGAGAGAACATGTAAAAGAAGGGACAGGCAGATATGGGGAATGAAGCTTTTTTAGCCATTGGGATTTTTGTGTTTACATACGGATTTATTATTGCGGAGAAAATTCATCGAACAATCGTAGCCATGATTGGCGGAGCGCTGATGATCTTATTCGGTATTGTCAGCCAGCACACTGCGATTGAACATATTGATTTCAATACACTTGGCTTACTCATTGGTATGATGATTATCGTGTCGATCACAGCCGAGACCGGATTATTTAATTTTATTGCAATCTTGGCTGCAAAGATTGTAAAAGGCCGCCCACTTGCGCTTCTTATTGTTTTTTCTTTAATTACCGCGATTGGCTCATCTTTTCTTGACAATGTAACCACCGTTCTTTTAATGGTGCCAGTGACTTTCAGTATAGCCAGACAGTTAAAAGTGACTCCGATTCCGTTTTTAACTTCGGAAATCCTAATGTCCAACATTGGTGGAACAGCAACAATGATCGGTGATCCACCGAACATCATGATCGGCAGCTCGGTCAAATCCCTAAGTTTTATGGACTTTATATCTAATCTAGCACCGATCATCATGGTCATTATTGTTGTTACAGTTCTTTTGCTTTTGTTTATTTATCGCCGCCAGTTGCACACAACTGCTGAAGCGCGGGCGAGGATCACTGATCTGGACCCAGGCAGCGAGATTGTCAATCGCAGATTGCTCATTAAATCGCTGCTTGTCTTGTTCCTGACTATTACAGGTTTTTTTCTCCATCAGACACTTGGCATTGAGACGGCGACTGTTGCACTTTTTGGTGCTTTTCTTTTACTGCTTTTAACTGGCGAAAATTATCTTGAAAGAGCACTGAGCAAAGTAGAATGGACAACCATCTTCTTCTTTGTCGGTTTGTTCGTGCTGGTTTCCGGATTAGTTGAGACTGGCGTCATTACTAGGTTTGCTCAGTCGGTAATTGATCTGACCGGGGGTCAATTATTGCCCGCTTCATTTCTTATCCTGTGGATGAGCGCGTTTGCCTCTGCCTTCATCGATAACATTCCGTTTGTGGCGACGATGATTCCGGTGATTCAGGATATGGGAAACATGGGTGTTCGTAATTTGGAGCCACTCTGGTGGAGTCTTGCACTGGGGGCCTGTCTTGGGGGTAATGGTATGCTGATTGGTGCCAGTGCCAACTTGATTGTTGCCGGCCTTTCTGGAAAAGAGGGTTATCCGATTACGTTTATGAAGTATATGAAAATTGGACTACCAGTCATGATTCTGTCAATTGCAATTTCAAGTGCGTATATATATTTAAGATACTTACTATAAAGTTCTGACAGATTGTCTCAATTCTTCACTTGTCGCTTATTTTCGTTATAATTAAAAATGAAACACCAACAAATCAAATAAACTTTTGGTATTTGTTTTTTATCCTGATCATAGTTTATTAAAAGAGAAGAGCCAACGATTTCCTTATCAACATTCATTCTCAATGTGTAAAGAAATGCGACCTGCGCTAATGCTTGGACATTAAACCGATAAATAAATTCAATGATAATTAAATTATGAGAATGGGTGTCCGATAGAAAAAATGTGCTTACCGAGAGAGTGAGATTGACTTTTGAGACGAAATAAAGAAAAATCAGCATTTGATGCCACACGCTTATTATTTATTCTAAAAGGATTAGTTGTTGGCATCCTGACGGGATTTGTAGTCAGTCTTTTTCGTATATTAATTGAGTTCTCGTTACATTTATGGACAAAATTGTATCAATTCATTCCAGATCATCCATGGACCGTTTTTGTGGCGATATTTATAAGCTCATTGTTGGCACTCCTTATTGGCATTATCGCCAGATCTCAGCCCAATATTATGGGATCTGGGATTCCACAGGTTGAGGGACAATTAGCGGGGGATCTGGAAATGAACTGGTGGCAGATCCTCTGGCGCAAATTTATTACTGGTGTTCTGGGGATAGGCGCAGGTCTTTTTCTGGGACGGGAGGGACCTTCCATTCAGTTGGGTGCTGCTGTAGGTCAAGGTATTGCCCAAGGATTGAAAAGTACTGGAATATCACGTCGAGTTCTGATTGCCAGCGGTTCTGCTGCCGGACTGTCTGCGGCGTTTAACGCACCGATTGCTGGCACATTGTTTGTACTTGAAGAAGTCTATCATAATTTTTCACCATTTGTCTGGATGGCTTCCCTCGCCGGAGCCATTGGTTCTGATTTTGTCTCATCGAACTTTTTTGGCTTAGTACCCGTATTGCACATCAGTTACTCACGTAGCTTTCCTCTTTATCTGTATTGGCATCTTATTTTACTGGGAGTTGTCCTTGGTCTGTTTGGCTTCCTCTACCAAAAAGTTTTGCTAAAAATGCCTCAATGGTATGAACGATTTATCAAGCTTCACAGGTATTTTCATGGCCTCGTTCCTTTTCTCTTGGTCATCCCGATCGGAATAATGTGGCCGCATACCCTGGGTGGAGGGAATACCATTATTCTTGGAATGGGTAATGTGACCCCCGGATTGACGATTTTATTAGGATTATTTGTGCTTCGTTTTATTTTTTCAATGATTTCTTATGGTTCCGGGTTACCAGGGGGAATTTTTCTGCCCATTCTTTCTCTTGGAGCCATTCTGGGTGCCATATACGGTACAGTTATGTCTGACTTAGGATTACTTCCTAACATCTACATTATGAATTTAATTATTATTTCAATGGCTGGTTATTTTGCCGGGATCGGTAAGGCACCATTTACCGCAATCATCTTGATTACTGAGATGGTTGGATCGCTCGAACACTTAATGCCTTTGGCCCTCGTCTCCCTGATCGCTTATCTTGTCGTTGATCTCCTTGGTGGGGCTCCTATTTATGCATCACTGCTTGCTCGATTAAATCTGGGGAAGAAACTAAATGAATTGAGCGGACGAAATGATCATTTGGAGATACCTGTTTTTCTTGGCAGTGATCTGGATGAACAACAGGTTCGTGATGTAAATTGGCCAAATCATAGCTTGCTTATATCCATTCATCGAGGGGAACATGAGATTATTCCACATGGCGACACGATGATCCGGTCGGGAGATACATTGATTTTGCTTATTGATCATAACGAAATGAGTGTAGTCCGAAAAATTATTTTAAAGATGAGCAGATCACAAATGACCTGACGAATCGGTACGGTTTAGGCTCATTATTGTCTATCTCTTGCTGATATATATTATTTGTTGTAGAGGGGAAGATATATCGATTAACACTAAGAAAGATAAAAGGACAATAATTAAAATCTCAACTTTCTAGTTCTGGCTGGTAAGCCTTGATATAGTCGGGCAGTCTGTCAATCCATTGCTGGAGTTGACAAGTGATTCAATTTTAATAAACGGTTTTGCTTTTTATCTAGGGCTTGCTGAACATTAAAAATGTACTGATACCGCAGGACTTTAAGGCACTCTTGTCGAATAAATGTGCAGGGTAATAAACCGTTGTTCGGGCAATTCTGTACAAAAAATCTTGCAGATGGAGCGACTCAATTGTACGAATATCAGGAACATCAAATGATTTTGCCTGAAGATTTTTTCCTTCCTTTCGGAGGGTGTAATTATCAATTGAAAAATCCCCCAACCTTATATTTGATCGTTCTAATCAAGTAAAATAAAAAGACATAAATCCTATTCAATGTAGGATCTATGTCTTTAAAAAGAAAACATAAATTGTGCCCAATTTTTAAGCTGAATTTCTTCAAGGAATATTCATTTTGGATTCCGGATAAATTCCGGATCACGTAGTTCCAAAATGTTGATAAATACTTGATATACCAACAATTCAGAGCTTCATCAAACACGGACACCGTCTCCATATTAACCATCCGATACTAGATGGTGGAGCACCCGAAAATCCCTTTGTAGAGGGATTTTTTAATACCTTGAATTGTCAAACTAAGTGCAACGCCTGATTATAAAAGACCTCAAAAGGAGTCTTCAGCCTAAACATTTGCGAGGTCGGTGATTTAATTCGTTCACAGCATGTGCGATGGACGCATCGCTGTCCTGGCGAAAGTCATGTCCTTTAGGGAAATATTCTCTTAGTAGTCCATTAGTGTTTTCGTTACTTCCTCGCTGCCAAGGCGCATGTGGATTGGGAAAATAAAAAGTCATGCCGCATGCCTTAGCGACTTGGTCATACCAAGCAAATTCTTTGCTACGATCGGGAGTTACGGTCAGCCGCTGATGTCGAGGCAATGGGGAGAACAGTTCAATTAATTTCTT
>NZ_BJMS01000146.1 GCF_006539285.1 Sporolactobacillus inulinus
GGAAGTTCCTTTTAGTTAGCGGAAGGTCATTAATAATTAGCGAAAGTTCCTTTTTTTAGCAGAAGTTTCCTTACAACTAGCGGAAGTTCCTTTTTATGTCGCTAATCGCCGTACCAGCAAGGCAAAAAACACTATTTACCTGTAAAAAAAAGTGTCTCGGAGTCGATGCTAACCATGAGACACCTTCTGTTATAGAATTAAAAAAAGCTCCGACGTAATACTCCCGTACTGATGTTATCTCAAATATACTTCACCATACGGTATTCAGCGACAAAGCCGTGATCCTCCTTCATCGCATCAGGATCTTCGCCAATGATCGTAAAGCCCATCTTTTTGTAGGCGCGTATCGCCGGTTCATTATGGGTCATCACATACAGATAAATTTTGCTAATCCCCTGTTTTTTCACCTGTTCAATGATGTAATTAATGATTCGTTTGGAGAGCCGTTGTCCGCGGTATTCATCGGAAACATAGACACTGGTCAAATTTGCGCGGTGCTCCATCTTCGGCAGTTTTTCTCGATCAAGTGAAGCAATAGCAACCAGTTTCTCGCCATCAAAGCCGCCGACCGTCATGACATGTTTCTTGGACAAGTCGTCGCGGATCTGGCTGATTGTCTTGCTGCGTTCCGTATCAAAATCTGAGGCGAAGGCCTCCGGATTCTTTATTAATGCTTCCAGTCTTAGTTTTTGATATTGCTCTGCATCTTCAGCAGTTAATACTCGGAAAGTGACCATAACCGTTCCTCCACTATACAATGTCGCGGTTATTATGCGCTTATCCCGACCGTTTCATGAGCTGAATCTCGGAGAACTCACTCTCAGCCGCGCTGAACGTGTTCGATTGTCTTGTTTATCAACCACTTTGGTGATTTTATCAGTCAGTTCGACAAGTTTATCAACCACTTTGGTGATTTTATCAGTCACTTTGGCGTTTTTATCAGTCACTTTGACAAATTTATCGACCAGTTTGCTTTTTCATCGAGTATTTCCTCCGACAAGTAGTAGATTCTCGATTTTTTATTTCCATCAAAATGGAGAGCCGTGCGATGAAGTAGCCGTCTTGTCGTTGATTCAGAGCCCAGGTTGAGAAAATCGCGGCATTGGCTGTTTGTGATCGCCGGTCCATAGATAAGAAAATAATCCCGCAGTGCAGTTAGATACGCGAACCGGGCGTGATGGTCACACGCCCTGCAAATCCAGCGTTGTTTCACCTTTTCCACCGGTGTCGCTCCGCAGTTAGGACACTGCACACCTTTTTTAATCTGTTCCGATTGAATCTTGAACGTTTTGAATGGCTGAATCATTTTCTTCTGATGAGCAGCGAGAAGATTTGCCGTGATTTTATCCAATTCACCTGCAGAAAGGTGCGCTTCGGTAAATTGCTTATTGATTTTAAGTAATACCGATTTAAGATTCGCTCTGCGCACAATTTTCTTGATTTGATCATTATTCAAATCTGTGACTTGGATCTGCGCCGCCGAAGCGATCACAACGCGATTCCGTATCGGCAAGAACACGCCGCGTTTGCTCAACCACTGACGAAGCGAATCCGTTAAATGATTCGCCTGCGAAATTGGATCATCATAAATATCGCGAGCATCATCCAATTCACGAATGAGCTGAAGCATCTCTGTATCGAAAGTCAGCTTACCAATGATATTCTTCACTTCTAGAATTAGTGCGAAACGTTCACAAAGGGCAAGAAAATCAATCTGAAAATAATGGATCCCGTCGTATAATCGGAGATTGTGAAAAATGCGGAAGTCTTCTTCGGAGAGGTAGCAAAGCGGGTAACTCATCGACCGTTCACCGCGATAGCCGGCGATTGCTCGCTTATAAAGCGAGCGGATATCCTCGTGCGCGGCACATGGATTCAACCTTCGAACAAGTGCTTCGTACTGAAGCACATGGAACGGTACTTGGATTGGTTTTACGTACACACCATCGCCTCTCTTTCATTAATAAAAAAGTTCGACGACGCCATGCGTAATTCCTTTTTCCGGGAGTGGTCCGATAGATCACGCCCTGCAAAATAGCGACAGCAGCAGTGTCCCGGCAAGCACCGGGAGCAGCCTTCCTTCAGTGTTCAACAGGTCGACTGCAATCTTCCGGCGCGGAAAACGGAAGACAAAGCGCGCGTTTACCAAATAGACCGTCTTGTCGTAACCCTTGCCCAGATCAGCGATTTTTGCCGGTGCCAGCTCAGGAAACTGTACCTCAATCAGCTCCTTAGCCTTCTCCTTGGAAACCACATATTCTGGATCCCAACTGTTCGCCATCGTGATCCACCTCCTATTTTATGCGTTCATTTTTGACCCTCGTCACCGCGAATCTTCGGGCACGCAGCACCACTTATCGCGCTCTTCGCTTCATCACGATCACCAAAACAACCAACACCAAACTAAGCACCATCCCCATCGCTCCAAAACTCACCGTAAAACGCAGCCGTTCAATCAACCATCCGGACAAGGGAAACAGAACAATCATCGCCACGCTGAACAACATGCTCGAAACGCTAAGCAGCGTCGCACGGCTTGAAGACGGGATCAGCGCATTAAAGTAATTGCTGAAGATTGGCTGGCTGACCGAAACAAGCGTATTCAGCGTAATAAAGCAACCGATCAGGAGTGGCAGTTGATTCACAAATGAAAGGATCAGCAACCCGCAAAGCAGCGCAGAGAAATATAGAATTAAGTTCGCTTGCCCGGCCCATCGTTCAATCTGCGGCGAGATTTTCGCGCCAATAATTTGGAACACGGCGGATGCGATCATCAGCAAGCTGATCTGATATCCTTTGAATCCGTACCCATCCACAAGCGACTGAAAATAAAAATAGTAGGTTGCCGCAACCCCCTCAAACAGAGCGAAAAAAAGCATCAGAAAACGCAGCTGCCCATTTTCTTTTAAGAAAAGCGCCGCGTTCTTCAAAATTGCAAAATAGCTGGTCACCTTTTCCTCTTTTCGCTGCGATTTTCTCGGTTCTCTCATCATCAAGACCGACAGAATCGCCAGCATCGAGATGGCAATCTGAATCCAGTAGACACCTTCAAAATAGGCAGTGACGAACCAGCCGGCGACAAAAATCCCCAATGTATCCGCCAATTCATAAAGCGCATTAACATTCGCCGAAACCTTGATGTAGCGCTTTTCTTGATTCAAACAGCGCAGTGATTCGTAAACCAATGCGTCGGTTGTGCCCGAATTTAGATTGTACGACCACGCCGAAATAATAAAGCCAACGGCAAACCAGAGAAAGTCATGAGAAAAAATCAAAATGATGCTGCTGATCATCGCGCAGACGCGTCCAAGCATCAGTACCGCCCGGTAGCTTAAACGATCCGCAAGTGCACCGCTTGGTACTTCAAAAAGAAAACTGCTGACATGAAAGATACTCTCGAGAAGCCCAACTTCAACTAAAGACATCCCGCGATGGGTCAGGTAAAGCACCCACAGCGCCGTCACACCGAAGAACGAGCAAAAATTGTAGATATAATTATAGCGAATATTATGATTAAAGCTTCTGACAAACATCGAAATCTACTCCATTCACTGCAACCGATACTAAGATTCAAAGAAGTATGGCCGGATCATCATGCAGTTAAAATTAGATCAACTTCCCCATCGTACCAAAGAAGGGACGATTTAAAAAGAAGTAGCTCGGAAAACGGATATAATCCGTCAACCTTGAATTTGAACGGCGCTCCGGCCAAATGTATTCTTTCTGATCTTGTGCGTTAGAAAAACCGGGCAAAAAGCGTCCGGTCTTTACTTCCGCCTTCCATTAGGCCTTTGATTCATCACCTTTTGTACGAACGACACTCCATCTGCTCGCATCAACAGGGCGTGACCGCGGGCAGGTACCAACAAGACAACTTTCTTTACCCTGTAAAAAAAAGCGCTGCTGAATCCGTTTGGATTCAAGCAGCACTTTTTCACACACACATCACTATAGAACATTTTGGCTCCATCTCCGATCGATACGGAAAATCTTCCAAATGAGATAGGAAATGAGCCAGACTGCAAGAAAGAGGAAAATTAAACCGTAACCCATCCAATTTAAGTCGATCGCCTGCACCCAATTCCAGAAGCCGCCTTGGAGGTGGAACTGCTCACTGACTACCTGACTGAGTTCAATGCTGCCGATCAGCAAAGCAGCCAGCACCGAGATCGCTGTAACCGTTAAATTGTAATAGACTTTGCGGACCGGTGTATCCAATGCCCAACGATACGCACGTGTCATCATGACCGAATCCGTGGTATCCATCACATTCATCCCGGCCGCAAAAAGAAGCGGCAACGCAAGAACGGCGGCAATAGACATATGCGCACGCGCGGATTCTGCAGACAATGCAAGCAGACTGATTTCCGTTGCCGTGTCAAAGCCAAGGCCGAACAGGAAGCCGAGCGGCAGCACATGCCAGCTTTGACTAATAAAAGCAAAGAGCGGCCGAAACATGCGCGATAAAAAGCCGCGCGACTGAAGCATCTGATCAAATTGTTTTTGATCAAACGCGTGCTGCTTTAAGCGAAGAAACAGTTTCTGCAAATCAATTAAGATAAATAGATTAATGAAAGCAATGACTAACAGAAAACTTCCGGACACGGTCGCACCGATGACGCCGCCGACACGTGAAAGAAGCGGCAAATGCTGCTGCGCCCAGTGCACCGAAAAAGCAAGTGCAGCAGCCATCAGAAACACAACGGAAGAATGGCCGAGCGAGAAGTAAAAACCAACGCCCATTGAATTCTGATTTTGCTGCATTAATTTACGCACCGTATTGTCAATTGCGGCAATATGATCGGCATCAAAGGCATGACGCAGCCCAAGCGTATAGGCAACCATTCCGAGCCCAGGGATAAATGGATTTGTTCTTGCCGCAAAGATAAGCAGACTGAATCCAAGCAGATGAAGCAACAGGGATCCAATGTAGTAAGGCAAACTTTTTTTTAACACATCAATTCTTCCTTTCATGCCTGGCAGCTTTCTGCGCAAGTTCTGCGCTTACTTGCGCGCCGCATCAGGACTTTTTCTTCCATTTTTAAGCATGCGACATGCTGAGAAAAACCAAGCTGTGCTTGGTCCTTTATCTCCAGCCATGTG
>NZ_BJMS01000147.1 GCF_006539285.1 Sporolactobacillus inulinus
AAGACACGAGTCCATCACACATGGCTGGAGATTAAGGACCAAGCACAGCCTGGTTTTTCTTACAGGTAATACTGAAAAACCCCCTGGAATTGGATCGGAATCAACCCATTTCAAGGGGAATACGAATCTGATGCTCAGAAATGCAGTTCAGCGAATAGCATCAGAAATGCACCCGATTCACCCGCGTTCATCGCTTGCGCGTGAAAAATTGAATAATAAACAGAACCAGCGCGGCAATGAGCAAAAGGTAAATAAGCGCGCCACCGATTTTCAGCAGCAGCAGAACAAGCCAAATAACAAACAGAATGACGATCAACGTCCAAATCAGACCCAGCATCAAATGCCCTCCTATAGAGTAATTTATCCATTACTTAGTATAGACAAATGAATGAGTTTTCATCAGAGCAAGATCATGTCGGTTTTGGGTTTTGAACGTCGCCTCAATGGTCTAATCATAGCACGCTTTAAAGGGCCGAGATCGTGGAGCGTTTCCATGCCCGCTGAAAATACGCTCGTTCCTGAGTGTGGAACATGCGCGCTGCGTCAGGAAAAGGTAAAATGAGTGAAAGAGACGATCATATGGAGGTGCAAGACTGTGCACATTGAGACAGTTATGCTGGATTTGGACGGGACGACATTAACACCGGAAAATCAGGTTACCCCCGAGTTGAACGCATACTTAAAGAAACTGCGATCACTTGGCAAGCGTGTGTTTGTTATAACGGGGCGTACAGAAGTAGATGCGCTGAATGCTCTCCCTAGCGACTTTCCCCATGAAGGAATGGTTGCTTCAAATGGAATGGCGGTATTTGCAGGGGGCGAAAAGATCTTTCAAAGCGCGCTGCCGAGCGACCTCGTACAGCTGATGATTCGCCGGTCGGAGGAACAGCACATGTATTACCAGCTTCACCCGATTGGGGGCAGACGAACCATTCTAAACCGTGATAAGAGCTATGTTATCGATCAGATCCAAGGAGAAAAGCCGCATTCAGTTGGCGAAAATGAATGGAATTCACGCAGACAGGCTGTTCTTGAGGATATGGTGTGGAAAGATGCGCTGACCGAGGAAGAGTCGGCACAAATTGCCAAAATGTATTTCTTCAGTAGCGATCCATCGATCATGGATACGTGGAAACAGGAACTGAACGGATTACAGCAGACATTTGCTTTTGACCAGTTTTCATCTTCGCGTAACAACGTGGAGCTTGTCGGAAGAAATATATCGAAGGCGAGCGGAGTCCGTCGGTTGCTGGATTACTTTGATCTGTCGCCAGAGCATGCCTTGGCCATCGGTGATGGTGAGAATGATTTGCCAATGTTTCAGATTGCCGGACACTCGGCAGCGATGAAAAATGCACCGGATCATGTGAAGGCACAAGCAAAATGGGTGACCGAGAGCCCCTATGATCAGAATGGTCTCTACAATTTTTTGCGAACAATCTTTCATTGAGGAAAGCGAGAACATCGATAGACCAGATTAGGTACAGGCTGAAGATGCACTGATCCTGATCAATACAGAGCCGCTACCAATCAGCTTCAGACCCATGATTCCGTAACCCCTTTTTTCGAAAATGGGCATGCAATTTTATTGCTGGGGTATCTCAATGGAGGGTTAGCTGTACGTATGATCGCGTCAAATATAGTAGTGGCAATCTAAGCTCATACAAAAGGGTGTCTCACAGTCGATAGACTTTTGAGACACCCTTTGCTTTATTGGTTTTCCAAATCATCCATGGCTAAATTGGCAAGTTGATCGGCACGCTCGTTGTATTCAACACCGTGATGCCCCTTGACCTTATTAAAGGTAATTTTATCCTGCTTTTCAGCCAATTCATTCAGACGTATCCACAGCTCTTTGTTTTTAACGGGTTTTCCTGCTGAGTTTTTCCATCCTTTTTTAACCCAGCCGTGAATCCAGCTGTTCATGCCGTTGACGACATAAGCGCTGTCGATATAGAAAGAAACCGGAATCTGGTTTGATTTCAGGGATTCAAGGGCCCTGATTGCGGCAGTCAGCTCCATGACATTATTTGTTGTGTTGCGCATGCCGCCGCGCAGTTCTTTCACATTGTCTCCGTAACGAAGAATTGCTCCCCAGCCGCCGACATTGCGGTCACTCTGATTGCCGCGACAGCCTCCATCGCAATAAATAATAATTTCGTTCATTTCACTCCACGTCACCTTTTCCATTAAAATCGTTGCCTTGTGATCATTCGCTGCATCCTGGGCAAATTCCTTTACCCGGGAAGCCTTTGATCAGTATATCAGAAGAGCGGTGATCCTCGAAATCAGCTCCCGCGCAATCATTTTGTCACCTCAATGAAAACAAACTATTGTAAACTATTAATCATAGAGAAAAAGAAAAAGGTGCAGCAGAAGAATCGATTCATAAACTTGGAATGGGGCGTGGGTAATTTGAAAATCGCAGTTTTAGGAGCAGGAGCGATCGGATGTTATTACGGTGGAATTCTTGCCAAGGAACATACAGACGTGACCTTCATTGCGAGGGGACGCACATACGAACGTCTGAAACATCACGAATTGGTTGTAAAGAGTATCGATGGTGATTTTTCGTTACCGGTCAACGTTATCGATTCCGAGCGTTTGCAAGGGCATGCTGCATTTGACTATATTCTTTTAGCGATAAAATCGACAGGAATTGAAGCAGCGATAGAGGAATTAAAAGCTTTAATGGGAGACGGGACGAAGATCATCTGTCTGCTGAATGGAATCGGTAATGAAGAAAGGCTGGCAGAAGTGTTTGGTGCTGAACGGGTCATTGGCGGTTCGGCGTTTATCTCGATCATTCGTGAAGCACCGGGAATTGTTAATCACGTTGGTGATGGCAAGCTGGTGATCGGCGAGTGGCAGAGCCGCGCGCATCAAGATGTGGGTTTGATCGAATTGGAGAAGCGGCTGCTTCAGGCGGGAGCAGCTGCATGCATTACCTCCGACATTAAGCGAATCAAATGGGAAAAACTGCTTTGGAATATCACGTATAATCCGTTGACCGCGTTAACACAAACGAGGGTCGGCACGGCATTAAAAGACCCGGATCTCAAATTGCTGCTTGAACGCGTCAGTGCAGAATTTCTGAATTTGGCGGATAAACGGGGCATAATTATCAGAGAGGATTACAAGACAGGACTTCTTACCCCCGATGAGGCGATTCAAAATCATAAAACATCGATGCTCCAGGATTTTGAGAACGGGCAGCCAATGGAATTAGACGCAATTCTCGGCTTTGTGATTCAGACGGCAAAACAATGTGAGGTTTCGGTTCCAACCATTGAGACTCTGTACCATCTGCTCTGCTTCTTAGAGCGTAGTCACTAAGATTAGGAAAATTAAGGGCGGTAGCGTAATGAAAAAGTTTGTTGCGGCACTTTTCATGATCAGCATAATCATGGTTGGTTCTCTATCCATTTTTTATATGGTCACTCATGCTCCGGAGAAACAAGAACAGCAGGCAAAGGAAGAGCCCGCGGGTGAGATCGAATCACCAGAATTACCAGAACCACCAGAATCTCCGGAATCAGTACAACAGCAACATGATGAAGTCTTGGATAAAAAATTGACTGCCCCGTATGCCAGTCAAAGGCCTGAACTTCCGAATGGCTGCGAGATCACCAGTCTGACGATGCTGCTTCAGTCTGCTGGCGTAAAGGTTGATAAGATGACGCTTGCACGTCAGATAAAAAAAGTCCCTTTCCAATCCGGAACCTATAAGGGCAATCCGAACGAAGGATTTGTTGGCAATATGTATCACGGAACCCGCTCAAATCCCGGACTTGCCGTTTATCATGGGCCGATTGCCGATTTAGCACGCGATTATCTGGGAAACCGCATCATTGATATGACGGGAAAGCCGTGGTCTGCGGTTGAGAAGCAGATTGCTTCCGGGACACCGGTTTGGGTCATCACCAGCATTAATTTTGTGCCTGTTCCTGACAATGCTTGGCAAGAATGGCCGACAAGGCAAGGGACAATTCGAATTACGTTTAAAGAGCATTCCGTGCTCGTTACCGGATTTGATTCGGACCATGTTTATTTTAACGATCCGCTTGCAGGCGCGCCGGGCAGCAAAGCCGATAAAAAAGCGTTCATTGAGGCGTGGACTCAGTTCGGCAATCAGGCAATCGCTTATAAGGGGTCATGATAGACAATTGCAGATGTACTGTATCAAACTGGTAATCTATGGGACATTCCTCATGTTTTGCAGCTATTTGGTCATTAGGACTAAACAAATGGTATAACTTACCTGTATAATAAAGGAAATAGTTCGATTTTTATCATACTCGGGGGTGGCCTAATGAGCCCAGATCGTCAGTTTACGCTTGTCGGAACCGTAGCAGCAGCGGCTGCAGTAGCCGCAGTTGCCGGTGTGCCGAACCATGCTTCAGCAGAAACTTTTGATGCATACAAGGCAAAAGCAACAACGAATGTGAATGTCCGCAGTACACCCGGAACGGATCAACCCGCAATTGGTCTCTTAAAAAGAGATCAGACCTTTGACGTCATAGGGATAGACAAGAAGAGTGAAAAGGGAAATTGGCTCAAAATTAAACATGAAGGACGCACCGCTTATGTTGACGGGTACTATACGGAGCGCGTAGAAGAAACAAAGGAAGCGGTGCCGACTTTGTCTGTCCAAAGTGTCGCCAGCTACCAAGGCGTCACAACCGACAACTTAAATGTTCGTCTGCTGCCTTCTGAAGAGGGAACCATTTTGAAAACGTTGGCTCGCGGAACAACAGTAACCGTCACCGGCAAAACAAGTGATGGTTGGTTGGAGATTGATTACAAAGGCGGAGCAGCCTATGTTGCAGCGAAATACATAACTGCTGAAAAAAGTGCGGCAACATCGGTATCAACGCTAAGTACCGAAACAACTTTGTACTCGGGCACAACAACAGCGAACCTGAACGTGCGCTCGGGAGCAGGCACTTCGCACAAGATCCTGACAACGCTGAAAAAAGG
>NZ_BJMS01000148.1 GCF_006539285.1 Sporolactobacillus inulinus
TTTTGACTGTCCAGGCCCTTCAGAAATAAAACGAAAAAAGGTTCCGTCATTTTGACGGAATCTTTTTTTGTCAGTTCTTGTTGTTATTTCGATCGCTTAATTTTTCTTCGTTTTCTTTGTTTTCTTCACCGAGTGTTCTTGAGAATTCTACGTTTAAATTCTTTTTTTCTTGCTGATCTTCTTGTCTTTCATCAAAATTTCTGTTCTCATCATCAAACTTGGACATCTCCCAGCTCACCTCTTTTATCCTTTATTTGGATTGAGTACATCGACCCATGAACTACTATGACCCATTTTTCTTTTAACTATGTAAATCTGACTGCAATTGAAACCATATAATTAAAAACCCGAAAAATTGATTACTGAAAGACGCAGGCAGTTAAAGGAGGAAGCTCAATCATAACTCCTACTTGAGACAAATGAGGATGACGGATAAATAACAAAAACACTGGCCAGTGCTAGGATTTTGATTATAAATTTTTGCATCAATCAGGAATTTTTGTGTATAATGTAGACATAAGGAATGTAGAATAAAACCGCCAGTGCATGAACACTGACGGGATGGCAATATCCGCAATAAGAGCGGAACGATGCTTGAACAAATTACACAAATTGAGGGTAATCCGTCTTAGCCACCGTGAATGGCATACGAGACGGATTATTTCTTTTTATTTGACAGCATCAGCACTAGCACTGCAAAACTAATCATTAATGTTAATGATTGGTATACTGTCATAGGCTCCCCCCCCTTTCAGAGGGCGTCACCGCATCCGCTCATATGCTTCATCTATTGCCTGTCTGTAATTATATCATATAAGCTTGATAGACTTAACGCAAAAAACACCTCAAGTTTACTAAACTTAACTCTCATTAATATCTCTCCAATCTATAATAAATATCAGTGTTATTCACATATAAAGGAACGATTTTTTTGTTGCCCTTTAAAGTAATTGATTTTGAGTGATTCTTATTTTTACCAAAGTAGAGGATGTATCTGTGCTTTTTATCTAGTTTGAAAATGATTCCAGGCACAACTTCTTGTCCCTCAGAAAGACCAGGCGGATCACTTACAGCCGCTCCAGAGCCATTTAACAATGTTGCATATTTTCCCCCCTTCTTTTCTAAAACAATAACGATAAACCCTTCTCCATCCTTTTTGTTTTTAAAATAGACCGGAATTGCTTTTTTCCCATTAATGTAGTTTGTTCCTTTTAATAAAATTGAATTACCCGAAGTTTGTTCTTCTATAGCACTTTTTATTGCTGCTTTTTCAGTACTAAACCAAATTAAAGGATCATTCTTTGATTCTTGGCCTTTTTCTAAAAATAAAAAGGTTAGTCCACAAACAATAAAAATGATAAGGATGAGACTCAAAATAATTATCAGCTTTTTGTTTTTCAAACTACACGCTCCTTTACTAAATTACATATTTATTTATATTTTGATCACCACCATACTTTCTAAACTTGTAAAAAGTTAACTCATTAATTTATTTAGTTTTCATTATAAGGTCCAAGATAATATATTAAAACGTATTTTTCTGTGCGTGATCACGAAATATATATGCGGGGTCGCGCACGATCCCGCACGAAAATCCCCCATGTTCATAGGTCATAATACCTATATGGATTTTAATTGACATTACTTGACAAGGGCGGTGAATCATTATTTCATTTCTGTGCTTGTCCTCGGGTAGTCGCAGCTTGTTCCTTCACAGCTTCCGTTCCTTTTGCCTTCAATTCATCAATAACCTTGGCTACCTCATCAGCAGTCACATTTTTCAAACCTTTCTTCTTAAGTACATCCACGATGGCCTGCGCAGTCGCGTCTTTAGCTTCTTGGCTGTCAAGCAACTTTTCAGCGTCTGCCTTTACCTTATCAATCAGAGTATCCAGTACCGGCGACTTCTTTTCCACGGCCAGCACCAATTTTTCCAGCTGCTTATAGGTTGCGGAATGATACACATAATAGCCGATTAACGACAGAACACCAACCGCCAGCAACTGCAGCACATCAATCAGTACATCTTCAATTAATTTTTCCATATTAGTTAACCTTCTTTACATATTTTTTATTCGCCGTGATCCAGTATCCGGATTTCGTTTTCAACCGTGGCACCTTTTTTACAGGACTTTGACCCGCCTTTACAATCGTAAAGAGTGTGCCCTTTTTAAATTTGGCTGCGCGATACTTGCTAGAAAAATCGGTTGAGCGATACAAATAAACCATCCTTGCTGTCTTAACTTTTTTCGCAGTGCTGAGATAATCTGCTGGATTGTAGAGTTTGGCTGGCTTAACACCGGCTTTCAGTTTGGCGACAAGGGCAAGATTCTGCGCAGTTGTGCCAGTGTAATTGCTGATGCCATAGTTAGCGGCCATCCTTTTGCGGGCTGAATAACTAGACGATAGCTTCTTAGCCTTCAAATAATCCACGAGACTAATTGACTTAATCTTGCCGACAGAACTGCTGACCGACTTAGTGTATTTACCGGCAAAATCCTGCGAAACGTCGAACAACTGTCCATTAATCACTTCATTGTTTGTCCACTGCCACGCTCCTTTTTTTCCATTAAGCCAAGCAGGTTGCTGATAGCTGGCACTGTATCGAGCAAGCCAAGGGTTTTGACAGACAACTTTGATGCGTCGAGACTTGGATCTTTTCCGTTATAAAAAGCCGAACCGGTATAAAGATCGATTTTGTAGCCCTTTGCTTTCATCTGTGCAAGGAATGTATTGGTGTAGCTGGTTAGCTTGCTCTTGCTTGCGGTCGCCAGTTCCACATCAACCACGGCCATACCATAAGACGACTTAAAGCCGACATTTTTAAGACAAGTAGAGAACCATGCCGTTTCTGCCTTCGCGTCTGCGATAGAAGTTAGCCGTGCAAAGTGATAAGCATGCACACGAAGTCCTGCAGCATGAGCATTTGCGATGTTAACGCTCATGGTTGGATCTAGATAACTCGTACTGTCCGAGACTTTGATGACAGCCGCTTTATAGCCGCCCCGCTTAATTGTCTGATAAAAGCTTAGCGGCAGCCCCTTGCTGTTATTCCAGTGGCTCACATCAACGAAGTCTTTTTCCGGTGTGGCTTGTGCCGGCGCAATAAAAGAGAGCACCAACAAAATTGTTAGCGCTCCTGCAATAAGTCCATTCAAAAAACGTTTCAACCAAAATCGCTTCCTTTTATGATATTTTCCCATGTGTCTTTCGCCTCCTTTCCCTTTATGTAAAGAAATAGCGCCATACAGGCGCTTATTTAAGAAAATGGGACAATAAAAAGCTGATAATCGTTGCAATGCTTCCAGCCGTTACAGCCAGCTGAAAGATCGCTTTCCATGTCCATTTATGGACTTCTTGTTTTTTTTGCTGAATTCCACCGAGTAAATCGGTAATGTGCATGTTCTGCTTCATCAGAAACTCATTGGCCTTGTCGTTGCTGATGTTTCCTCTCTTTATCTATAAGGTTGACACGTTCTCTACTGTCAAATTTGATTATAATTATTACTCCGTGCCCATCAATTATGTGGGTAAAGATATAAGCATTAAAGGCTTCGGAAATGAAGTTGTCATGATTCATAAGCGCGTTCAAATAGCGGAGTATCCGCGTTGCTACGGACGTGGAGATACGAAATACAAGCTTGAACATTACATCGATCTCATTGAACGTAGGCCACGTAGTGTTTTTAATGCTAAACCAGTAAAAAGCACCGTCTCCTCTCAACTTCTAGAGATTGGAAAACAACCTTCCGGTCCTAAAGACATGGTGAAATTATTACGTTTATGTGTGGATTATGGGGAAGATAAGGTCATTGCGGCAGTCGAAGGACTTAAGGTCCGTCAGGACCTTTCTATAGAACTCGTTCGCTCTTCACTCATACCACCTGTGCCTGATATAAAACCGATCCCTCTAACCAATGAAATAAAAGTTCAAACTGCTAAATTGAGCCAATATGATCAATTAATTAAAGGAGAGGACAAGGCTATATGACCACCATTAATCCGACAAAGGAAGCGATTAAACTATACGCGAAGCAGCTCAGAACCCCCTCATTTACTGACTATGAAGCTATTATTCGCCAATTAGATAATGAACAAAGTTATGAACATTTTCTTAGGGATTTGATGAGAAGAGAAGTTTCTCAAAGACAAGAAAACCAGCAGAAACGGAGAATAAAAGCAGCTAAATTCCCTTATCCTAAAACGCTTGATGAATTTGATTTTAGCCGGTTAATCCATATCTCCCCCGCAACGGTTTGGGAATTGGCTAGCTGTGACTTTATCAAAATAGACAGAGTGTTGTGATGATAGGTAACCCTGGATCCGGTAAAGCCCATACTTCTATTGGGATTGGAATGAAAGCCTGCCAAGCTGGATTCACGGTTAAATTCTACACTGCTGCCGGCCTTGCCAATGAATTGGCTGAAGCACATCAATATAATCGTTTGGCTAAATTTGAAAAGAGCTTGTCCAAAATTGATCTATTAATTTTAGATGAATTATCTTATCTCACATTTAATCGTCATCAATCAGAAATGTTGTTGTTTCAAGTCATTTCTGATCGTTCTGAACGTGCAAGCATTATTGTCACCACGAACCTTGAATTTTCAAGATGGACAGAGTTGTTTGAAAATGAAATTATGGTGACGGCATTAATTGATCGTCTCACTTTTCGCTCACATATTCTTGATATGAACGTTGATGATTCATTTCGGTTACTACAAACAAAGAATGAAAACGTTAAGTAATGTCATGCATCTGCAGGAGTATATTTTAGCCTTGTGGATGTACATATGAAAAAAAGTGGCCTATTATTTTCTCAGCGTTTTGACTGGTATGGTCTACTATTTTACAGGCACGAGTGGTCTACTTTTTTTCTGGCACGTGGTCTACTTTTTTATTGACATTCGCAAGTACGAGGAAGTCTATCTCAAAGACTACGTAAATCCAAGAGATGCT
>NZ_BJMS01000149.1 GCF_006539285.1 Sporolactobacillus inulinus
TCCTTTCGTTAATCCTTAGTTTAACTAAAATGTGTCCGTAAAACTATCCTAACATCAGTATGAAAGTGCAATAAGAACAATTGGAATAGGAATGAGAAATCCTAACACAAACAATATCATTCCTTCGCCTATCACTAATTTTATTAAAACAATGTATAGAAATAAAGGCAAGTCTATAAGTAGCCAACGTAACAGTGCATATGCAATAACAAGGTTTTTAAACTACATAATCAATCAGATAAAGCAGAAGGATAGTTATTTTATGCATTTAGAAAATGAGGGGATAAGTGGATTAGGGCTGATTCATGGTTCTAAATATATTTCAAGCTTATCTTTACGAGCAAGGGCTGGGGAACTTTCCCAATCGTTCTTCACTCATGGCAATGTGTGTTTTATAACCAAAGAAAGAAGTATCAGCCGATTTATGCCCTTTTCGGGCATCCGGATCATCGGAAGAAGGCAGGTGCTCCTCGTGATCTTCCACCAGTTCTTTTAAGTAATTAAGCTTTTCTTTTACCTTAGGATAGTGGGAGACAGCTTCTGCTTGATTCACCACTTCAATAAGTTGTTTATTATATTGGAGCTCATCAACTAGATCCTCCGTAACGTTCTTCGAAGGAAATTTCTCTTTCATATGCTCGTCCACCTGGTAAACAGCTTTACGTAACAGCTTTGATTTTTCTCTCAGAAATTCAACAGGTGACTTCTGGTTAAAGCGTGCTTGTGTATGGGTGGCATCAACGATAATGGAATTACTCGCAATAAGATCTTTTTCCAGAGCTAACTCCACTGATTTCTGAATTAACATATCCAGTAACTGTGTATCCTTTAGGCGTAATTTCCGGAACTTGGTTAATGTGCTTGAATGAATAACTGGGTCTTCTGGTGCCATCTCTAAAAAATATTTGAAAGACATATCATATTTCGAACGCTCGACGACATCAACATCAGACAAATCGAAGATTGTCTTGAGTAGTAGGTATTTAAACAGACGAATAGGAGGCACAGCGTTTCGACCGTTGTCCAAACAATATTTATCTCTTAGTTCTTCTAAAATAAAAGAGAAGTCCACCAGTTCATTTATTTGACGAAGCATATTGTCTTTGGGTACCACCAAATCATATATTGCCATAAAGGGACTAAGATTAAGTGACTGTTGATCAGAAATCATATGTACCACCACCACTAAAAAATGTTACCTCCATTATACATGAAAATAAAAACGAGGGTTTTCTCGATTTCATCGAGAAAACCCTCGTAAATTAGAATTTGGACTTTTTCAGTGGCCTCCTATTTCATCCTGTCTTTTTTCTTAATCAATCTTCAACAATTGGGCATTGATCGCACAAATAATGGTACTTAGGGACATCACCACTGCCCCAATTGCAGGAGTTATCACAATGCCTATACTATACAAAACACCAGCTGCTAGGGGAATAGCAACAATATTATACCCAGCAGCCCATCCTAAGTTCTGCACCATTTTTCTACGACTTGCTTTAGACAGCTTAATAATATTTAGGATATCTACTGGGTTACTATTTACTAGTACAACATCAGCTGTTTCTATTGCAACATCCGTACCAGCACCTATTGCAATACCTAAATCTGCCTCAGCTAAGGCAGGCGCATCATTAATTCCGTCGCCTATCATGGCAACTTTTTTGCCACCTTGTTTTAAGTGCTTCACATTATTTGACTTTTCATGTGGTAAAACTTCTGCAATCACTTTTGAAATCCCAAGTTTTTCACCTACATAATTTGCTACTCGGCTATTGTCTCCAGTCATCATTACTGTTTCTATACCAAGATCATTCAATTCTTTAATTACTGTGTAAGAAGATTCTCTGATAATATCTGCTAAGGCTATCATTCCTTGCAATACATTATCCTTAAGTACAAAAACAACTGTTTTCCCTTGTTGTGCTAATTTTTCATATGTCTTTTCATCAAAAGAAATCTTATTCGCTCTCATAGCTCCAGGGCTAATAACTGCGATTTCTGAGCCATTTACGTTGGCAGTTAATCCTTTACCAGTTAAATTTTTATAATCTGTTACATTATAGGATTCTATGTTTCGTTCTTTTCCTTCTTTCACAATTCCTTTTGCAATTGGATGATCCGATTGCGTTTCAACAGAGTAAGCTAATTTTAACAATTCTTCTTCACTTACACCATTGCTGGGATGAATATCGGTCACACCGAAGTTTCCCTCAGTCAAAGTACCAGTTTTATCAAAAACGATACGATCTACTTTCCAAGCACTTTCAAATTGGGTCCGATTGCGAATTAACAATCCTTTTTTTGCAGCAATTGATGTAGATCTTGAAGTAACCAATGGACCTGCTAGACCTAGTGCATGTGGACAAGCAATAATCAAGACCGTAACCATTCTCTCTAAAGCAAATTCAAAATCACCTGTGGTCATCCAATAAGCTAACGTAACAATTCCTGTAACTACCGCAACATAAAACAGCCATTTTGCTGCAACATCCGCAAATCCTTGCGCTTTCGATTTCGTTTTTTCCGCATCACTTACCAATTGAATTACTTGAGACAGGTAAGTATCATTCCCTGTCTTATTAACTTTGATTTTTAATACACCTTCGCCATTAACTGCACCACCAATTGCATCCATTCCAGGTCCTTTTTCTACTGGAACCGATTCTCCAGTGAGCATGGATTCATCAACTGTTGATTCCCCTTCAAATATTTCACCATCTAGTGGAATCTTTTCTCCGGATTTAACTAATATGTGGTCTCCTGGAACTAAATCCTCTACAGAAACTTCTACAATGTTGCCAGAGGCATTAATTTTATGTGCTTCTTTTGGCATAAGTTTTATTAACTCTTCTAACGCTTTTGAAGCACCCATGATAGACTTCATTTCAATCCAATGTCCTAGCAACATAATGACGATTAATGTAGCCAATTCAAAAAAGAAGTCACTACCTTCAATAAAGAAGGCTGTTAATGAACTATATATATAAGCTGTAACAATAGCTAAAGAAATTAACATCATCATTCCAGGCGTTTTTGCTTTTACTTCATCCCATGCACCTTGCAAGAAAGGTTTACCACCATAGAAAAAGACTATCGTTGAAAGCAAGAATAATAGTAAAGTGTCCCCAGTAAAGTTAACTTCATATCCAAAAAGCATTTGTATCATTTCCGACAAATAAGAAATTGGTATAGCCAGAACTAAGGATACCCAGAATCGCTTTTTAAAGTCCTCAATCATATGTTCATGGTGACCTGCATGGCCGCCTCCATGTCCTCCGTGATGGTGGTGATCATGTTTGTTGTGGTTATGGTTTTCATGTCCTTCATGCGAACTGTGTTCATGGTGGGCATGTTCATGTTGATTATGATGCATGTGTCCCCCATGTTCGCTACCATTGTGATGTTCATGTTTGCTGTGATTGTGTGTCTCTTGTTTTTCATGTCCACTATGATGTTGCTTACCCTTTCCGTTACCATGCTTTTCCATTGTTTTCACCCCTTTAATCATCTTAGTTTGAGAAGATTTTGTGTACTTTATTCCATCTCCTTATTTCAATCACATCATACTATACCATACTATACCCCCATTCGGTATAAAATAAACTTAAGTAATATATTACGAATCTGTGCAGTTTTTGTGCAGTTCGTCGGTTTTAGTTTTAATGGAAGAAATAATGGGAATATTATAATGTGCGGAATTAAAATAATATAATTTGGAGGATTTGATTATGTCACATGAACAACATCAAGAATTGCTGCAAACCTTACATGAATGCATGGTGGAATGTAATCATTGTTACAGTGCGTGTTTAAAGGAAGATGATATTAAAATGATGGCTGAATGCATACGGTTGGACAGAGAGTGCGCAGACATGTGTAACTATTTAGAACAGGCGATTTCAAGAGGTACACCGTTTATTTCTGAGTTAGCTTCCGTTTGTGCTAAAATTTGTGAAGCATGTGGAAATGAATGCAAAAAACATGATCATGAACACTGTCAGAAATGTGCTGATGCCTGCTTTAATTGTGCAGAAGCATGTAAAAATGTTGCTTAAGAACATTCATTATATAAAAAAGGTTGCTCAAAGCAGGTTATTTAATTCCTTGAGCAACTTTCTTCTTTTTATTACAAATCGTGTTAATTTCAACTTCCTTTTTTTACCTCTTGCTTTTTAAGAAACTCCATCTTCCAACTAAAATATTCGTTATCAGAATTTTTTTCATATCGTAAATAAGCATCAAACTTATTGCCTTTTTTACTTGTTAGTCCTTTAACCAAAACGACTCCGTTTTTTAAAAAGCTTTTTACCATTGTTTTTGTTGGTTTCTTTTTCATCGAAGCTAAAAATTTATCATTCTTCCAAATAACAAATTTACAGCCATTTTTCCAGTTACTACATCCAAAGCCTTTCTGTCCCTCAATAATTCCATGCCCACAAAGAGGACATTTTCCTAGAACTTCAATAGTTTTCTTTTCATTTGAAACTTCATTAATTATGATGTCTTTTTCATTTTTAATTGTTTTTACAGAATCGGTTGTAAAATCAAAAATTAAATTCAAGAAACTTTCCTTTGTAAACTTTTGCTTTTCGATATCAGACAATGTTTTTTCCAATCTACCAGTGAATTCTAAATCAAATAATTCCTTTACTGGCAATGTTTCAACTAATTTTCTGCCCAGTTCTGTACAAATTAAATTTTTATTTTGAGTAGCAATATAGCCGACATCTTTTAGCTTTTTTATTGTTTCAGCTCTTGTAGCTGGTGTACCAATGCTATAACCACTTAAAATGGCAGCCATCATTTCTTCACTGTCTTCATCCTCTTTGTCTTTACTCTTGCCGCAAGTTTCCATTACTCTT
>NZ_BJMS01000150.1 GCF_006539285.1 Sporolactobacillus inulinus
GACCTAGTGTATATAATGGTATTACCAAGTGAGAAAAAGTTGAAGGTTGAGGTGAAACATATGATTTTACAATTCAGTGTTGGAAACTTTCTATCCTTTAGGGATGAAGTAACCTTGAGTATGGTTGCCTCCAGAATTACAGAACACAAAGAAACGAATATAATTACACTGGATCACATGAAACTGTTGAAATCGGCAGTGATTTATGGAGCGAATTCGAGCGGGAAGAGTAATCTAATTAAGGCTATGGGCTTCATGAGAAATTTTGTTCAATCTTCTTCTAAAGAAGGGCAAATTGGAGAGGAAATTAGTGGAATAAGAAGCTTTAGGTTAAACACAGCGAATGTTACCAAACCAAGTTATTTTGAAATCGTCTTCTTTCATGAGGGAATGCAATATCGCTACGGATTCGAAGCAGATACAAAGGAAGTTAAAAGCGAGTGGCTGTATGCTGCACATCCAGGAAGAAAGGAAAAAGAACTTTTCTTTCGTGAAAATGGAGAAATAAGCGTTACCAAAGGATTTCAAGAAGGACAGGGTCTCGAAAAACGAACGAGAAGCAATGCACTGTTTCTATCAGTCGTTGCAAATTTGAATGGCGACATAGCAACCAGCATTCTTTTTTGGTTTAAAAATCTGCGCGTATTAGACGGTCTCACAAACCATACGAGAAATTATACAATTCGAAAAATACTCGATGTCTCTTCAAAAGAAGAATTAATGATCTTGATAAACAAACTGGATTTGGGCATTGAGGATCTTATTGTAGAGGCTAAATCCATCCCACAAGAAATGTTAGAACTGCTCAAAAAAATAAATGGGAAAGTAGACCGATTTCCAACAGAACATCACAGCATCATCACAATGCATAAGCAATATGATTCAGAGAATCATTTTGTTGGATTAGAAAGATTCCAATTGATAGAAGAAGAGTCTGAAGGCACAAAGAAAATAGTAGCATTACTAGGACCAATTGTTGATGCACTAAACAAAGGTCAAATTTTAGTGGTTGATGAGTTGGATGCGAAGCTGCACCCCCTTATTACTCGATTTGTCATTCGCTTGTTCCACTCAACGGAATTCAATAAAAAGAATGCACAGTTAGTTTTCAACTCGCACGATACGAATTTATTAAGCAAAGCGTTTTTCAGAAGGGACCAAATTTGGTTCACGGAGAAGGATACATATGGCGCGACAGACTTGTATGCATTGTCTGACTTTAGTGTACGCAAAGATGCAAGCTATGAAAAAGATTATTTGCATGGAAAATATGGATCCATTCCCTATGTCGGAACTTTTGATTTCCTGGGTAAGGATGGAACCGATCGATGACTCATAGCAGAAGGGTACCCGAGATCAAAAAGCATTTAGACGAAAAACAAAACAACGTGGTCCAGTAAAAGATTTAATTCTTATTGTTTGTGAGCGTAAGCAGACTGAACCAAACTATTTCGAGGCATTTCGATTAACCAATGTCGATGTTGTTGGGGCAGGTGCAGACCCGCTGACTGTTGTTGAACGAGCGAAGGAGATGGACCAACAACAGCATCGTCTTGGAAAAGATTATGACCAAATTTGGTGTGTCTTTGATCGTGATGAATTTCCTGCAGAACGATTTAACAATGCGATCTATGCGACAAGAAAATTAAATAAGTTCCATGCCGCCTACTCGAATGAGGCGTTTGAGTTATGGTACCTCCTGCATTTCGAATACCTTAATTCAGGAATTTCAAGACAAGATTATATCGAGAAACTGACGAAACATCTGGATCGCCGTTATGCGAAAAACGATCCGGCAATGTATCATTTGTTATTAGAGAATGGTGATCAAGAAAAAGCAATCAGTTACGCACAGCGACTGCTCAGATGCTATTCACAAGACAATCCAAGTGAGAATAAGCCATCGACAACCGTACATCAATTAGTACAAGTATTGAATCAATATAAGCACAGAAAATGATCGGGTAAACTTAACCACATGAGTAAACGGTCTGTCGTATTTTGAATTAACTGCAGCTTATGCAATAGTATTTAAATGAAAATGCGAAATTTTGGAAAGGTAGAAATACTTATTGTAGAATGTAAGAATACGAAAGGGATGGCTGTATTGGATAAAAAGGATATTGAGCGTAAGTATTCTTCAGCAATACGAATTGATGGATGTAAAAACATACATTTAGAAAGAAATAGTTCCTTTGGATTTGATATAGGCATTGATATAACAAACTCAGAAGGAATAACCGCTTTAAATAACATGAATTACAAATCGTTTGAAGGATCACTTGATTTAAATAAGAATATTGAAGCAGCAAAAAAAGGAGAGATAAGAAAGCCGTATCCGTTTTAAAAGATGTCTTGGAAAAGATAACGGTTGAAACGGTTGCAATTTCATATAAAGCCTATCTAAGTGCACATGGAATTGAATTATAATTTTCGCGTCATTTCGCGTCATTATGTAACTAAAATATTTACCCAACAGCAAAGCCACGATTCTGAGTAATCCGATCGTGGCTTTTATCTTTATAGTAACAGGTGCAACGCTTGCAGGTGACGGATCCACAGGAATGCTCACCCTGTATAAATCTCCCCATCCGGATAGCGGATGTCGACGTGCGAACGTTTGGTGACGGAAAAGGCCATCGTCAGCGGTCCGACCTTGCCGAAGAACATCAAGAGCATGATCACAGCCTTGCCAAACGGCGATAAATCAGCGGTCGCGCCAATCGATTCACCGGCAGTCCCAAACGCCGAGATCACTTCAAACAAGATCACGAGAAACGGTTGATCCTCCGACAAGCAGAGCAGAAACAATCCGATCAGGACGACGATCAGCGAAATCGAGATGACCGATACGGCACGAATAATCACTTGATGACGGATTGTTCGCTTATTAATCACAACCTCGCGCCGCCCTTTCAGAAACGTCAGCATCTGCGCGAGCACGATCATGAACGTGGTCAGCTTAATCCCGCCGCTGGTCGACGTGCTGCCGGCGCCGATGAACATCATCAGCATCGTCAGCAGCAGCGATGCTTGGCTAAGGCCGGCGGGATCAAGCGTTGTAATCCCGGCGGTTCGCGGCGAGATGCCTTGGAAGAAGGCCGCCCACAGCTTGTCCACGAAGCTGAGCGGGCCAAGCGAATGCGGGTTGCCATATTCAATCACGAAAATGGCGAGCACCATGACGACGTTGATCACCAGTGTACCGGAAAGCATCACCTGTGCGTGAATGGACAGCTTGCGGAACCGGTGCGTGGACAGCAGCTCGGCCAGTACCGTAAAGCCGATCCCGCCAATTGTAATCATCGTAATCATCGTCAGATTGACAATCGGATCACCGAGGTAGCGGTTCATGCTGCCGGGAAATAGCGAGAAACCGGCTTGGTTGAACCCGCTAATCGAATGAAACAGGCTGTAATACAGACCCATACCCCAGCCGAAATCCGGCACGAAGCGGAAAGCAAGGAAGAACATCCCAACCAGCTCAATCGCAAACGAAACGATCAGAATCCAGCTGACGAGCCGAATCACGCCGCCAAGCGACGGCGCGTTCAATGCCTCCTGCATCAGCTGACGCTGGCGGATCGAGACTTTCTTGCCAAGCAAAATGACAAAGAAGACGGCAAAGGCCATGACGCCGATCCCGCCGATCTGGATCAATACCATCAGCACAACCTGCCCGAACAGCGTAAACGTCTCCGAAGGCTCAAACGGCGTCAGCCCGGTCACGGTCGATGCCGATGTGGAAAAAAACAGCGCATCGATCCAAGATAAGTGCCCGCGTGCCGCAATCGGCAGCTTCAGCAGCACCGTCCCGACGAGAATTAGGACGAACAGCAGCATCGACAAGAGCAGCGGCGGGTTCGTCGAGATCGCCCGCACATCCAATTTTTTCAACAAACGCTCAAACAGAACCATAGCCAATCTCCTTATAAATAAAAAATCAACCGCCTCATCACGAAACGGTTCATCCCAATCAGACCCCTTGCTTCTCAAAACGTTCCAAATCTTCACTCTTACCGATAATCAGCAACACATCGCCGTGCTTCAATTTCAGTTCGCCAATGTTGCGTACGACGACCGAACGATCACGGCGGATCGCGATTACGTTGCAGCCATAGTTGGCGCGCACATCGATTTCCATGATCGACTTGCCGATCAGCCGGTCGGTCACTTCAATTTCAATGATGCTGTAATCTTTAGAAAGCTCGATGTAGTCAAGAATCTTATTGGCCGTCGCCAGATGAGCAATGCGAAAGCCGATTTCCACTTCCGGACGGATAATCTTATCGGCCCCGAGCTTCTTCAGAATCTTCTCATGGTAATCGTTCTGCGCCTTCGCCCAGATCTCCTTAACCCCGGCTTCCTTGAGCAGCAGCGTCGTCAAAATGCTCGCCTGAATGTTGCGGCCGATCGCAACAATCACATGATCGAAATTACGAATGCCAAGCGCCAGCAGCACCTTCTCATCAGTCGAATCCGCCTGCACCGCCTGCGTCACCACATCCGCGTAATCATTCACTTTATCCAGATCAATATCAATCGCCAGAACCTCACAGCCCATATTCGTCAGCTCAATGCTGATGCTGGAGCCGAGCTGCCCCAGCCCAATTACTGCAAATTGTTTATTCATCGAAATCGTTCCTTTATATACAGAATGCACGAAATGCAAAAAAACAATACCAAATGATTTCCATATAACTGTATGGGAAAGCACGGAGCGTGTCAAATCGATTTCACGCAATAATAACCCACAAGAGGACAGCTTGAGATGCATAGACCAAAACG
>NZ_BJMS01000151.1 GCF_006539285.1 Sporolactobacillus inulinus
GCGAGCCTCCTCAGACAGGCAGGAATACACTGGTCTATTGGTTTGAAGACGGGGTAAAATCACATACGTTCTTTACCTGTAAGAAAAAAAGAACCGAATCGGCTCTCTTTTCTCAGATGTGTACGTGAAATTAAGTGAAATGATACAAAAAACAGATCAAAAGAATTTAAAAACTAAAAGCTACATGGGCGTGCTGCTCCTGAATTTTTATGAAGCTCCTGCTTGCTCAAAAGAAGGGTCCTCTTCGCACGCGTGTTCATATTCGTTCAAAATTGCGGACTGTATTTTCTCTCTAGTTCCGGATGTGATGGGGTGGCAGATATCCCTAAATTCCCCGTCCGGTGTCCGTTTGCTCGGCATCGCTACGAAGGTTCCGTTATTTCCATCGATCACGCGAATATCGTGAACAACAAATTCTTTGTCAAAAGTGATCGATGCAATCGCCCTCATTCGCCCGTCAGTATGCACAAGGCGCAATCTGACATCTGTTATTTCCATTAGTAAGACACCACCCTTTTCCCTAATGCGTAACTCATGGTCTTACTACTTGTTTCAACACAAAAGTGGGAAATCCTGCTAATAGGAAAAAGAAATATGAATATTTTCACTCAATTTTGACACGTAGAGAAAATAATAGCGATTCTTATGCCTGATCTTTTGTTTCTACTTTCGTTGGGTTCACGTGCTGCTTCGGCAGCCAATCGTATACGTTACCGTTTTCAATGATCGGCGTTTCCTGGCGATCAGGGATGGTTAACTTGAGCAGCGATACATAGCGGTCGACCAGTTTCGGTTGTTCTTCCTTCGTTTCAACCAGAACCGCCATGCCGGCAACTTCCGCACCGAATTCCTGAATCATACTTGTCATGCCCTTCATCGTTCCTCCTGCCTTCATAAAGTCATCGACAATGAGGACACGTGCATTCTCCTTCAGACTTCTTCGCGGCAGAACCATCGTTTGGATCCGTTTCGAGGATCCGGATATGTAGTTAATACTTACCGTGGAACCTTCCGTCACCTTGCTGCTGCGCCGCACGATCACTACAGGAATACTGCGCTGCGAAGCAACGGCATAGGCGAGCGGAATACCCTTGGTTTCCATCGTCATGACCGCGTCCAGTTTCTCATTAATAAAAACCGAAGCAATCAGACGTCCGATCGCATTGATATAGTCCGGCTTGCCAAGCAAATCAGTCATGTAAAGATAGCCGCCCGGGAGAAGTCGGTTCTTTTGCGTCATTTGCTGGCGCAGAGTGCTCAGCAAGCGTTCAACTTCCTCAAGGCCCATATACGGCATATAGCAGACGCCTCCGGCAGCCCCTGCCTGTGTTTGAAGACGACCAATTTCCTGAGACTCAAAATTTTCTTTAATAATCGTCAGATCTTCGCTGATCGAGGATTTGGCCGACTGATACCGTTCCGAAAAATAGGAAAGCGAGATCACTTGTTGAGGATGCCGCAACAAATACGCCGTCATATCAACAAGTCTGCTGCTCCGCTTAAGTTTCATCATGTTCCTCCAAAACCCGAATATTTTAAAGCAATTCTACACCATTATTCGTATCTAAACAAGAGGAAACGGTTTACATAGGCGAACAGCATAGACTTGCGAGCAATATCCTCTCATTCCGTTTATCAAACGCTGCATCCGGGACTCATGCTGCGTGAGTGCAAATACAGTTGGTCCGCTTCCGCTCATCAAAATGCCTTCAGCACCGATTTCTTTCATATGTGATTTGATCTTCGCAATGTCGGCAACCTTGCGCATCGTCACAGGTTCCAGACAATTGCCAAGCAATCGGCAAATCGATTCAAAATCGCCAGCATCAATCGCGTGCAGCATCGCATCTACATCCGGATGTTCAATTGGACGACTGTCTAGGTCTTTATAGATCTGGGCTGTCGAAACGGAGACCGTCGGCTTGACCAGCACTACCCAGCAAGGCGGCAAGGGTGGGAGCGCCTCCAATTGTTCGCCACGACCGGTTGCTAGAGCCGTTCCACCTTTGAGACAAAAGGCAACATCGGATCCGATTTGCTCCGCAACAGCCAGCATCTCTTGGTAGGACATGCCCAGCTTCCACAGCCGATTCAATGCGCGGATCGTTGCCGCAGCATCCGTACTGCCGCCTGCAAGTCCTGCAGCGACGGGGATATTCTTTGTAATGGTAATCTCGACGCCGCGGCGGATCCCGTACTTCGCTTTAATGTGGTGTGCCGCTTGATAAGCGAAGTTGCGCTCATCCTCAGGCACGTACGGTACCGATGCGCGTACTTCGATTTGATTCTCGGGCAAATCGCCGCATTCCACGCGATCGGCCAAGTCAATCGACGTCATGATCATTCTTACTTCATGGTATCCATCGCCACGCTTTCCGAGCACGTCCAAAGAAAGATTAATTTTCGCCGGCGCTTTTTCAAGTACTTTCAAACGGTTCCCCCACTTCCCCCATTAACTATTTACACTATAAAGGAAACGAACCAGAAGAAAAAGGGGTCCTATCCGTTTGACGGACAGAATCCCCTCTTTCACGCTCAATCATCGTGCTGATTTTTCGTTCCGTTCATTGTTGTTTCAGCTTTCTCGATGGCAAGGCGCACCATATTCCCCGCATCGCGGGCTTTGATGCCGCCCCATCCTTCAGATTTCACCGTATCATAAAACCCCAGCTCTTTGGCAAGTTCCTCTTTAAATGACTCAGACATAATGCCTCTTCGTCTGGACATGATCGGTACAACTCCTTTCAATGGTCGAGCAGAAATTAGGTTATACCGATTGACTTCCTTCTATTCGAAAATCGTGTTAAAATAAATTTTGGCAAAAGATTCAGGCAGCATAAACGCGCATCACAATTTTGTTGCCGATCATGAACAAAAAGGGTGCGCGTATCCGCTGTTATTTATAATGTTTGTCATCAAAATCAGACAGCCGGTCATCATTGACCGCTCGCCATCTCCTCCAAAAAGGTGAGTTCTACTGCGTCCGTCAATACGTCTGTGTAGCTGTAGGACACACGATCATACGCGCTTGATTCTTTATCCAGCCTGACTGTGAAAACAGACGGATAGGTTCCTTCCAAAACACCTATACGTTGAATGGTTTTGCGTCTTCCGCCGTTTGCTTTCAATGTCAAACGCTCGCCAACACGTTCATCAAGAGCGCCCTTGATATCATCAATGGTTTTTCCCATCTCGACAATCCACCTCGCTTAATTATAAGTATACCACAATGGACGTCAAAAAATCAAATAGAATTAACTATAGCAGGAAACCATTGTAGCTGTCAATATATTTGCGGCAAACTCCAATATATTTTTTTCTTCATCGTTCGACTTTTTGCTCGAAACCATGGCCTTATTCCGATGGAAATGGCAGTCCGGTACGCAGCATGCCACGGCTCTCCACCCCACCTAAGCCGCCTGCACCACTCAATGTGTTTTTCAGGACATCCCAGACGTTGACACGGTCCATAAATGATGTGAAACTGATTCGAGCCGCCAGATAGACCGGGTCAAGCGCGTGAATGTTGACGCGGTCGGGTGAGCTAGCAAAGTTCGACCCTGCCCGAATCAAATATTCGAAATGTGATTGACAGGCTCCGGAGAAAATAACCATTTGATCAAGGCTCGGCCAATGATAGCGGATCTCTTTGACCGTTCGAATAAAAAAACTGGAGTTGCGATACGCTTTAAGATCGCTTGTCGTTCCTTTGTTTTTCATAAATGCGTCATGACCCGTTAGTACGAGAATGTCGGGCCTGATTTGAGCCACCAGCCTTGGGGCTAGATCAGGCATTTCCGATTCAGGTATATATTTACCAATCACCGGTACATGCAGTTTTTTGTAAAAGGCGAGGCATTTTTTCAAATAGTAAGGATCACCGTCAATATGAAGCACGCGCCCCGGCATTTCAAAATATGAGGTTTGATCACGATAACCGTTGGTGACCGTGTAACGGTGTTTCATTTTCATTTGCTTGTAATCCTGCCTGAACAGCTTGTAGGATTCATCCTCCTTCGAGCTCGTCATTTTTTCATACTGTTCCCGTTCATCCTCGGTCACCGGTACTAAATCGTCCAGCGGCGCATCTGCATAGAGACGCACGTCATGGCCGTTCAGTTCGGCGCTTTTTGTCTCATCGTGAATCGCCACCACACGAAAAGGAAGGTCGCAATGGTACGAAGGCCGTGCCACAAGATCTCCAACTTGAACCGTCATGTTCTACTCCCTCTTTCCACGCGCATCCGGCACTGCATACTCCATCAGAGTCATCCTTTTCATGCTATGATCGATCGTCTATGAATATTCATGGACAAGGCTGCTGTAAGAAAGGTCAAGCGAAAAGAAAAGACTATCGATGCTCACAACATTGAGTAACATCCGCGCCTCATACGCGGTTAAGGCAATAAATTTCGATACGGTTCAGCGTCACGCATCTAAATGAGGGCTCCTTGGACCTTTTTGAGCTAAAAAACGATCTCCATCCCTCCCTTCTTTTTCATTAAGCATTCTAGCCCCCTAATTATGTAACGCGTAAACTAAGCGGAGATTTTTCGGTTATATGCAGAATGGAGCGCGTTTTGGGGGTAACAAGGGGAAATTTTCCGATTATGCAAAAGCAAAATCCTCTATTTTCTCGTTTTTCACGTT
>NZ_BJMS01000152.1 GCF_006539285.1 Sporolactobacillus inulinus
TTTCTTGTCAAAAGATATTACACGAATGGAACAAGATGATATAATAGCCAAGTATGAGGAGGTGAATTGTTAAAAATGAGTGACCCAGTATTGAAGGTTGAAGGATTGAAGACCTCTTTTTTCACAGATGATGGCGAGGTTCCTGCAGTCGGCGGAATTGACTTCGAAGTAAAAGAAGGAGAAATTCTTGGCATCGTCGGCGAATCCGGTTGCGGAAAAAGTGTGACCTCGCTTTCTATCATGGGGCTGCTGCCCTCACCTCCGGGAAAGATTGTCGGAGGACATATCTATTATCAAGGTGAAGACATCAGTCAGGCGAAAGAATCAAAAATGAGAAAACTGCGTGGAAACGAGATTGCGATGATCTTTCAAGAACCGATGACCTCGCTTAATCCCGTTTTTACAATTGGCGAACAACTCGAGGAAGCCATAAAATTACACAATCATCGTTTACCAAAAAAAGAGATTGTGAATCGTTCGGTAGAACTATTAAAACGTGTCGGTCTGCCAAGAGCAAAGGAATTGCTTAAAGAATACCCTCATGAACTTTCCGGAGGGATGCGTCAGCGTGTGATGATCGCGATCGCTATGTCCTGTAATCCGAAAGTTCTGATCGCTGATGAACCGACAACGGCGCTGGACGTGACGATTCAGGCGCAAATTCTTGACTTGATGATCAAACTGAATAAGGAAACCAACACGGCGATCATTATGATCACCCATGATTTAGGCGTTGTCGCGCAAATGTGTCAGCGAGTCGTCGTGATGTATGCGGGCAAAATTGTTGAAGAAGGTCCGGTTAAGGATATCTTCAACCATCCACAACATCCGTACACGGAGGGATTGATTCAATCAATTCCTGATTTGCACGGAAAAAAGGAACGACTCTACACCATAAAAGGCAGTGTGCCAAAGCCCGGATCTATCACGAAAGGGTGTCTGTTTGCGCCGCGCTGCGAATTTGTTATGGATAAATGTCGGGAAAACACCCCGGAATTATCCGGAGGCGCGCATAAATCACGTTGCTTTCTTCATCAGGAGCAAGGCAGAAAGGAAGTCCGCACATGAGTGAATCGCTGTTACACGTTGAGAATCTCAAAAAATATTACCCAATTACTGGCGGTAAATTTGGACGAGTATCCGAAACCGTCCGTGCTGTCGACGGCGTGAGTTTTTCGGTTCGCGAAGGTGAAACACTAGGGATTGTCGGCGAATCAGGGTGCGGAAAGTCGACGACCGGTCGGATGATCATGCGCTTGATTGAGCCAACAGAGGGAAAAATCGTGTTTCAAAATCGAGATCTTATGAATCTCTCAAAAAAAGAGATGCGAAAAGCGCGCAAAGACATTCAGATGATTTTTCAGGATCCGTTTGCTTCTCTGAATCCTCGTCATACTGTTGAACATATCATTGAAGAACCCATGATTGTGCATCACATCGGAGATCGAAAGCAGCGCAAAGCACGCGTTGAAGAATTACTGGAACTTGTCGGATTGAGCAGTTACCATGCAAAACGCTATCCGCATCAGTTCAGCGGCGGACAGCGCCAGCGGATCGGTATTGCGCGTGCCCTCGCTGTACGTCCTAAGGTGATCATTGCCGATGAACCGGTTTCTGCGCTCGATGTTTCGGTACAGTCTCAAGTGTTGAATCTGCTTAAAGACTTGCAGGAAAAGTTTCACTTAACTTACATTTTCATTGCTCATGATTTAAGTGTGGTCCGTCATATCAGCGACCGGGTTGGCGTGATGTATCTCGGCAAACTGGTTGAACTCTCAGAGAGTGAGCAGCTGTACGATGATCCGAAACATCCGTATACAAAAGCGCTGCTCTCTTCTGTTCCCGTGCCGAATCCGAATGTACAAACGGAGCGAATGATCCTGCAAGGCGATGTCCCAAGTCCTGCACATCCACCGGCAGGCTGCAGTTTTCATGACCGCTGCCCGTTTGCAATGGATATCTGTTCTAAAGAACGGCCGCATTTGAAAAAGCTTGAAGACGGCAGGCTGGTTTCTTGCCACTTATATGATTAAACCAGGCAGCAGCAATTTCGCAAGCAGCACCAGCTGCCGCTGCTCAAAGAGAGGTGAATACATATGTTCTATTATTCCGTGAAACGCGTGCTGATGCTGATTCCGGTTCTGCTTGGTATGACACTGATTGTCTTTGCGATCATTCACGCCATTCCGGGGAATCCGGCACTGACCATTCTCGGCACAAAAGCATCACCGGAAGCTGTGCGACAGTTGAATCAGTCATTGGGACTGGATAATCCTTGGTATGTTCAATATTTTTCCTATTTGAAAGATATTTTGACTGGAGATTTGGGAACGTCGATTCAGACCCATTCGCCGATCGCTAGCGAGATTTGGCCGCATTTAGCTGCAACGATAGAGCTGTCGTTTGTCGCAATGATCATTGCGATTGTTGTTGGGATCAATGCCGGAATTATCAGTGCCTGGAAACAAAATTCGGTGTTCGACTATACGGCAATGATCCTAGCGCTTATCGGTGTGTCGATGCCGGTGTTCTGGCTCGGGCTGCTCGAACAATGGGGCTTCTCAATAGAATTGGGATGGCTGCCGTCAATCGGCCGCGACGATATCCGTAACGGTGTCGATCCAATCACGAATCTTTATTTGATTGATACTCTGCTGCGTGGACGTCTGGACCAGTTCTGGATGGTCATTCGTCATATGATTTTGCCATCCATCGCCTTGGCAACCATTCCAACGGCAATCATCGCACGAATGACACGCTCCAGCATGCTTGAAGTGCTGAAATCCGACTATATTCGTACCGCGAAGGCAAAAGGGCAGCGGATGGTTTGGATCGTGTACAAATACGCGTTAAAAAATGCGTTTATTCCAATTTTAACGGTGATCGGACTTCAGACCGGACTGCTGCTTGGCGGTGCGATTTTGACGGAAACGATCTTTGGCTGGCCGGGTGTCGGTTTGTATATCTATAACGCCATCCAGTACCGCGATTATCCGGTGATCCAATCCGGTATTTTGATTATTGCCTTCATTTTTGTCATGGTCAATTTTATTGTCGATTTGCTTTATGGACTCATTGATCCGCGTATCAAGTACAAATAAGCCAAAGATATTGGAACGAATCTTTAAACACGAATTGAGAAAAAGGAGGTGTCAAGAATGCCGCAAACGGCTCAAGTACATGTTGAAACGCATGCAGTTAAAGAAAGAAGCCCATTTGTGAACGCAATCCGCGAGTTTTGGAAATCCTATCGCAAGAACAAACCGGCTTTGTTTGGGACAAGCATTATCCTTGTCTTTATTCTTCTCGCCATTTTTGCCAATTTCATTGCGCCTCAAGGGATCAATGATCAAAATATAGGCAATAAACTGCAGGCGCCCTCAGCAGCACATTGGTTCGGCACGGATGATTTCGGCCGCGATATTTTCAGTCGCATCTTATTTGGCGCACGTCTTTCGCTGCGTGTTGGATTTCTCTCGGTGATCGGATCGATTGTTGTCGGAACCCTGCTTGGTATTCTGGCCGGCTATTTTGGGAAAGTACTGGACGTTATCATTTCGCGTCTCTTTGATATTTTGCTCGCTTTCCCAAGTATCCTGCTTTCGATTGCGATTGTTGCTATTCTCGGACCGTCGCTTAATAATGCATTGGTTGCGATCGCAATTGTCAACGTACCGGTGTTTGGCCGACTTGTGCGTTCGCGCGTGCTGACGGTAAAAGAGGAAGAGTATGTTGTTGCTGCGCGCTCGATCGGTATGGGCGACATGCGCATCATTTTCCATCATATTCTTCCGAACAGTATTGCACCGATTATTGTACAAGGAACATTGAACATTGCGACTGCCATTCTCGATGCCGCTGGTTTAGGGTTTCTGGGAATGGGAGCCGAGGCGCCGCTTCCGGAATGGGGCAAGATGCTGTCCGATTCAAGGGAATATATTCAGAACGCGCCATGGACCGTACTGTTTCCGGGGCTTGCCATTGTCCTTGTCGTCGTTGGGTTCAACCTGATCGGCGACGGGCTGCGCGATGCGCTCGATCCGCGGATGAAAAACTAAGGTTACAAATTCCGAGTATTTCCATTGTTTTCTTGTGAAATAGTCAGATTAGCTGTACAATATTTAAGATTTGTTTTAGAAATATAGATTAGGGGGATCACAATGAAAAAGAAGTATTACAGCGCAGCAGTTGCACTCATTCTATCACTTGCGCTTGTGCTGACCGGTTGCGGCAGCAGCGGCTCTTCAAGCAATTCAGACGCAAACAAGACGCTTGTCTTTGGCCGCGGTGCAGACACAACATCGCTTGACCCGGCTGTGGTTACAGACGGCGAATCATTCCGTATCTCGCAGAATATCTTTGAAACGCTCGTTTCTTATGACTATAAGAATCAGTCGACAAAGATCAAGCCAGGTCTTGC
>NZ_BJMS01000153.1 GCF_006539285.1 Sporolactobacillus inulinus
ATAGAAATTCACGAAGAAGTGCTCAAGTGGCCCAATTCCTTTTATGACCGCGGAAAGAAAGAGGGAATTGAACAAGGAGAACGAAAAGCAAAAGAACAATTTGTCCGAAAGCTGTTGCAAAAAGGAATGAGTCATGCTGAAATCAGCGAACTAACCGGATTGAGCGAAGTGGCGATTAAATCGATGACAATCGCCGGTGAATGAGCCGAATTATGGAGTTCACCCAATGAATGACCGCCTGCCGTATTTGCTTGTACAGGTGAAGTTGGATCCCCGTGTTCCAAGAACTGTCTTGGGACGCGAGGGTTTAATTTTTTTATTTGTGTACCTACAAAAAACGCCTCAAGCGGAGGAGCTATTTCGCTCACTCCGCTTAAGGCATGAAACACCGTAGATTTAGTCGTGTACTCACACACGCAAGTTCAATTAGGCCAGTGCATCAACAATCGCTTTGTTAAATGCAGGCAGATCATCAGGAACGCGGCTGGTAATCAGCGCATGGTCAATCACAACCGGTTCGTTCTCTACAACCGCACCTGCATAGTACAAATCCGGTTGAATGGATGCGTAAGCCGTTAGCGTGCGCCCCTTAACCAAACCGGTTTGAATGAAGAGCTGCGGGCCATGGCAGATTGAAAACAACGGTTTATTATAAGCCAAGAAGTATTTCGTGAATGCAACAAACCGCGGATCAACGCGCAGCTGGTCGGGCGAGAAGCCGCCTGGAATGAGCAGCGCATCAAAGTCTTCCGGATTTACCTCATCAATCCCTTTATCCACAGGAATCTTCGTGCCATGTTTGCCGGTTAATTCGGTACCTGCTTCTTTCTCAATCACGGTGATTTTATGGCCGGCAGCCTCCAAAGCTTCTTTCGGTGACGTAAATTCAATATCTTCAACATCATTTGTTACAAGAACGGCTACTTTGCTCATATCTTAATTCCTCCTAAGGTTCTTTTTGATACCAACAACTATATGGTATACTAGGTATATTAATTTTTAAAGTACGCACTTTTTTGTTATCCAGTAACCAGAAAGTAACCAAGGCGAAGAAATGAGGGATTCAAATGACCGATGTCGTACGCAAAGACGTCCAAAAGAAATTGCTGTCGGGAGATTACGGCTGCGCCAAAGAACTCACCCTATCGATGTTCAGTGGCAAATGGAAGATCGTTATTTTATATCATTTAGGGAAGGACGGTATCTATCGCTTCGGTGAATTAAAAAAGCTGTTGCCGCATGCCTCCAATAAAGTGCTGACCCAGCAGCTGCGTGAGCTTGAAGAAGACGAACTGATCACACGTACTCTGTATCCTGAAGTTCCGGTTCGTGTTGACTATGAAATCACAGCACTAGGGCAAACGCTCCTTCCGATTATCGATCTCATGTTCGAATGGGGGACAAATCGGCTGAAACAGCTCAAACACGTTGCGCCGCGCAATATCAATGAGGAAGCAATTAAAAAGAAGAGATAAACAAGGTACTGCCTATTTGTTTTGAAAAAAAGAACACACAATATTCTATAAATAGATACCCAATTGAGGAAAAAATTGCTATAGTAGAAACAACAAGCTATTGAAACAACGAGACAAAGGAGATTAGCTGTGGAAACTCGGACCACGCATATCACACAACACGCTGCATGCACTCAACCGTTTCTTCTTGTCTGCTGCTACATCTGCTCGATGATTATTGCACTGATCATCTATTTAGCCGGAGGAACAGTCTATGCCTATACCAACCTGATGTATTTGCCAATTACGCTGGTTGCAGTGACTCGCGGCAAAATTCATGGAATGATCCATGCCTGTGTAAGCGGATTGATGATCGGCCCGTTCATGCCTTTCAATCAGTTTCAACCCACGCAATATCCGGTAAATTGGTTGATGCGCCTTGCCATTTTTGTCATGGTTGCTTTTGTCATTGGTTTTCTCGCCGATTACTACAAGGCAAATTATGAACAGAATCTTCACCGCGAACGTATGCTTCAAAAAGCGCAGAGCGCCACCCTATTCTCGCTTGTAAAGCTGCTTGAATCCAGAGATGTGACCTCAGGCGCCCATGTCGAACGCGTTTCCTCATCGTGCAAGCTGCTCGCTGAAGAACTTCAACGTCTGCCAAAGTTTCAAAAACAGGTGGACAGCGCCTATATCGAAAATCTTTATGAAGCTTGCCCGCTTCATGATATTGGGAAAGTCGGCATCCCCGACGACATTCTGCTCAAACCGGGAAAATTGACTGATGAAGAATTTGAAGTGATGAAGAAGCACACCGTGATTGGTGCCGAAACATTGTCGGAAATTCAGCAAAAATATCCGGGGAATAAATTTTTACAAATGGGAATTGCACTGACCCGCTCGCATCATGAAAAATGGGATGGCAGCGGGTATCCCGACGGAATCGCAGGAGAAGCCATTCCGCTCTCGGCTCGTATTGTCGCATTTGCCGATGTCTATGACGCCCTGCGTTCAAAACGTCCCTATAAACTCGGTTATTCTCATGAAAAGGCTGTGGAAATTATTAAACAAGAACGAGGACAACATTTCGATCCGATCATCACCGATGTTTTCCTTGCGCATGAAAAATCATTCCAAACGCTTTATGATCAGTTCAACGAAGAAGGGGAAGTTCCCCTGTAATGACGCCAAGGTGTTCGTGCCATCCTACGCGATAAACACTCCGATCACACTCGGATTCAAATAAATGAAACCACACGATTCCGTCCATCTCTTTTCGCTTGATAAAGCGCAAGGTCTGAATTCGCCATCAGATGATCCAAACGTTTCTCATTTAATCGAGGGGAAGCAAGGCCAATACTTGCGCTTAGGAAGAAGCGCTTCCCATCTTGAAACGTTAAGCAACACGATTCAATTTGCATTCGAAGCCGCTCTGCAATGCTTATCGCCTCATCCCGCGACGTGTGCGCCAAGAAAACGGCAAATTCCTCCCCGCCGATTCTTGCAAAGAGGTCCTCTTTGCGCAGCACACGCCGGCACGCATTCGCAACCATCTTTAACGCACGGTCTCCAGCGGCATGCCCATAGGAATCATTAATGCGTTTAAAATGATCCAGATCAAAATAAATAAGTGCGCACTCATTCTGATGATCTGTTTGCTCAAGTTGAACTTGGGCTCTGCATTCAAACGACCTGCGATTGTGAATCCCCGTTAAATCATCCGTATTTGCCTTCCGCAACAGTTGTTGCTGCAATTGTTCCGAATGCGCACGATAGAAGTAGGAAGCGTAACCAAGCCCAATAAAGTTGATGGCCACATTAATCAAGTGCATTGACGTTGCCATAAATGGCATGAGCGGTGTAACCGGTGCATGCGAATGCGTATAATCGTACAAAAACAACGTATCACCGAAAAGAACCAGCGAAACGGCAATGCGCAAAACACCTGGCCATCGCGCAAAGAAAACAATTGGAATTAAGGAAAAAAGATAGTAATAATGGCCCTGCTGCCATCCGAATACAAGCACGCAGCTGCTTGATAGTACCGATAGCTCAAGAACCCAAAGGAAACTTGCAATCCGTACATATCCTTTGCGATTAAGTGCTAAGCAGAACAGATCCAAAGCAGCAGCCGCTAGATCGAGCGTGAGAATCAAAGGATTGCCAAGAAACGAAAAGACAGGAATGAGCAAAACATGTGCAATTAACGAAAAGGTAAATAGATTCGTACAGAAAACAACAAATTTCCGGTCATTATCAGTCCCATTTTCACCATAAGGATCATTTGTTTGTATGACTATTTTTTTCATAACGTTTCAACCTCAGATAAAAGTCATAAAAATGAAGAATTGAGGAGCAGGAAGGAGATGTCACGATGCACGTATCTGGCGCTCCATTATATTATATTGAGCCAACGATGAGTCATGCAGACAAAATTAAAATGCAGTTTAATCGGTCCGAGAAATTCCGTCGATATACCGCCAATTATAAAACTAATATGATAATTATTACCATTATACCTTATAATTTAGGAAAAACTAGGCAAAAATACTTAGGAAATAAGTTTATTTAAATCAACATCCCTACTCGCTTCCTTTTAAGCTTGCTTCGAACTGGCTATAATTCCTTAGTTTTGGGTCTGATGAACAGGCACGGCCGGGATTCTTGGATATTTTTGAGCGAATAAAAAACGATCTCCATTCATCTCACTCCTGTTTCATTAAGCATTATGATCCTTAATTAAGTAACTCGGGGAATAAGCGGAGATTTTTCGGTTAAATAAAGAACGGAGCGTGTTTCAGGGGTACATAAGGGGAAGTTTTCCGGTTATGCAAAGCAAAAAATCCCATTTCCACGTTTCTCAAGTTAATAATCGGAATCTCTCCGTCTATATAC
>NZ_BJMS01000154.1 GCF_006539285.1 Sporolactobacillus inulinus
AGTAAATAGACGGAAGAATTCCCCTTAAGTGTACAGGATCTTCACTAATTGTAAGACGGCGCATCAAACGCGTAGATGCTCGGGCGCCTGCGGGATCGCGCCTTGTTGATGCGAGCGGATCAGGCACAAGATTGATGGTTCAAAACCGTATCCTGCGGAAGTAAGGACCGGGCGCTTTTTGCCTGGCGTGTTAAAACAGCGGCTGAGGATTCAGAGAAAATAGCTCAGCCAAACGCTGCAAATCGTTTTTATTTTTTCAATAGGTGAACGTTTTTTGATTTGATCATAAGAGATCGGAATCGATTTCAGATGGATTTCTTTAGCTAATTGATCGAATACCTGGCGGATTACGGTCTGATCTTCTGTGAATCCGGATAGTTCTCCGTTCCAGAACAAACTACGCTGGTCGAAATTTGCCGTTCCGAGATAGCATCTCTTTCGATCGATAATGAAGAGCTTTGAATGGTAAAAGCCTTGGTAAAAGTGAAACAGCTTCGCCCCCTTTTTAACGAGAGGCTCAAGGTAATGGTAGGAGGCCGGCTGGACGAGACCGTGATCTTTTTTTAACGGCAAGAGTATCGTCAGTTTGATGCCATGATTGAGGCGGTCCTGAAGCACTTGCATCAGCCTGCTGCTCGGAACGAAATAGGGTGATCCGATGATGATTGACGATTGAGCGCGAGCCAATTCTTCAGCGAAACGCTCGTCCAGTTGCTTGCCGTCGGTAGCGAGCAGGGTAAGTTCTCCGGGCCCCGTTTCACTCTTCGGGAAATACACAGGTTCATGGACAAGATCTTCGTGAGTCGCCTTTTTCCAGTCCTCGAGAAAGAAGTGCTGCAAATCAGCGACACTTTCCCCGATGACTTTTAAATGATTGTCGTGCCACGGGCCCATTTCAGGTTTGCGGCCAATGTAATCGCGGCTGACATTAAAACCGCCGAAATAGCCGATGGTGCCATCAATGATTGTCATCTTGCGATGATTGCGCTGATTTAAAAAATAGACCGTGTAAGGGAATGTTGGTTTTGCTGAAAAGGCAAGAGAGACTCCTGCCGCTTTAAGCTCTGAGCGCTTTTTTCGCAAGGCAAAGCTCGCCAGAGTATCAACGAGCAATCGGACTTCGACACCCTCGTGTGCCTTCTTTTTTAGAAGCTCCAGCCACTCGTTGCCCACTTCATCTGCATGAAAAATAAAAAAGGAAAGATGAATCGAGGATTGGGCACGCTCGATACTTTGCCGCATGTCCTGAAACAATTGATGACCGTTTGTGAAATAGTGGAAATGGTTGCTTCCTGTTTTCGGCACGCTATGGCGAATGCGCGGTCGCATGACTTTCCATCCCATGTAAAGGTCCAGCACAAGAGCAGCAGCGAGCAGAATGATGAGCAGTATAAGGATTGTGATCAGTGTGATGAAAAGATTCATGACGGTTCCTCCGATTCATTAAGACCTGTTGGTTCGTGACGCTTTTCCTATAGTGTAACCACTGTGTCCGTTTTGATAATCAAGCCGCAAACTTGTTTTGAAGGAAGAATGAAGAATCAATTTTGTGTCCAGACTTGATTTTAGATTGCGAACCGATTATTGTATTTATTGTATAACTTTACACTGGTTTTTTCTGCGCATCGTGGCGATGTGCTGCTAAATAGAGTTTTGGATGAGGATTGCGTATGGATGGTTTGTGCTGCATGACAAGTAAGCCCTGCCGAAAGTCCGATGCAATACTTTGATTCGAGTATGATACAGGGAAAGGATGTTTCCATTGACAGAACATACGCTTGAAAAGTCAAAGGTTGACCAATTCTACGATTTATTAGTTCAGGCAAAGGAACCGAAAACCTTCTATGAACTGACCGATCAGGTTTTTAAGGAAGGAGAAATCGAGGTTGACAACGGCGAATCGCTAGCACGTCTTTATACAACACTCTCGCTTGATGGTCGTTTTCTCAGTGTCGGACATAATCTTTGGGCCTTGCGCAACTGGTATCCGCTGGATCAGCGCGAGGATGATGTTGCGAAAACGCTGGGCGACAGCGTGCACGAGAAGCACAAGGTTGCTGAAGACGGATTTGATGATTACGATGACGATCTAGAAGAGGAAGATGGCGATCTCGGCGACGACGATAACGATGACACTGAGGTCAATGACGACGACGATGATGATGTAAAAAGAATTCGCCGAAAAGCCGTTATTGACGACGATGACGAATAATTAAACACGTTATATCCGTGGTGGTTTATCCTTTTTTGCAGGTGTTTTTTTCCTGCCGGGTCCCCTTGATTCGACTGATTAAGTTTGTTAGAATTGCAAAGGGCGACAAATAGAATCGATAGCAAAGCAAAAGCGAGCCCTCCGTAAGGGGAGCTTTCGCTTTTGCTTTTTTATAAGAAAAGGCAAGAAAAATTGGTCGAAAAAGGGCACAAACGATCCTGCACAAAGACCTCTTGCTAAGCTACGCATAACCATGCCGAACACTGATTCCATAGGCTATAAGGGGGATATCATCTAGGATGACAAAGTATATTTTTGTGACCGGAGGCGTTGTTTCGTCTCTTGGAAAAGGGATAACTGCAGCGTCGCTCGGACGTCTGTTGAAGAACCGCGGATTAACCGTGACCATTCAGAAGTTTGATCCATATATTAACGTTGACCCGGGAACCATGAGCCCATACCAGCACGGTGAGGTGTTTGTGACTGACGACGGCGCAGAGACCGATCTCGACCTTGGTCACTATGAACGGTTCATTGACATTAATCTGAACAAGAACAGTAACGTGACAACAGGTAAAATCTATTCAACGGTCTTGAAAAAAGAGCGGCGAGGCGACTACCTGGGCGGAACGGTTCAAGTGATCCCTCATATTACCAATGAAATTAAAGATCGTGTATTCCGAGCAGGCAAGACCACGGGTGCCGATGTAGTAATTACGGAAATCGGCGGTACGGTCGGTGATATCGAAAGCCTTCCGTTTTTGGAAGCCATTCGTCAAATTAAGAGCGATGTCGGTGTCGATAATGTATTGTACCTGCACTGTACGCTGATTCCGTATTTGAAGGCGGCAGGCGAGATGAAGACGAAACCGACCCAGCACAGCGTGAAGGAATTGCGCAGTTTGGGCATTCAACCCAATGTTATTGTTGTTCGTACGGAATATCCGATTTCCGATGAGATGAAGGCGAAACTTGCTTTGTTCTGCGATATTGACAAAGAAGCGGTAATCGAAGCGAGGGATGCGGAAACGCTCTATCAAGTGCCGCTGCAGCTGCAAGATCAAAACCTTGACGACATTGTATGCGCGAAGCTGCACTTGCCGCAAGGTGAAGCGGATATGAGTCAATGGCATGGTTTGGTGGACAAGGTGCTCCATCCGAAGAAACATGTTAAGATCGGACTTGTCGGCAAATACGTCGAGCTGCAAGACGCGTACATTTCTGTTGTGGAAGCACTGAAACACGGCGGTTACAGTTTCGATGCAGAAGTGAAAGTGAAATACATTAATTCTGAAGATCTGGAACCGGGCAACATTGAAGAACAATTAAAAGATTGTCAGGGAATCATTGTGCCCGGCGGGTTCGGTGATCGCGGAATTGAAGGAAAAGTTATCGCGATTCAATACGCGCGCGAACACAAAATCCCGTTCTTCGGCATCTGCTTGGGAATGCAGCTGGCTACAATCGAATTCGCGCGTCATGTATTGAAACTGAACGGTGCGGATTCTGCTGAATTTAATCAGGATTGCCAAGAGGCAATTATCGATCTTCTCCCGGAACAATTGGATATTGAAGATCTTGGCGGAACGCTTCGTCTTGGCCTGTATCCGTGCAAGATTGTTAAGGACACGAAGGTGTATCAAGCTTATCATGAAGAAATCATTTATCAGCGCCACCGCCATCGTTATGAATTCAACAATCAGTATCGGCAGAAGATGTCCGATCACGGGATGGTATTTTCCGGAGTCAGCCCGGATGACCGCTTAGTTGAAATGATTGAGTTGAAGGATCATCCATGGTTTGTTGCGTGCCAGTTCCATCCGGAATTCAAGTCGCGCCCAACACGGCCGGAACCGCTGTTCCATGGCTTCATTAAAGCTTCCTTAGAAAATAAGTAACCGTTCGTCTATATTTGAACGCTAAGAACATTCAAACAGACCGGCTTTTCCAATTCAATGGAAAAGCCGGTTTTTTCTTACAGGTAAAGAAAGTTTATGATTTTGCCCCTTCTTCAAACCAATAGTCC
>NZ_BJMS01000155.1 GCF_006539285.1 Sporolactobacillus inulinus
AGTAACGACCGGGCGCATTTTGCCCGGATTTTTCTTAAAATTTATTTTGGCTTACATGGCACTGTTATTGATCGAAAAATACTGAAAAAACTTTTAATGAAAAAAAGTAGTCAATTATAAAAAACGGCGGTAAAATAAACTTTGTCAGAATAGATTATCGTTATATTAAAATTATGTTACGAAATTATTACAAATAAGGAGATGGATGCACAATCTGTTATTCCTAAACGAAGAATATAAATTGCGTAGGGATAAGAGAACCGGTATTACATATAAGACGACAGGCGGTGGCTTTGATTGATTGAGAATTCCGGCCTTTTGGCTTTGATCAGTATTGTTGCTCAATTACTTTTTTTCGCACTTACATGGTGGGCACTTCAATCTGTAAAATTTGAGGCGGTTTTTCGTCATGCAAAGAGCTTACAAGCGAGAATTTTATATGTGCTTTTGGCAATCGCCATTAGTTACCCGGTAACAAAATTTTTTCTTGATTATGTGAACTGGTCCTTAATTTTACCGCAAATTTATGATTGAATTTTCATTGTTCGATGATGCAAATTCAGTCTGAATATGACGAAAAGTTCCACGTATGCTGCTCTTCTGCTTCAGGTAATACTGAAGACAAGGAGAGGGGCGGATTTTATGAAACGGAACATTTTGTTTGGCATTATTTTCTTGTTACTGGTTTTATGGATCATGCAATTTCGCCAAGATCGGGTAGCTGCAGAAGCGAATCAATCGCACCTTGAAGAGTTGAATCGGGTTTCATTATTTGCACGCACGTTGAAAGCGCAGCATGCACAGATTACGGGCTGGAACATTTACGCACGTGAGCCCCAGGATACTCATGCATCAAAGCTAGAAGTGAAAAAGGGTGCAGCAACAATTCAGGCAAAATTGGATGATTACAAGTGGCAGGTGATGCCTGCTCGTGACGGCGCGTTTGGCTGGGTTGGGATTAAGAAAGCGAAACTCGGGCACGCGCAATGGCGGGTTAGCTACATCGCTTACCCAAATGGGAACGGTTACCAAACAGTCATTCTTTACCAAGGAAGCGGCAAATCATTTATACCGGCGCAATGGGGAGAGACAAGAGACGAAATGAGTGCGGAATTAGCACGTATTTTTAATGGTCAAGAGCACTTATACTCTTGTGTAAGCGCATATCGCAATGATAAAATGAAACGTACCTTGCTTGAAGAAGGAAAACGGTATCTTAAGCTTTTTTCAGCTATTCCTGTTGAGCAACTGCAAGAAAAAACCTTTGTATCGATATCAGCATATAATGGGGCATGGAACAATGCCATTGACACTTCGAAAAAAAAGATGAACATTCAGGCAGCCTTGAGAAATGATGGAGACCGGACCATTATTGTCCTTGGCTCACCGATCATTACGGTGGAATACTAATCAGGAAAAGTTTCCAGTGATCGTAATGATTCAATTCAACAATAGACGCGGCACGGAAGAATGTTCCGGATCGAGCGAAGAGATAATTGGACGCGGAGGGGAAAAGTTTGGAAAAGATTATCGTTCATGGAGGGAAACGGCTTTCGGGCTCTGTGAAGATTGAAGGTGCAAAGAACGCTGTTCTTCCTGTCATAGCCGCATCAATGCTTGCTACGAAGGGCACGAGCAAAATATATAATGTGCCGGAACTGGCTGATGTATACACGATTAATGAAGTATTACGGTACTTGAATACGTCGGTGAATTACGAAAAGAAAACGATTATGGTTAATGCAATGGCTGATCTATTTACAGAAGCGCCTTTTGAATATGTTCGGAAAATGCGTGCCTCTTTTTTAGTCATGGGTCCACTGCTTGCACGCGTTGGTCACGCGAAAATCGCTCTTCCAGGGGGATGCGCGATTGGCTCCAGACCCATTGACCAGCATCTGAAAGGCTTTGAAGCCATGGGTGCTAAGGTTACGATCGGAAACGGCTCCATCGAAGCACGTGTGGATGGGAAGCTAAAAGGATCGGTCATTTATTTAGATTTCCCAAGTGTTGGTGCAACGGAAAACATCATGATGGCTGCAACGCTTGCCGAAGGAGAAACGGTTCTCGAAAATGCAGCATGCGAGCCTGAGATTGTCAACCTGGCGCAATACCTTAATGCAATGGGTGCAAAGGTCAGCGGTGCAGGTACGGGCAGAGTGACGATTAAAGGTGTTCATGAACTTTGCGGAGCAGAGCACCGGATTCTTCCTGACCGGATTGAAGCAGGTACGTATATGATTGCTGCGGCGATAACCGGTGGCAATGTACTGGTGGAAGACACTGATATCAAAGATCTTCGACCACTGATCGCCAAAATGCGTGATATGGGTGTTGTCATCAAAGAAGAAGCGAGAGGTGTTCGTGTGATTGGCAACGATCACTTGCAGGCGGTTGATGTCAAGACGATGCCGCATCCTGGGTTTCCAACCGATCTTCAAGCACAAATGATGGCTCTTTTGCTAAAAGCGAATGGAACTTCAGTGATTACAGAAACCGTTTTTGAAAACCGTTTTATGCATGTTGAAGAATACCGCAGAATGAATGCGGCAATCAAAATTGATGGTCGAGCGGCTGTAATTAGCGGACCTTGTGATCTCCAGGGCGCTGAAGTTGCCGCGACCGATCTTCGTGCAGGAGCTGCTCTGGTAATCGCCGGCTTAGTTGCAAAGGGCTATACCAAAGTCAGCCGTTTGCACCATATTGATCGCGGTTATGTAGATCTTACCGGAAAACTCCGTGCTTTAGGTGCGGATATTGAGCGTGTCAGCATGAATGATGCGGAACAACCGGTTGCATCAACCGAGGAAGCATTACAAGGAGCACTAAGCATTAACCCGAAATTTGCTTAATTAAATTGATGATCCAGGCAGGCACTCGGTCGATTGATTCGAGTGCTTTTGATGTTTTTTAATATTCCGACAGTTGCTCTTGCAAGCCTCTCAAAATGGATGATATGCTTCCACGTGATTAATGATGCACATGGGCTTGTTCTATTTGCGCAAGCACCTGCATAGTAATTAATAACCCAATAACCCAATAACTCACACGCGTGGAGGCAATGTTCATGAATAAAGCCGCTGTACTGCTTCTCCTCTTTGGATTCGTTATCGTTATGATCCCCGCCGCTATCGTTATCCCATTCACGCAGAAGGCATCGGGAGAAATGACCAAACAACAAAACACAACCAAATCAGCTGCACACGCGCCCCAAAACAGTTCGATCACCGTTTCTGTATACCGGTCTACTCAGAAAGTAACGGATCAAGTTGCCCTAGACGATTATTTGGTTGGCGTTGTCGCATCAGAAATGCCGGCTAAATTTCGTTTGGAAGCATTAAAAGCGCAGGCAATTGCAGCACGGACGTACATTATGTCGCGGATAATCAACAATCCCGAGGTGCGCGTTAATGATACGGTTGAGAATCAGGTGTATCATAGTCCGACTGAATTAAAAACGCTTTGGGGTAAAGATTATGAAAAAAGAATGAAAAAAGTCATGCAAGCGGTGACAGAGACCAAGAACCAGGTGGTTACCTATAATGGTAAGCTCATTTCACCAGTGTTTTTTTCAACCAGTAACGGTCGGACGGAAAATGCTGAAGATTATTGGTCCAATGATATCCCTTATCTTCGTTCGGTACCAAGTCCCTGGGACAAACTGTCGCCTAGGTATAAAAATAAACAAACGCTGCCGATTCAATCTGTAGAGCAAGCGTTGGGCATTGACTTAAACGGTGTTCAAGGAGCAATCGGTAATGTGATAAAAAAGACGGATACCGGACATATCGCAGAAATTGAGATTGACGGAAAGCAATTTACAGGCCGCGACGTGCGCGAAAAATTAAAGCTGACGTCCACAGACTTTCAACTAACAAAAACCGGAAATAAGGTTCAAGCGGTGACCGTTGGCAGCGGGCATGATGTTGGCATGAGTCAATACGGTGCCGAAGGAATGGCACGCGAGGGAAAAACAGCAAAACAAATCATCACCTATTATTACCAAGGAACACAAATCAGTAAAATGACGGTAAAGCCGCAAAAGGATACAGCTAAGAAGTAGCATAGCCATACAGTAGGGCATCTCGAAAGTCAGTGTCGAGACGCTTTTTTAACAGGTAAAGAAAGTTTATGATTTTGCTTTGGTGTAGAACGATAAGCGGCAATTTCATCAATAAGAGTTAGCTCGAGACACGAAAGC
>NZ_BJMS01000156.1 GCF_006539285.1 Sporolactobacillus inulinus
GTAGAAGGAAGAAAAAGATGAGAAAAGGGAAAAGTCATTTTGCCAAATAGTTTTTCTAAATAGAGATGGTTAAGTTGCTCAATAATATATTTATTAATAAAGGGTGGTTTGATGTACTTACAAGAACTTATTGAAAAAGTTCACTTAAAGTAACGGGCAGTTTTGTTGAAGAAACATTCAGAAAATGGTAGAATAAGGTATTCATTCTTTTTAACAGGCTCCCCCGCTTGTTCAGACGGCACAGGTTCCGTGCTCAGTTGAGCAACTCTCAACAATAAAAGATAAAGGGGTGGTTATTATGAAAGAACTGTTTACAAGCCTTAAAGGGATACAAATCGTACTGCAAGCAATTACTTTATGTGTAAGTTTTCTAGTCTTTAGTAATGACGTCGTTGAGGGGTCTGTTAAAAAGAATGAATCATTTAAAAAAGGATCGTCTAAGACGGTCTTTTTTTGAAACGATTTATAATTTCTTTCTAAAAAACAATGGTTATTGTACCTATTTGAGAGGGTAATATCTTCATGTGGGACACTTTTTGACTATTTTTTGTTCTAGGATAAGAAGAAATGAGGAAGATTTTATGGGTAAGTGTGCATTATGTCAGGAAGAAAGGGAACTAGAAAAAAGCCATATTATCCCAAAATTTGTTTTTAGGTCAATGAAGAGGAATTCGCCAACAGGGAATATGCGAATGGCATCGCAACCAAACAGGGTAATTCAGGACGGTGACAAACAGGCGATGCTATGTGGTGTCTGTGAAGATAGATTCAGTCCAAATGAAACAATCTTTGCTAATAAAGTTTATCATCCCTATCATTCGGACAATCTCCAAGTGGTGGAATATGAACAATGGCTCAATCACTTCATTACATCCATCAGTTGGCGAAGCCTTTATCTTGATATCGTAGAATTTGTGCGTGACCAAAATATTGATATTATAGATTTAGATATTTTAATTGAAGCGGAAAAAATCATGCGTGAATTCCTTCTTGGAGAACGAAAAGACCTTGGTCACATTGAAAATCATATATTCTTTTTTGGCCCAATTAAGGAAGCGTCTGGGGATACCAGTGAGTTTGATTTACATACTGCCATCGGGGGAAGTGTTGTGGGCTATACTTATATTAGCCATGACCCCGACTCTTCATATGTATTTTTAAATCTTCAGGGAATATTAATTGTCACCATCTTAAAAAAGGCTGTTGAAGAGGTTTGGGAAAATACTTTAGTAGAGGAAAAAGGATTCTTTAATATGGGGGAGCCAAAACATGCTGTATCTTCACCAGTGTTTAATGAGCTTTTCGCTGTGGCTAAGGACCTTAGAGAATCGAGAGAGAAAATTTCAGAAAGCCAAAAAGAAAAAATCGTGGAAGCTATAAGGAAAAACCCGGAACGATTTTTAAAAAGTAAAGCATATCAGCGACTTAAAGACGATGAACGAATTAGAAAAAGGTAATTGCTAACTAAGGTTAAAGTTTTTAAAATTTAATATTGGTCATGTGGTAGTAGTGAGCTATGACTTATGCCCCTGTTACTTTCTACTTCCCCACGTTAAAAGGTTGTTCCCACTGTCACATAGTCGGTACCCAACCAGTAAGGAATCACGGAACAGCAGCACACAAATGAGCTATGTATGGAACCATTATTCAATCATTATTCAAACGTTTGTTTAAAACCAACATCAATAAAAATTCTTGCTGGATCTTGTAGTAGGTTCAGTCTTTTTTTTGGTTTCAAAAGACAAATAACGTTACTAAAAATAATGTTTCCAATCCGAAGGTTCTTTCCAGTTTTGTCTTGCTAGTCTTCGTGATAAAATTGCAGAGTATGAAAAATTGAGAGAAAAACTCCAGAACAAATGACTATAAGGTGCTGTCTAGTTTACAAGCACTAATCTCTGAATTACGAAAAGAATGTATCATAAATATTAAAACGTCGCTAATATGAAAGAGGGTTCATGGCATGACTAATAATGGAGATTCCACAAATGTTGAATTAATTATAGCAAACGCATTAAAGATGCCGGGTGTTAAAGTAAATAGAAAAGAATTTTTGGTAAAAACATTCGGTGATATATTAAGCTCGGATAAAATCCCTATCTTGATTGATAAAGGACCACAAGAAGTAGGGATCAGTTCTGACAAAATTAACAGAATGGCAAAATCCCTCGTAAATAAAAGAACGTTACAAAGTTCTGGTACATCGTTTGCGGCTGGTCTACCTGGTGGGTGGGCTATGGCTGCCACAATACCTGCCGACACTCTGCAATTTTTCGGAGTAGCTTTACGTTTATCACAAGAACTTGCTTATATGTTTGGATACAGGGACTTTTGGGATGATGATGATGAACTAGACTTGGAGCGAGTGAGAAGTGAATTAATTTTATTCCTTGGTGTTATGTTTGGTGTAGGTGGTGCTGCCTCGACCTTAAAAGTGGTTTCTTCCAAAGTGGCACAACAGGCATTAAAAAAGCTACCTCAAAAAGCATTAACTAAAACCTTCTACTATCCTATTGTTAAGAAAATAGCAACTCTTATTGGGGTTAAGATGACAAAAGATACATTTGCAAAAGGGGTCTCTAAAGTAATTCCTGTTGTTGGAGGGGTAGTTTCTGGTGGTCTAACTTATACATCAATGACTAAAATGGGAAACCGTTTAAGAAATACAATGTATGATTCTTTAAACTACACAACACAAGAATTTCAAAAGGACATGGATGAAATCAAGAGAGAAATGCCAGACATCATTGACATAGAATTTGAAGAAATAGAAGATCAGTATAATAACGATCAAGATAGATAAAGATCAATAAGAGTAACACCAACTATCCAAAATTAACGATTCTTAAATAAAATTAAAGTTCCAAATCCGAAGGTTTCTCCGGTATTTTTTCCGGTTGGCCTTCGGATTTTTTTATGATAATTTCTGCAGGAATCCAATTGTGATCCACCCCCACATTACAATTAAAAATCAAAACAAGTCTAATAGGGTTTACCTTTACTCTGTGTTCTCCTAATCCTTGCCTTTGTATCAGTTCAGGCTGTCCCCTGTTCTTTTCCAGTTGTGTTTCTTACAGAATAGATAAAGCTACCTTCCAGCATTTTTTTAACTCTTTTAGGCTGAAAGACAATCCGAATTTTATTTAGGATTTACCAAAAAGAATCCTATTATTTGTCAAGATTAAAGCAAAACTCGTTAATCTTATGTGTTGCTCTGAGAATTATCTCCCCATGCTAATTTGGACGAATTACATGGTATAGTTCCTTGCATAGTCATTAGTCCTATATTGACAGGCAAAAAAATTTTACCATTGACTATAGTATATATCCTTGGAGTTTGGGGTAAAATGTATAATTTGTATTTAAAAGGAGATGCTTTTTCTATAGATAATTAGAAAAGGGAGTCATACAGGTATGAAAGTTCCAAAGGTAACTAAAGAGATTTTCATAGAGCGTCTTGCAGAAAAGACCAGAGATGATATTGAGTTGAAGGGGGATTTTCATGGCTATAATAAAGAAGTTACACTTTTTCATACTACCTGTAAAAGGGAGTTTTCTGTTACTGCAAGAGCCTTTTTACAATTACCAAACTGTCGATTATGTTCCAATGAAGCCTTTACGAAAGCTAGGCAGGAAAAGAATAAGCGTGAATTCTATCGGAAATTTTCAAGGAAGCCATATAGTATGGAGTATACCTTTCTGTCAGATTACCAGAAAAGTAATAAGAAAATCAAAGTTCAACATAAAATTTGTGGAAAACCATTTTTTATGACACCGAATAAGCTAGTGAATGGGCAACAATGTTCTAACAAGGAGTGCGTAGGTAAAAGAATAAGAGAAGGTAAGATGAAGTCAATAGAACAATTTGATAAGGAATTAATTATAAAATGGAATGGAGAGTTCATCGCAGTCGGTGAATATCGTGGCAGTAAAGAAAAAGTTAATGTTTTTCATAAGAGGTGTGGAAAGATTATAGATGCCTATCCAAATAATTTGTTGAAGGGTCACGATTGCAAAGTTTGTACGAATAATTACAAGCGAAGTACGCTACAGTTTGAACGAGAATTACAGGAGGTACATGGTAGTGAGTATAGTGTGATGGGAACTTACAAAAGTAGGCATGATCCAATTCTTATAAAACATA
>NZ_BJMS01000157.1 GCF_006539285.1 Sporolactobacillus inulinus
CGACCCAAAACAACGCTCTAAATCTTGTTTCATCATGCGTGATTTTGGAGGATTAAGCCCTTTTTTTACAATTAGATTAAAGTTAATGAATTGCCGTTTCGAAATATAGGAATCGTGCTAAACTAAGCAATTGTGAGGCAATGATAAAGCGAAAAATTTTACTATGTATGAAATTGCTTAAAGGACGAAAGGTGATTTTTCATGGTAACGACCAAGCGGCGGATTATATGGGTGGATATAGCAAAGGCACTGGGAATCATTGCGGTCGTGTTCGGGCATGCCATTGATTCTGAGCGCGACATACGTTCGTTTGATCTCGTCTATGATGCCATTTATTGGTGGCATATGCCGTTATTTTTCATTATCGGGGGTTTCTTTTTGAAACCGATTTCGCACAGTTGGGAAGCGGTGCGTCACTTCTGGGCGCGTCGCTGTAAGCCATTAGTGGTGTCCTATTTTCTAATGGGAAGTCTCTTAATCATCCTCAGCCATTTTGTCCGTAATCAGGACTGGTCGTACACTGCTTTCTATTTTGTTCGCCTGCTTTATGGTGGACGAACCCTTAACCATTATTTAAGTATTTTTTGGTTCATTAATGTTTATATTCTCACGCTGATTGTTGTGGTTCTTTTAATTTCTAATGTACGTTCGGTTGTCTTGCAATGGGTGATCAGCTTGATGATGTTCGCCATGGGTACAATTCATCAGCAACCAGCGTTCCTAGGGCATCCCTATTTTCCGTGGGATGCACAGGATGTATTGCTGACCACGACTTATATGCTGGCCGGATACTACGGATTTAGATTGCTTCATTCCCTATCGCATAAATATCTGTTGTTACTAGCCATCAGCGCCTTTTCTATGCTTCTCATTCACGATCAATTGACTCAGAAAATCAATTTCACTTTATACTTGAAATCGGACAGCTTAAATCATACTGGACTAGCCCTGATTGCTCCGCTCATTCTATGCTTGGGGGTTGTCTTAATTGCGCAAATCATGAGTGAACTTAAATGGTTTCATTGGCTTGTGCTTTGGGGGCAGCATACGGTGCTGATTATGTTCTGGCATCGCGCACTGTTTGACTTGCCGGAGCTATTGGGGCTCCCTGATCATTGGTTATTAAAATGCCTCATGGGCTTATTCATCCCTATTTTAGTCATGATGGTATGGAAACAATTCAGACGTTTTCTGATTCATCATAGTCCAAAACAGTTTGCAAGCAGCTGAGACGGATTGTGCAATGCCATGCACAATTTGTTTAAAAGAACATCGTACCTATGGCATAACGGGGAGTCAATTGAAAAAATGGCTCAGTGTCAGATTACGTAAAAACCCCCTTTACAGACGAGTTAATCCTGCAAAGGGGGGGTTCGAAAGTTATTCGATTGATCAAAACTGATTAACGGACGACAAGAACAGAGATGGTCGCGTATTTTGACATATATGCGGCTTGACTGCCGAAATGCTTGGCAATGCCTTTCTTGTCTTCAGAACCGACAATCAATAGATCAGCATCTGTATGCGGGATAATGTCTTTGACAATCGTTTCACCCGGTTCGCCTTCTGCAACGATTGCCTCAACCTTCTCAACACCGTAATCCAACGCGGTCTTTTTGTAAAGCTGAACATGTTTTTCAAGGTCTTCACGTTTGCCATGGATGAAGTCTTTATTCAGCGCTTGGTACACGTTCATCTCGTCTTTTTCCAAGATGGATACAATCGTCATTTTTAACTTATCTTTTTTCGCTCGATACATCGCATAGCGAAACGCTAATTGTGCATCAGCCGAATCATCGACACCAACTAATAGATGTGAGAAGTCTTCTTTCATCAATTACGCCTCCATTATGCTCATAACGATGTGATAAACTGCCAGACAATCCGCAGATTCAGATAGGTCAGGACAATGGTACATAGCCAGGCAACCAGCGTTACCCACCGTTTATTCACGAATCGTTCGCCCATAATCTTTTTCGAACTGGTAAATAGGGTCAATGGAATCATTGAGATCGGCAACGCGACGGACAGAAAAACTTGTGAGTTGACAAGTAAGCGATCCATCGCGCTCTCTTCGCCATGGTAAATAATTGTGCAGGCCAGAACCGGGATGACGGAGATCAGACGTGTAATCAGACGGCGCGCCCACAACGGCATTTTCATGTGGATGTAGCCTTCCATGACGATCTGTCCGGTCAGTGTACCGGTAATGGTTGAATTTTGACCGGAGGCAAGCAGTGCAACGGCAAACAAGATACTTAAGACCGGGCTCGCGACAGCGCCGGCCAATTGATTGTTCTGCAAAGCATTGAACAGTGAAGTAAACGTGCCAAGACCTTCCCCATGTCCGAAGAAGAGTGCCGCACCAAGAACGAGCAGCAGGCAATTAATAATGAATGCACCGGATAATTGAATATTTGAGTCCCATGTTGCAAACTTAACGGCTCTTGCAACTTCATTTTCATTGTCATGATTAATGTTGCGCGACTGTGCGATCGAGGAGTGCAGGTAAAGGTTATGCGGCATGACCGTTGCGCCGACAATGCCGAGCGCCATGGTTAATTGACCGGTATGCAGAATCTCGGGTTTCGGTACAAACCCGGCAAACATTGCCGCAATGTTAGGATTAGAAATGATCACTTCATAGAGGAAGACAAGTAAGATAACGGAGATTAACGTAATGACAATCGCTTCAATTTTTCTGAAGCCGAGTTTCGTTAGTAAAAGCAGGAGAAGTACGTCGAGTACGGTCAGTGAAACACCGACGACAAGCGGGATGTGAAACAACAACTGAAGGGCAATCGCACCACCAATGACTTCAGCAATATCAGTGGCACAGATGGCCGCCTCGGTGGACAGCCACAGAATCACGCCAAGCGTCTTGCCTGTATGAGCACGGGTAGCTTGAGCCAAATCCATTCGCGTGACAATCCCCAGTTTCGCAGCCATGTACTGCAGCAGCATCGCAATCAAACTCGAAATCAGGATAACGGAAATAAGTAGGTAACCATATTGTGCACCGCCGCCAATCGACGTGACCCAGTTTCCAGGATCCATGTAGCCGACAGCTACCAGTGCACCGGGACCGGAGAATGCTGCCAGTGTCCGCCAGAAGCTGCCGTTTTTCGGAACGGCTACCGTACTGTTAATTTCCTCAAGGCTTGGTCCGTTTGCATACTTAATCAATTTATGCGGCTTCGTTTTTTTCATCGCACTTTCCAGTTCAGTCATTCGCTCACACCTCTCATAAATTTTTTGAAATCTGCCCATCAGCCCTTCGGCTGCGCGTGGCGAGCTCCCCAATTATTTTTCCTGCAACTTCTGTCTAAAGAAATTATGGTCACGGTAAAAATTCAATCCAACGCGCGTGATTCTTATCATGAACATAAGCTCTTTAAGACCAGGAAACATGAACGCCTCAAGTGATCAATCGATCAGCTCCTCTCTTGCTCAAATGAATTTGTTTTGCTTTGGAGAATTAAAGTTTACATAGGGAAACTTTAATTCACCCATACAATATACATCCGTTTTCTTTAAGAAGCAACCCTGATTTATCATTTTTTTGTGCCATGCAAAAATAGGGTGAAAATTTTTTCAGATGGGGAGGGAAGAGCGCTGAGCAGAATGAAGTAAGGGGTGAACATTTTGATAGCAGCGACGATTTTTTTGTTGAAATGATGGGAGCAGAGATCTTTATTGGGCGGCATGCAAAATTGTTATCAACCTGAAGTTATCATACCTAATGGTGCGAACGGTGAGGCGAGGGTGAAAATTACAGATCAAAAAGCTGCTGTTTAGCGACTCAATTATGGACTTGTGACTTGTTCATGGCAGCTTGACAGCGTTGGCGTCATGCAATTTTAAGCATGTCAGTCAGTTAATTCCGGTCTGTGTTCTATAGAATTTTCCGATTGAAGCAGCAGTGGGCAAAAATAATCCTATCGAGCAGTATTTCAAAGAAACGAACGTACATTCCATGATATAATTACGGACAGGCAATAGAT
>NZ_BJMS01000158.1 GCF_006539285.1 Sporolactobacillus inulinus
CAAAAAACAGACGGCGTGATTTCCTCCTTTATAAATCAGATAAAGAAAGGGGAACCGTTAACCGTATTTGGAGATGGAACGCAAAGCCGTGACTTTATTTATGTAAAGGATATCGTTCGCGCAAATTTGGCTGCAGTCAATCATGGTGATGGGGAGGTTATTCATGTCAGTACTTCGCTGACAACAACCATCAACCAGATCATTGAAATGCTTGAGCAAATTCATGGGTCGCGATTAAAGACCATTTATACGGATCCAAAGCCGGCAGACATCCGCCACATTGCGTTGGATAACAGCAAGGCAAAGCAGCTGCTCCATTTCTCGCCAATCTATTCATTAATGGACGGCTTGAGAAAAACATATGCAGCGGAAGTCCTAAATCAAGATCGGTTTGGCTAAATCTTCAAATAACGCAACACCTCTTTCCCGCAAAAAAATGAATCTGCCGGCGGCAATACGCGGCAGATCCATTTTTTATTCATTCTTGGCAACAGATTAATCCTTAACTTCCTTATATTTATTGCTTAAAACATCTAACTGCATGATTTTCCCTGAATTTTTATAGTATCGGAAAAAACCGATGGACGGTGCCGTATCGGGATCTGCGGCGCTGTCGTTTTTGTGGTTCTCCCTCAATTCCATTGAGTAGTACGCACCATCATCACGCGTATCGATATACACCTCATTCGCTGAATAACCAGCCGCTTGAATGACCGCCAGTTCCGCCTCTTTCTGTTGCGCCTGAACGTCGAGTGTGCTGCTCGACGAGTGGCTCGCCTTACTGCTTGAACTGCTTGGGGCAGCTGAAGCCGATGTTTCATCCGAATGGTTCACTGCACTTGATGAGGACTCCTCAGAGGATGCTTCGGATGATGACGTGCTTGAAGAGGCGGCTGACGCTTTCGTTACACTTCCTTCACGCATCGTTACCACTTGTTTTTTCAGAGCGACGGCATCTTTTTTAAGCACTGCAGAACCTTTTTCTTGGTTAATGACTAAGTTCAACAATCTTTTGGTTTGCTCCGGCTGATTGATCGAACGTTTCGCATGAATAAAGTTGTTAGTCTGCGCTAAAAGAAGCGTTGCCTGATGATCCTTTTCTTTGTGTGTTAAAGCTTTCTTAAAAGCACCTGCCGCAGCATCATAATCCTTAGAAACCAAGGCAGCCTGTCCTTTTTCCATCTCTTGGTCATAAGCCTTGTCCTCCTGATTTGCGCATCCGCCTAGGACAAGAACTGCGATTATGAATAATGCTCGTAGTGTCTTCTTCATGGGTTGCCTCCCGATTCACATGATGTTGTGCTCTTTTTATCTTAACATCTTTTTTTATTTTTTGATCCATTTTCCCAAATGATTGACGCAAAGGGTGCACTTCTAGGCACTGATTCTGATTTCGATGCGTACACTGTTTATTATCTTTGAAGCGAAAGGGACTGAAGGCAATGAAACGTGATGATCCCCCCTATTACGGCTCAATAACGCAGTGTCACGAGGTGCCGATCACCTTCCCGGCACAGCACCAGGATCGGCAGCCGGGCTTGGAGTACCTGATGAATCCGAAACCGGTCTATGACAATCCAAACTATATCGGCACGGGAAAATTAAAAGACAAGGTTGCCATCGTCACCGGCGGCGACAGCGGCATCGGTCGCGCTGTTGCTGTTGCCTTTGCCAAGGAAGGCACGGATTTGGTCATTGTCTTTATGAAGTCGGAAGAAAGAGATGCTCAGACGACGAAAGCAGCCATTGAAAAATTGGGTAGAAGCGCCCTGCTTCTGCCGATTGACTTGCGGCAGCACGGTGCAGCAGATCAGATTGTGGCCCAAACTTTGGAAAGATATGGTAAAATAAATAGTTTAATCAATAATGCCGGTGTTCAATTCCCACAACCATCACTGGAAGCAATCAGCGACAAACAGCTGGAAACTACTTTTGATGTGAATATCAAAGCGATGTTCCGGCTCTCACGGGCAGTGATCCCCCATTTGCAGCGCGGCGACAGTATTGTGAACACAACATCCATCCAAGCGTATATTGCCAGCAGAAATCTGATTGATTACGCTTCGACAAAGGGGGCCATTGTCAGCTTTACACGAGCATTGGCACATAGTCTTGCAGGTCAAGGGATTCGTGTCAATGCGATTGCTCCCGGTCCAATCTGGACACCGCTCCAACCGGCCTCGTGGTCTGCCGATACGGTTCAGACGCTTGGCGCTGATACGCCAATGAAACGTGCTGGACAGCCTTATGAGCTCGCTCCTGCCTATGTCCTCCTCGCCTCTGACGATGGTTCCTATATCACCGGACAGGTCATTCATATCAATGGCGGACAAACGATGGCGTCTTAGATGCCGCTTTGGCTCGACAAGCTTCAGCGACTCGCCATCAAAAAGCGTCTCAAAGTCGAACACGGACTTTTGAGACGCTCATTTTATACGTTTTTTACTTTTATACTAGCCTTTAGCCGCATACCTCTTGAGCAGCGGAGAAAACAATGCCCAGCTTTTCCCAGCGGGCTTCTTCCGCAGAGGACGGTCCCGTTTCACGATCATAACGTACTTCGTTCATTCAGGCAACCTTAAGTGAAGCTGTTTCTCATTGTTTATAGTCTTCCGCCAGCTTTTCGAAAGCTGCAAGCGAGCGTTCAACTTTTTCTGTTGGAATACAGTAGGCCATGCGGAAGTAGCCTGGGCATCCGAAGCTGTCTGCCGGAACAAGGATCAGATCATACTTTAACGCGCGTTTAGAGAAGGCGACGGCGTCCTCTTCCAATGCCTTCGGAAAAATATAGAACGTCCCGCCCGGTTTGACGCAAGAAAAGCCGAGCTTGGTCAAGCCGTCATACAAGATGTCTTTATTTTTTTCGTAGACCGACAAATCTGATGTTTGATCAATGACTTCAGCAACGGCAAGCTGAATGATCGACGGCGGGCAGTTATGACCGATGCCACGCGATATTTGTCCGCACATGTTCACGATCAGTTCGGCGTCAGGGCAATTCGGATTCACCGCAACGTAGCCAATCCGTTCGCCGGGAAGCGACAGCGACTTGCTGAATGAATAGCAGGTTAGCGTGTTCGCGTAGTACGTTGCGACATAAGGCGCATCGACATGGTTGAAAACAATTTCACGGTACGGTTCATCCGAAATCAAATAAATGTCATGACCGAATTCTTCTTGTTTCTGAGTCAGAATCGATGCGAGCTTTTTAATGGTTTCCGTAGAGTAGACCGCACCGGATGGGTTATTCGGCGTGTTGATCAGTACTGCGGAAACTTTTGGCGACAGCATTTCCTCGAACGCATCAAAGTTAATCTGAAACGTTTCCGTATTCGGCGGAACAACCTTCAGTTCAGCATCGAGACCGTGCACATAAGGGGTATACTCCGGGAAGAACGGTGCGAAGGTTAACACTTCATCGCCCGCAGCCACAACTGAGCGCAGTGCATGTGCCAAGGCACCTGCTGCACCGGAAGTCATAAAGATATGTTCTTTCTTATAATTTAAACCAAATCGTCTGGAAAGCGACGCAGCCACTTTTTCACGAACCGAGGTGATGCCAAGGCTTGGGCTGTATCCGTGTACCGCCATTGGATTATCGCTTGAGGCCAGCTTGACCAGCTGATCCGTAAATTCCTGAGGTACGGGCACAGACGGATTGCCCAGACTGTAATCGAAGATATTCTCTGCGCCTATCTGTTTTGCCCGTTCTGTTGCATATTCCGAAAGCTCGCGAATAACTGATTTCTGACCGAGCATTTGTTTATATTTTTCCGCAATCATGGTATACTCCCTCTCTCTTTGGCTACCCGTCTCTGACGATCAAGCCTGTCTTTTCTCACATGCACTGCTATTATACCCGATCTTATCCACTGATTGCTATGAACCTACAGAAATCCTTCTGTCTCATTGCCTAGTGATCTAAGAAAAATTAGGTTATGCCTAGTCCTTACTTCCGCAGGATGCGATGGACTCGTGTCTTTTCGGTGCTGAATCGCCGCTT
>NZ_BJMS01000159.1 GCF_006539285.1 Sporolactobacillus inulinus
CCCAGACAGCAACGGATCAGTTTGATTTTTACCATGGTAATTGTTTTTCTGATACTGATTATGTATTGGATAAAAAATAGATTTAATCAGAATGCTTATCAAAAGTGATTGAATTTGAAAAAGCCTCATTCCGGATTATTTGTAAGCGTCAAATAATGAACGCCTGGAGTGAATAGGCAAATTCTATTGAACACAAGAATATTACCAGTATATTGTGAAATAGGTAATCACTGAAAGAAGAACAGAAGTAATGACCATTGCTAGAAATGGCTTGAATGCTTTTGTTCGCAAGTCCCTCAGACTTACATTCAGTCCCAAACCAATCATGGCCATCGTCAAAATAAAAGAAGTGAAGGAAGAGATTCCATTCATCATACTTGCCGAAACAGTAAACGCGTGACCCAGCACGTAGCTTCCAAATAAGCTCATAATAATGAAACCGATGAGAAACCAGGGAAATTCAATTTTTGCTTTCGAACCAGATTTCGTTTTTTCCTTATGTTTCATCCAGTACACGAGAATAAAACTAAGCGGGACCAGCAGGAAAACCCGGCCAAGCTTGGCCAATAAAGCCATAGCTAGAGCATTTGGACCAGCAGGTGCACCCGCCAAAGCAACATGGGCAATCTCATGTAAGCTGACTCCTGACCATATCCCGTATTGTAGAGCTGTCAGAGGAATAAAGGGTCTGATAAGTGTATACGTGATAGAAAAAACGGTACCAACCAGTGCGATAATCCCTGCACCGATTGCGGTGTCTTCATCTTTCGCTTTCAAGATCGAGGATGTCGCTGCAATCGCGGCGGCACCGCAGACGCCCGTTCCAATTCCCAGTAACAAAACTAAAGTCGAATCATCTGCCTTAAATAATTTTGCAATCAGAATCGTTAAAACAATTGCAAAAACAATCGTTCCGACGTCTCTGATCAGCAGCCATCCTCCCTGATGCAGAATCACATCAATATTCAGTTTTAATCCATGAAGAATAATGGCGAATCGTAACAACCTTTTTGCAGAAAATTGAATACCTGAGCGGATTTTTTCCGGATATCCCCAAATTTGCCGATAAATGATGGCTATTATAATTGCACAGGCGAGCTGTCCCACATGATCAAATCCCGGAACTTTAGCTAATCCATAACCAATGAGTGCAATAATAAGCGTAAAACCGATACCCTCCAGAAAGCGTCCTGTTAAACGTTCTTCTTGTCGTTTTACTGTTGCTTTTTCTATCATTAGATAAAACCCTTCTATTAATGTTATGTTTCCAATAATAAAAGTGTTTTAATGATAAGTAAAATAAATTATAATTATTGTTATAATAACTTCTCGCGAATGATCATTGCTTCCATCAGGGGCTTTAGTTACTTAAAAGGCGGATTAATATGGATCAAGCACTCTATGTTTTTATTACCGTTGCTGAACAGCAAAATTTCACTCGGGCTGCAGAGATGCTTCATATGACTCAGCCCGCTGTAAGCAATCATATCCATTCATTGGAACGATCGTTGAATATAAAGTTGTTAGAAAGAACCAATAAATATGTCCGGTTGAACGAAGCGGGAGAAATCGTTTATCATCATGCCAAAGATATTCTGAATCTCCATACGCGAATGGAGAATCTTCTGGACGATCTAAAAAATACCGTAAGCGGCACCCTGTCTATTGGTGCCAGTTATACCTACGGTGAATATGTACTCCCCTATAAAATCTCAACTCTACTTCAATCCTATCCTTTACTGAATCCGAATATTACTATAAGGAATACAAACGAGATTATTGACCTCATGATGCATCACCAAATCGATGTAGGCATAATAGAGGGTGAAATGACCAATGAGAGTTTGAATATTACCCCCTTCGCGCAAGATCAACTGTCTGTGATTGCTGCTGCGAATCATCCTTTATTCTCAAAAAAAACAATCAATCTTCAGGATTTGCACCACGAGCGGTGGCTGGTTAGAGAGGAAGGGTCAGGAACACTAGAAAAGCAGCAAAAGTGCTTCAAGCAATTGGATTTCTATCCAAAAAACGAGATGACCTTAGGAAGTACTCAAGTGATTAAGGAATCGATTGAAGCCGGTCTGGGCATTTCTCTGCTTTCACATTTGACGATCAAAAAAGAATTAGCACTTGGACGATTAAAGTTAGCCAAAATAGATGGATTTCCAATGATCAGGCATTTTTCACTGGTAACACCGAATGTTCCGTTTCAAACCAAGGCCACCGAAGTTCTTGTTGACTTATTGATCAACTAGCGGTAAATAGCCCGTCGGGTGCCTGTCTTCTCGAGTACAACTTGTTATAGGGATTATGACAACCAAAAATAGTAAGGAGGACACCTCTGGATCACCACAGGTGCCCTCCTATTCTCTCGTACAACAGATCCTCTCAGGCCGCTAAATGCGACGGGATTGATTCGTTGCCCTCCCCCAGCGATGGCGCCGATCGGAGGGCGAAGCACATCTTTCCCAATTCAATCGAACTTGACGTTGCTTTTTGCAGATGTTACTTTATTTTTTCCGGAAAAACGCTATGGTACAGTTTATAGCCTCCATCAAGATTCTTAACCGAATAGCCCTTCTGTGCAAGAATTCGTGCTGCAAGATAACCGCGAAGCCCCACCCGACACGTCACAATTAGATCGCGATTTTTCGGAATCTCACTTAACCGTTCGCGAAGATCGTCTAATGGAATATTTACAGCCCCCGGGATGGTGCCGTCCTCATATTCCTGTTCCGTCCGGACATCAATAAGCAGCGCTCCATGTTCTACCAGCTGATCGACTTCGTTCCACTGAACACTCTGCACTTTACCATCCAGCAGGTTTTCTGAAGCATAGCCGATCAAATTAATCGGTGCCTTTGCCGAATTAAATGGCGGAGCGTAAGCTAGTTCCAGTTCGGTCAGATCATTGACTGTCATTTGTCCATGAATCGCTGTGGCTAGTACATCGATGGTCTTATCAATTCCCTTCTCGCCAACCGCCTGTGCACCTAGAACCTTTCCAGATTCAGGATCAAAAAGCAGCTTAAGGGTCATCTGCAAACTGCCTGGATAATAGGTTGCATGATTCGGCGGGCTCGTGTGCAGCGCCTCGTAGGGAATATTGTATCTCTGCAATAGTTTCTCACTCAATCCAGTTACGGCTGCAGACAAATCAAAGGCTTTCACTATGGATGTACCCAGAGTTCCCTTGTAACTGCGTTTCATTCCGCTTAGAATATCGGCAACCATGCGTCCCTGCCGATTGGCCGGAGAAGCAAGCGGTATGACTGCTGACCGGCCGCCAACGGTTTGAGCAACCTCTATTGCATCACCAATGGCATAGATGTTTGGATCGCTGGTCCGCAATTGATCATTCACCGATATACTGCGGCGTATGCCAAGCGCCAGGCCCGCATGATCAGCTAAGGAGGACTCTGGAACAACACCGACCGACAATAGCGTCAGATCCGTCTGCTTGCGCGTGCCGTCATCGAGAACAAGAACCGCACCTTTTTCTTCAAAGCCCGTTACGGTTTTTCCTTTGAGCACCTCAATGTCGTGTTTTTTCAGTTCATCTTCTATCATAATCGCCATTTCTGGATCAAGCGGAGGAAGGACTTGATGTTCTCGTTCAACAATCGTCACTTTAATTCCACGTTCTGCCAGATTCTCAGCCATTTCTATGCCGATAAAACCGGCACCAACGATCACCGCACGATCTGCTTTATGCTGCTGCAGATACTGAACAATACGTTCAGCATCCGGAACATCACGCAGCGTGAACAAATTGTCCGCTTGATCGACTCCTTCAATTGGTGGACGCATCGGGTGCGCGCCTGTCGAGAGAATCAGCACATCATAGGTCTCATCATAACACTTTCCATGATGATCAATAATTACCTTCTTTTGTTCCCGATCAATACGGGTTACTTCGCTTTCGGGCCGCACGTCCAGACGAAAACGCTGATAA
>NZ_BJMS01000160.1 GCF_006539285.1 Sporolactobacillus inulinus
AACGTGAAAAACGTGAAAAATGGGGGTTTTTGCTGTGCATAATCGGAAAAATCCCCCTTATGTTCCCCCCGAAACGAGCTCCATTCCGCATATAACCGGAAAATCTCCGCTTAGTTTACGAGTTACTTAATTAAGACCCAGGATGCTTAATGAAAAAGATGAGAGGGATGGGTATCATTTTTTTAATATCTCAAAAGTATGTTAGATAATATGACAATGTTCGCCCTGAATTGATTTTACAGATTATAATAAGTGACATGGTTCGTTTGTTCGAAGGACGAACAAACACAAAAAATGAGAAATGAGCGATGAACGTGCAGAAAGGAAATCTTGATCTTATTCGCGATTTAAATCGACGCCTCGTGTTGGATGCGATCATTCGCAACCAGCCTATTTCACGGGCAGAACTGTCGCGGAAGCTGTCGCTGAGCCGTTCAACCGTTTCAATGATTGTGACTGATCTATTAGAAAAGGAGATGGTTATCGAACGAGGTATGGGCGATTCAACGGCGAATGGTGGACGAAAAGGGCAAATGTTAGGCTTCAATCCACGTTCTGCTTTTTTATTAGGGATGGATCTTCAGCAGAATCAGGTGAAAATTGTTTTAGCAGATTTAGCCGGTACGATTGAGCAAAAGGAAACGTTTCCTTTTCATCAAGATTTGGATGAACTGAAATCAATTATCGACCATTATTTAGCAGGCATTGAGTCTGAATATCGGGTGATTGGAATGGGTGTTTCCGTACCGTCAATGGTAAAGGATCATCAAATCGTCGTTGATGCACCTTCTTTAAGTTGGTACAACTTGGATTTGGCTAAGGTACTGAGCGAATCGTTCGATCTAGATGTCTTTGTGATGAACGATGTCAATGCTGCCGCGTTCGGGGAGCGATGGATTGGACAGAGCAGCCTCGTTGATGACCTGTTTTATTTATCGGTTGGGACAGGTGTTGGATCAGCAATCCTTTCTGGTGGCCATTTAGTAGCAGGTTTTGAGCAGGCAGCGGGGGAAATTGGTTATATGTTGACGGAGGAAGACCTCGAACAAGAAACCGTTTATGAAAAAGGCAGGTTCGGCACGTTTGAACGAAAAGTTGTTTCACTGTTACATACCTGTGGAGCTTCAAAGGAAGCACGCGAACATCTCGCGCGTCTCATGGCATTGATGATCAGTAATGTCTGCGTTTTGCTTAATCCAGAAAAAGTGATCATCGGAGGCTACCATGAAGCAATATTAAAGTCGATAATTCCCGAAATCCAAGCGCTCGTTCAGCAGCTCGTTCCGATGGCAACGGTTATCGAGTATGGAGCACTTGGTGAAGATGCATCGGCAATGGGGACGATTAAAGGATTGCTTGATTCGATGAGGGATCAAATGATTCAAAAGATATAGAACAGAATGTGAAGCGCGCGATCAAGCGTGATAATAAATGGGCAAATCTCAGATAAAGCAAGGAGGATTAAAATGGAGAATAAGGGTAATGGCTTGGTGCGGAGTATTGGGACTTTGCAGGCAACGGCAATTAATATGTCGCAAATGATGGGCGCGGGCCCTTTTATTACAATACCGATAATTTTAGCGGTGATGGGTGGTCCTCAGGCAATGTTTGGGTGGCTGATTGGTGCATTGCTTGCCCTGCTTGACGGACTGGTATGGAGTGAACTTGGTTCTGCACTACCGGGTGAAGGCGGTACGTATATTTATTTGCGTGAGGCATTTAAATACCGTACAGGCAAGCTGATGCCGTTTTTATTTATTTGGTCGACACTGATCGCAACACCAATGACGATGTCGACCGGAGCGATCGGCTTGGCTAACTATCTAAGCTACTTTTTTCCACATATTACACCGCTTGAAACGAAGTTTATAGCTGTTGGTGTGACGGTGTTGACGGTGATCTTGCTTTATCGGCGCATTAATTCGGTCGCTAAGATTTCGACGATCCTGTGGGGCGGAATGATTCTGACCGTTGTGCTGATCATCGGAACCGCACTCATGCATTTCAATCCAAGTCTGGCTTTCGATTTTCCAAAAAATGCATTTGAACCTGCCTCGTTTTTTACCGGACTTGGTGCAGGGATGCTGCTTTCGATTTATGATTATCTCGGCTATTTCACAAGCTGCTATCTCGGTGATGAAGTGAAGGATCCGGGACGTACGCTTCCTCGGGTCGTGACCTTATCGATTTTGCTCGTTGCACTTATCGATCTATTAATGAATATTGGCATTATTGGTGTTGTTCCGTGGCAAGAAGCGATGAAGAGCAGTAATATCGGAACTTTGTTCATGGAACGCATTTGGGGAACGCCAGGTGCAGTCATAATTACGATTTTGATCGTATGGACCTGTTTTGCTTCGGTCTTCAATGGCTTGCTGGGTGCATCGCGTCTCCCTTACAATGCGGCGAAAGACGGGTTGTTTTTCAAGCCTTTTGCGAAACTGCATCCAAAGTATCATTTTCCAAACGTATCGCTGCTCATTCTAGGCGCTGTCATGGCGATTTGCTGCTTCTTCGATCTGACGACGATTATCAATGCGTTGATGGCACTGACGATCGTGATCCAATTCATGGGACAGATTGTGGCGCTGACCGTTCTTCGCAAGCGCCGTCCGGATTTGAAACGGCCCTATAAACAATGGCTTTATCCGCTGCCAAGCATTCTTGCATTTATTGGCTGGGCCTTTGTGTTCTATTCTTCGGGATGGTCGGCGATCGGTTTAGCTGTTGTTTGGACCATGATCGGTGCGATCATTTACCTGTTCTGGGCACGAAAACATCAAGATTGGCCGTTCAGTAAACCGGTTATTGTTAAGACAAATAAAGAGATCTAATTTTTGAAGGTGGTTCGGATCAATGGATGGTGTTTTAGCTTTTGACTTTGGCGGGACCAAGGTTGCCGTTGCTTTATCAGATCACAATGGGCACGTGCTGGCTGAGAATCAGGTTGGATCGGTGAAAAGCGGCGGAATGGATTTTCTAAGGACGGTCATCGCTTGTGGACAAGATTTGCTGGCAAGTCGTGAGGAAACGCATCTCGTGGGCATCGGTATCGGTATGTGTGGTGTGGTCACCAAGGATCAGATCGAATTAGCGCCAAATTTGTATGGGATGGAGAAAGTGAATCTTTGTGCGATAATGACTGCTGCATTCCATGTACCGGTGCGTATGGAAAAAGATGTAAAAGCAGCGGCGCTTGCCGAACTGCGTCGCGGTGAGTTGGCGAATACGGACTACGGATTATACGTCAATTTAGGGACCGGTGTTTCTGTGAGCATGACTTACGGTGATCAAGTCATGCGCGGACACAATGGTGCATCCGGGGAAATTGCTTACTTAATGCAGAATCGAAAGGATAACAAGACGTATCAATCCGGACATGCGTCATTTGAAGAGTTTGCGAGCGGATCTGGTATTGCCCGACGTGCGACGGAACACTTTGGAACCCCATTACCAACGAAAGAAGTTTTTGCCCTGGCCGGGAAAGACGAAGAATATCGCGCGTTCGTTGATGAAGCGCTGAGCGAGATTGGCTATCAAATTGCCAATCTTTCAATCTTCTGGAACCCGCAGAAAATTGTCGTAGGAGGCGGGATGGCCGCGTCATTTTCTCTGCTTCGAGCAGCAATCGAAGAACGCCTGAAGCAGTGCGTGCCCTATCCGCCGAAACTGGTACGCTCGCATTTCAAGCAAAACGCCGGATTATACGGTGCAGTGGAACTCGGATTGATCGCGGCGCGCGCGAAGTGCAGCAATCAATAATGATAAAAGACTTGAGTGAGCGTTACTATTCGGAAGACTTACCTGTACAAGAAAATAGAGAGCTGGAAAACAAAAAGCGGAGAGAATGGTATCCTAATTCTCACCGCTTTTCTTATAGATAAAGAAAGTACATGATTTTGTCCTGTCTTCAAACCAATAGCCCAGTTTGTCC
>NZ_BJMS01000161.1 GCF_006539285.1 Sporolactobacillus inulinus
CAAAATCATATACTTTCTTATCCTGTAAAAAAAGCCTTGTTCCAAAAAATGGAACAAGGCTTTTTCCGTACTTATACGCATACGCACGTTAGGTAATTACTGTTTTTTTTGCTGTGACTTTTGATTTTGCTGACGAACTTGCTGAGCATCCGTTTCGCTCGCAAATTCACTGCTTAATTTGCCGTTCTTAGCCTGAGCATTTTGCTTTTTTACTTGTTGTACGTCAGTGCCTGCGTTTGTGTTCTTAGCCATCGCGTATCACCTCCACCACATTACCTTTGCCAATAATGGCAAAAGTTATGTATGCAGCGGTCGATTTTTTTCAATCCATTGAATAACCTTTTGATGCGATACTGGAAATGGAAAACGATCTAACTCGCTCATTGCCGCCCAGCGCTGCCTCTTCCGCAGCTTCATTTGCGACGATGCCCGTCCGATCCGCAGCGTCAGCTTCCAAATTAAATGTGAAAAATGATGGGTATAGGAAAAAGGATCTTTTGGTGGTTCGACGCTGCATTGAAAGCGTTCGCGACTATACGCCTGTTGCTGCTGTTCATCTTCGTACTCGTCAAGCGAAAGCATTGGAAATTGCCACATTCCGGCAAGAAGCCCCGTGTCGGGCCGCTGTTCCACTAAAAAACGTCCCTGTTCATCGTAAAGAATCAGCACCGCATAATGAAGCGTTCTTGGCTTTGCTTTGCCGCTCTTGACCGGATATTCCAGCTGCACCCCTTCTTCATAAGCGCGACAATAGCTGTTGAGTGGGCACTGCGAACAGTCGGCAATTTTCGGTCTGCAGACCATGGCGCCGAGGTCCATCAATGCTTGGTTAAAATACGCCGGTTCTGTTTGGACAATTAAATCGCTTGCCAGCTTTTCAAATTTCTTGCGTGTTTTTTGCTTCGCGATATCATCATCAATTAAGAAGACGCGCGAGAGGACACGCATTAAATTACCGTCAATCGCCGGCTCCGGTTCATGATAGGCCATGCTCATTAATGCGGATGCTGTATAAGGACCAACCCCCGTTAAAGACATAAGTTCCGATTTATTTTTCGGGAGTTCGCCGTTGTAGCTGGCAACCATCTCACGTACACCTTTTTGGAGATTGCGGGCGCGCGAGTAATAACCAAGTCCCTCCCATGATTTGAGCACCTCCTGTTCCGGTGCGTCTGCTAATGCTTCCGGTGTAGGAAATTTTTTGATGAATTGGTCATAATAAGGAATTACCGTATTCACTTGAGTTTGTTGGAGCATCACTTCGGATATCCATATATAATAAGGATTATCTGTCTTGCGCCAAGGGAGCTTGCGCCCTTTACGGTGAAACCAATCCAGCAAATCGTGATTAAATTGCTGTATTTGCTGTTCGTTCATTTTTTTCAACCCTTCTCGTTCCAGTTTCCCTCTGAATTGGCACAAATATCCCTTTCATTATCCTTGATTTTGTGTGACAATAAAAGTATTAACGCAACTTCGTGTCATTGAAAAAAGTGATTTCTTCATCATAAGGGAGGACATAATTTTTTCATGGATACAGCGACTCATATTGTTATGGGATTTGGCTTAGCGGGACTCGCAACCATGGATCCCGCCGTCGTGCAGAGTCCGCTGACTTACCAAGCGGTCATGGTCGGCGTTGTCGCAGGTTCAGTGATTCCCGACATTGACACGGTTCTGAAATTAAAAAACAATGCGGCTTACATCCGCAATCATCGCGGGATGACCCACTCGATTCCGGCAACACTGCTTTGGCCGTTGCTTCTTACGGCGATCCTCTTAGCAATGTTTCCAAGTGCAAACCCCAGCGGACTGTTGATCTGGACGCTGGCTGCCGTCGCCACTCATGTCTTTGTCGATATCTTCAACGCGTATGGAACGCAAGCGGTTCGCCCGTTTACGGGAAAATGGGTTGCACTGGGGACCATCAATATCTTTGATCCGTTTATTTTCAGTATGCATCTTCTCGGATTTGCCATCTGGCAATCACTTGGCCACGCAGGCGTCACATTTATCGTCATCGATGCAATGCTTGTTGTGTACTATGTGCTCCGCGGCATTTATCATCGCCGAGTCATGAATGATGTGAGGCAGCAGCTGCCCGGACTAACCAAGGTTTACTTGTCCCCGACAATGCGCTGGTCTCATTATCATGTGGCGGCCGAAAGCGAAAAATACTACTATGTCGGAAAAATCAGCGGCAGACGCTTAGAGCTGATTGACCGATTTGATCGCATGCCGATTGATTTAAGCAACGAAATGATTCAGGCAGCTGCACATGATAAAAATGTGCGGGCCTTCCTTTCCTTTTCGCCCATCTATCATTGGTCCATTGAACAGCGCAACAACCACTGGGTCATTCAGTTTACGGATCTAAGGTACTATTCAAAGGGAACCTATCCGTTCACCGCAACGGTCTGGCTGGATCATCATCTACAGGTGCAAAGTTCCTATACAGGCTGGGTATTCAGTGAACGCAAACTACGTAAGAAATTAGTCTTAGCACAGGTCAATTCCTGATCGATTTAAAATAAAAGGGGCTTCTGAGTAAAATTCAGAAGCCCCTTTCTTCTTCATAAATTGTTGATCCGTTCGCTTAAAAAAGCGTTAATTGAATCGAGCGGAAATCCTTTCTGATACAAATAGTTTTTCACTTTTAATGTAAAATCACGACCGGTAAACTTCTTGTACTTTTTCATTGCCTTTTCTGCTTGAGCGGTCAGCGCATTTTGTTCATTTTCCTCTAGAAAGTCTGTGATCTCTTCAAGAACCTGATCACTGATCTCACGTGAATACCCATGCTGCATCAGCCGTCTGGCAAGAACAAGCCGCCCTTCCGTCATTGATTTTTTATTTTTAACCGATGACGCTTGCTTTGCTAAGTACCTGCGTGCATGTTCAAGTTGTTCCTCGACAGGAAACAGGTGATCCGCGCGCGAGGCAATGAATTGTGAAACGCCCGATTGCAGCAATTCGCGATAAATCAGCTGCGGTCCCTTTGTCGAAGTACGAATCCGCGTTCGAATGAAGGAATCCGCAAAGACTTCGTCGTCCAGCAAATGCTCACGTTTCAATCGGTCGATGGCATAAGTCACTTGCTGCGTGCCGAACTCCTTTTTCTGTAAATAGCGCTCCATTTCAGACACACTGTGCATCCGATAGGAAAGATAGCGCACCCCCGCATTGTAAGCCAAGATTCCCGACGCCTCATGAAGAAGTCGCTTAAGTTTTTGCGGCGACAACTCAAGTCCCTTGCGCAGTTCCTCACGGACAAGGACATCCTCATGAACATCCAAACTTTGCTCCTGACCGTCATCGCTTGCCAAATCCACGACAAAAAAGCCGCGTTCTTTTTCATTCGTACGTATCCTGGTGATCACCGTCATCGATCAATCCTCCAGCACTTTTATCAATATCATAGCACAAACCCATGCATTGAACGCAAAGAACAAACAGGAGCAAAAAAACTTTTTTCATAACAATCTGATGCTCCTCTATTATTCACCGATTGATTAAATTTATATTTCTGAATTTGTGAGATCATACGTTGTGCAAATGTCAATAACTCTGTGGATAAGTGGATAACTGCTAGAAAGCCTTTATTCATGGGATGTAAAAATGTGTATTTTTTTGTTGATTAATCACGAATTTATTGTGGATTATGTGGATTAATAGCATAAATCGTCTATTTATCCAAGCTTTCCATTTGTCAAACATGTGGATAACATTGTGGATACTGTTCTTAACTTTTTTTACAACTTTTTTTGGAAAATCGGTTAGAAAACTGGGCGAGCCCGATCCTACTTCTATGCGGCTTTCATTCATCACCTGGCATTCTGGTCCTTAAGCGGAGATTTTTCGGTTATGTGCAGAATGGTACGCGTTTGGGGGCACATAAGGGGAGATTTTCC
>NZ_BJMS01000162.1 GCF_006539285.1 Sporolactobacillus inulinus
GCGATGCAATTAATTAACTTCACATTTTAACAAATGATCCGTCTATCAAGCTATCGTGAGTAGCATATGAGGCGGATTATTTTTTTCTGTCTGACAGCATCAAGATAAGCACGCCAAAGCTAATCATAAGTGTCATCGCTTGAAATACTGTCATTGGCCGCACCCCCTTTCACAAGGGTGTCACCAACCAAACCTTAACAATAAATGGTAAAATCCCTCTTTACACGTGATGTGCTTTAGAAGTAACGGTTTCGAACGATGAAGATCTGGAAAAAGCAAAACGTTTCATAACTATGGCTTACGATGCGAGTTAAGTGGATTGGGTTTACGGAACACTTGGTTGAGAGAGGGTGTTATATGGTACTAATCCTTTATGGTACTTTTCACAAGGGTTCTGCAGCCATTTTGTATACCTTTTGACGATCTCGTGGTCCAATAGCTAGTAAATACATTTCAACATAGTCATGATGAGCGATTGGACGATAAATGATTCTCAAATTCATTGCGCGCGGTTTGATTTTTGCATAACCATTTAGTTTGCCTTCAAGTGATTTTGCAACACCTTCCGGCACGAATTGTATGCCTTCTCGAATTCTTCTAAGAATCACAGCAAGAACACTGTTTCTGCTCCCTTTATTGCTTGCTTTTAGATCAGCAACGACTTTCTCATGAAGGGTAATTTCAACATTAAATTCACGACGTACATAGTGCTCAAAATCTTTAATGTTCATATTAATCTTTTGACTCCTTGATGACCTCGTTGAAATCAAAAACGTCATTAGAAAAAGCCTCGGCAAATTTCAATTTTGGCGAGTCATCATTAAGTCGTTTCATTGCTTCGGTCTCAACCAATTCATCTGCCGCTTGATCAATCGCTTCTTTGTATCGAAGAAGTTCCTCAAAATAACTTAGACTAATTATTGCCGCCTTGGCGTCTTTATTTTTTGCATTTTCTACAACAAAGACTTCTTCAGTCGGATGAACAAATTTCTGCAGAATTTCTGTAAGCTTATTTTTACGCGTAAGATCCGAAACATTATAAACGTTATGACGTAAGAAATTTAGCGTGTCCGTCGTCACCGGAGGTTTTCTTTTGTTCATCATGGTTGCCCCCATTTTTCATCTCTCCCTTATAGTATGATCAATTCATCATTTAATTACACATTTATTGTACCATATAATATGTGCTATATTAACACACAGCGCTTATCCTTTAAGCCGGTGATCAACATTCGACTATAAATGGTAAATCCCCTTCATTAATTTTAATCATTTTAGTTTATTTTCCTTTAAACACCCACGTGATGAGGTACAGTGGAATCGTGATTGGTCCCAAAAGTACATAGACCAAAAAGAACTTAAGTATCTTCCCACCATAAACAAACAACCACTTAATTATTAAAAGTGGCACTGTAATAGGAAATAGAAGCACATATAAAACAAAGAATTTTATCATGAGTATTTCCTCCCGGGTTTCTATTTGTAATAAGATAAAACCGATATAGATTCCGCTATTGCCGTTCAACCATTAATCAGACGATCACTAATAGTGGATCTGTTTACCATTTTTGGTACCTCGCTGACAAGGCATCGATTCAAAAAAAAATCCGGCTAAGTGCTTTCACACAAAGTCGGACCAGGTCGATCATATTTTCCGATCTTTACTTGGGTGCGTTCTCGACTACTGTCTTGCCAGCCGTCCAGTCACGATCCACAGTCCGAAAAACTGACGAGCCTGAAAACATGTCACCGTCACCTCATCGCCAACCTTGATGCGCCGGGTCGCTTGCGAATTAGGTAAAGCAATCGAGAAGCCACCGGGAGCGCCGAGGCCAACGCCCATCACGCTTGAAGAACCGACTTCCTCGACGGTTACTTTCAGCGTTTTGTCAGTAATGTCCGCACCTTCGTCCAGTTGCTTAACGAAGGTGCGCCCCTCAGTTGCATCTGAAACCGTATAGTCGGCGCTTGGTAGCGCCAGTCCTATGCCGAGGCTGACAACAAGCAACGCCAACGCGCCTGCCATGGTGAGCCAACTCGCTTTTACCACTCGTCGATGCAGGATCAGCCCAATCACAAGCCACACCACGCCGACCACAAGTCCAAGCACACCACCAATCAATCCAAATCCTACGATTACCAATAGTGTTACCCCCAATAAGTATTCGGTCGTTGAGACCTACCATGGGGTTTGTTTTTTTTACGAGTTCAGGCATATAAAAACATCTGGTGGCATCCTACAAGTCCCTGAGATGCCGCCAGATGTCTTCGTATTCCTTACACTTTGCTTTGCCCCATATTAGGCATTTTGGCCTTGATCATTCCGATCAATATGTCCGTCAGCTCAGTTGGAGCGAGCTCATCCAAATTGACCTTGCCTTCAGCCACCATTTCCATCAACTGGATGTAGCCGAAACCAAGCGCACCCGTGATGGCGCTGCCGATTGCTCCCGAAACCGTATTGGTAACCAAATTGATTCCAGGCACCATGTTGAGCAGTATTTTTGACGTCGACTGACCCACCGTCACGGCGCCGAACAAGCCCAGTGCACTAGCCAAAACAGTTTCCACTTGGTGCTCGGTTAAACTGACCTCATAGATCGAGGTGATTTTCACCAGCATCGTGCTTTGAACGCCGATCATGATTGGTGCGTTCGGGAGTGGCACGAACCCGGTTCCAAAATTTGTCGCGAGTGCTTTCATCACGACTTTCGTTGCCTGCTTATGTTTCATCACCAGTTCTGGTTTCTGCGCACACGTAAAGGAATCCTGCAGCACCTCCGGTAATACTTCCGCTGTTTGCGTCACGAGATCATCGATGCCAAAGGCAGACATCCACTCTGAATCACGTGCCAATACCTTGACCGTCCGCAACCCTGGAATTTCCTGTTTCGCAAACATTGCCAATTCATCTGCTTCGTCAGCAGAATATGCCTTCGTTAGCACCATGATGACGGGAATGTGGCGGTCGATGAAGTACTTCATAAACTTGATTTCTTTCTCCTCGATCCGTGCACCGCTTGCCGCAACACAGTACCACAGGCAGTGAATGTCGTCATCTGTGGTCAGCGTCCTCTTGGTTTTGTGAATTAGCCGCTTGATATGTATCGTGGACTTCCACTGTGAGAATTGACTTAGTTCAAATCCTACTGTGTCATAGATACGCACTGGAAAATCAGCCTTCTCGATCAAATGAATCTTATCTGTGACGGGCTTCCCAATAGCGGTTTGAGCCATTTTTTCACCGAACACCGCATTGATCAGCGTTGACTTTCCCACACCACTTTTACCCGCAATCATAATGTTGATTTTCTTGAGTTTATGAAACTCGTCCTGTATACTTTCCAACGCTTCTACGAGAATTTTCTTCATCTCTTGTTCATCTGCCATGAGTTACCTCCTGTTATCATCGTTATTGGTCTGTGACCTACCTAAGGAATGTTTTTTTTGCGAATTCAACGTGGGAAACCGGCGAATCAACTATCTTGACTAAGCATAGCATGGCCACTAATGATGTGGAATAGAAATTTGATTGAGCAATCATAAAACGATAATCAGTACATAGTGGACACTGAACTAGGCGATTAATCCAGCTCTCTCGGTGATAATCTTATAGTAAATCTGCACTGTTTCACTGTTCTTTGTATAACGATACTTTT
>NZ_BJMS01000163.1 GCF_006539285.1 Sporolactobacillus inulinus
GGAGATAAAGGACCAAGCACAGCTTGGTTTTTCTCATAAGGTAAAGGATAAATTTTATCATCGAGTCAAACCGATAACCTAGTGTCTTGGCAGAGCATCAAAAGCAAAAGTGCTCGAGCGCCTGCGGAGCGTCTCTGTTGATCGCAGGCCAAAGGAGACCCCGCAGATAAATTGCGTGTCCGAGGAGACTCCTGGACTGCCCGCGGCAAGCGAGCAATCGGAGATCGGAGCGTACACAAAAGGTTTTTCTAACATCAGAAAGAGCAAAAATCCTCGCAAAATTCTGCGGGGATTTTCTCTTTCGCTTAATAATAAGGGGCCATCATGAGGTAAACGATAACTCCGGTCAGACTGACATAGAGCCAGATCGGCATCGTCCAGCGAACAATTCGTTTGTGTTTGTTCACTTGCATCGTCCAGCCCCATACAAGAGAAAGCAGTGCGAGCGGAACGACCAAAGCGGCCAGTGCGCTGTGGGTAATCAAGATAAAGAAATAGATCGGGCGGATGATGCCGACGCCTCCATAATGTGGCGGCGGTGCAAGATAGTGAAAGGCCAAATAGGAGACCAAGAAAAGCAATGTTGACGTAAACGCGGCAAGAATAAATCCGCGATGAACATTAATCTTCTTCTTCATAATCGCGAGCAGTGCTGCGACAAGAAAAATAAAAGTAAAGCTATTAAATACTGCATTAAATCGAGGAAGCAGGTAAACATCAAACCCAATATGCCCCTTATATCCGATGAACGGTGCGAAGAAAAGCAATAGGATCAGCGCGTCTGCAACCAAAGAAAACGTAAGAATGGACACGATGTAGCGCTTATTATGGCGCGTTTTGTCGTTGACATCCTGAATGTCCACTTGTTTTTGCATGTCAGGCAACCCCTTTTGTCATAAAACAGACACATTTACTTTATCTTAGGGAAGATTTAATGGGTAATCAAGCAAAATGCGCTGCCTCATCAAAGATTCAATCCTTTGACGGGCGGAAATAGAGGGGTCAGCTAAGATATTGCCAAGATGAATCAGGGCTGATGTCGATCACTGCTTAATAAATGCATGGTTATGGATTTAATGCGTGTATGCGAGGTGATTTCCTCCTCGATCATTTCTTTGAGAATCACATCAATGAAATAACGTACGGAGACCATATCATTGAACTGTATAATTGAGGAAAGGGCTTCTTTATAGATCTGAAAGAAAAGTGGTTCCGGATTGCCCTTTTGGATCTCACCATAGGATTCATAGAGCAGATCAATTTTATCGGCAACAGCCAGAATCCGTCCCTCAAGCGAGCGATCTTTTCCTTCTTTAAAGCGTGATTCATACTCCGAGCGAAACGGTTCCGGAAATTCTTTATCCAAATATTCCTGCGTCATTGATCCTTCAACTTGAGAGAACAACTCGCGAAGTTTCGGAAGGGCATACTTCACGGGCGTCTTAATATCACCGGTAAACAGTTCGGAATAGTCGTGGTTGATTGCTTTTTCATAAACGGTTTTCCAGTCTATATTTTGTCCGTTTTCAGCTTCGACTGTTGCGAGAAATTGAACAATGGTCGCCACTTTAAATGAGTGACTGGCTACGGAATGTTCTTGATATTTAAAAACACCTGGACAGCGGTAAATGCCTTCCAGGTCCGATAAGCTTTGAAAATATTTATGAATCCCCATAAACAACTCCTCCTGTTAAAGGTTGTTCCTTCATTAAAAAATCAATCAGTGCACCGCAAGATAGCCTAGTTGCTCACGCTGTTTTGCATTCAGTTTTGACGTGTAAGCAATGACGCGCGCAATAGAAAGCAGCGGCAATTCCCGATCTGCTAAGCGAATTTGCCCGCTTACCAATTGCTGGAGTACCGTCTTGTCGTTTGCAGGGGCGCTGACTTGATCGGAAGTGAAGGAAAAAGTGTCGCCGACGGAGTCAATGTCGATGGCAATACTTTTTTGACCCGAACGGCAGATGATGTATTTTTTATCTTTATTCGTAAAACGACTCGGCGATTCATGTAAAACAGAGTGCAAGTCCACAAGCGGAATAATCGCTCCTCTTAATGAAATGAGTCCCGTAAAAAAGCAGTGTGTCACAGGTACACTCAGAACAGGAACAGGCTCAATAACTTCCTGAACGTCATCAATCGATACGGATAGTTCTTCTGTGCCAACAAATACAGTAATGCCAATTTGTTCATCCATTGTATGTTCACCTCGGGGTGGAAATCTTTAGCCGCGACTAAGCGTTAAAGATCTCTCTAATTCGTTACTAATACTATAAACGAAAAAGTGAATTTCGTCATTTCTGATCCAAGTGAGGGACAGAGTCCGGTTCCACTAATTCCTGGTCTTCGTACCAAGGATTAATATGAATCAATACTTCTTCAACATCTGGATAGGCTTGCAACATCTTTGAGCGTATGGCTTCGGTTAAGTCATCCCCTTCCTGAATGGTGTAGGAACCTGGGATGCGAATTTGCGCATCAATCAATACGGCATTCCCGTGTTCACGGGCACGGAGAATGTCTATTTTTTTGACTTCAGGAAAGGAGAGGATCACGGCGCTGTACTTTTCTTGTGTCGTTGCGTCAACACTGCTCTCCATTAATACATTCGATGCTTTGACAATCATGATTACGGCAATGCGAAAAATCAAAAGTGAGACCACAATACCGGCAAGTGGATCACCGTAGTGGGTGTAAGGAATATGCAGGATGCTTCCAATCCAGCTAATGCCCAAACCAATGGCTGCAGCAATCGATGCATAAATATCGGCAAGGTGATCCGATGCTGTCGCACGCAGACTCTTGCTGTGATAACGTACGGCGGCTTTGTTTGTGTATCGATACAATAGCCACTTCCATAAGGCGGATACAAGCGCTGCCCCGAATGCCCAGACACTGATTGGTGAAGCAGGGGCAAAGAGCGCTTTAATCGCTTCAAAGGTGAGAAACAAGGCCGCAGCAATCAGAATAATCGAGATAAAGGCTGTGGACAGATCCTCTGCCTTGCCGTGCCCGTAGGGGTGTTCGCGATCTGCCGGGTGGTTAGAAAGTTTCATGGAACCGATTGTTGCAATTGAGGCGATCACATCGCCCCCGTTATGGACGCCATCGGCGACAAGTGCGGTGCTATGGAAAACCAATCCAAAGATCAGTTTAAGCAATGTCAGAAGTAGGTTGCTTACTAGACTGACCCATGCGGTAAGCAATGCTTTTGGGCCTTCATAGGTCATAATGATTCACGCTCCTTAAATTGTTTGCTTGAGGCAATTTAGGAAACAGAAAAGGCAATCCGCACGCGGATCGCCTTTTTAAAAATTTATTTGTAATGGTTTGTACGCCCATGGGAATACCAGCTCTCGCTCATCCATCAAAAAGGCCGCCGGGAATAGAAACAGGCGAAGATAAGATGAGGATTATAATAGTGAAACGCTTACTTACGCAGTAAATAACAGTTTTATT
>NZ_BJMS01000164.1 GCF_006539285.1 Sporolactobacillus inulinus
AAGACACGAATCCATCACACATGGCTGGAGATAAAGGACCGGGCGCTTTTTGCCCGGTTTTTCTTATGGCAAATTGTGTCGTTACAAGTCGGGTTTCATCGCTAATTTCCGTGGATTCGTTACCCCCGCGGCAAACAGGGTCATTTTACTGCATGGTTCAGTTTCTCGATGAGTTCGTCCAGATAGCCTTCTGCGCGGAACCGGCGCAGCGCAGTGCGCCGGGCGTTAAGTCCGAGCCGCATTCGTAATTCCGGACTGGCGGCACAGCGCAACAGGGCGCTGGTTAAGCGTCGTTCCATGAATGGATCGGTTGGAAGAATGATCCCTGAATCATTGCCGATTAACTCGGGGATTGCGCCGGCGTTGGTGGTAATCACCGCTTTTCCTGCAGCCATTGACTCGGCGATGGCTAGTCCGAATGCTTCGTGATACAGTGACGGCAGCGCGATGATGTCTGCTTGGAGGAGATAGGCCGGCAATTCCTCATGTGGAATGGCATGCAGCAGCAAGTAGCTGCTGCCGGGTAGTCGGCCTAAGGCATGTTGAATCAGGATCTGGTCTTTTTTACTGGAATAGTCGCCAAGCAGAACTAAATAGAGTGCCGGATTATTATGCCAGGCGTGGAAGAACGCATGGATTAAATTCGGTACGCCTTTTCCTTGATTGAGCCTGCCGTAATAAAGAATGACTTGCCGGTTTTCCGGAATGCCGCATTGCTGACGAACCCTTAGCTGCAGTTGCGGATCATTCGCCGGATGAAACAAGCGGGTATCGATACGATTGTAAAGAACGCACGCCTTGTCTGCATGCGCTCCTGCCGCTTTTACCCGTTTTTCAATAGAACTGCTTACCGACAGCACAAGGTCGCATCGAGCAATGACCGCGCGCGCATAAAAGCAGTCGGAACTCAGCGTATCGTTGTGCAGATGCAGAGCAAGCCGCGTGCGGCGGCTAAGATTGCGGCGCAGTTTCGGAATGTAAAGCGGCCGATTTTCGACAATGATCCAGTCGTAGCGTTTTTTCTTCAGTAAATGAATGGTTCGATTTAGAAAAACGTGGGAACAAAAGCGTACACGAAGTTTTGCACAGAGCCGATTTGCAAAGCCGCGCATCCGCCGGAATGGATCATAAGCAGAAACAAAATAAAACGTTGTATTCTTGAACGCTTGGCTTTGCCGTTCCGCTTGCGAATCTTCAATTGAGTAAAGATCCAGATGGATGGCGTTTTTTTGTTCATTTTCCCTAACCAACAGATCGACCAATGTTTCTACCGCGCCGCCACGGACAGCAGGCAGCGGTTTTTTTTCTGTACCGATGATTGCAATGTTCACTGTCAGTCCTCCTTAGACAATCGTGATTGCTGCCAGAGCTGCCAAATCGTCCGAATCGTATTTTTCTGCAGTACGATCAGCAGGATGAACAGCAGCAGATTAAGGGCGGTAACTCCTGGAAATGTCTGCGCATTGGCAAAAGCGCCGGCCAGCAAAAGTAGGAATACGGCATAATGCTTGGCAACGGGAAACTGAATCCAATGTTTTCCGGAAAAATAGGTGCGTGCGCTGAAAAAAAATAGAAAAGCGACGGCGGTGGCGATTGCCGCACCTTTTGCACCAAACGACGGAACGAGTAGAACATCGAGTACCGCCGCCGGGATCAGCGCGGCGAGACTGACCCAGATGTTCAGATTACTTTTTTTGCTGAATACGATGCCAAGACCGGTTGCTTCACTGACGGAATAGATGATCGGCTGCAGGCAGAGAAAACCAACCAGATATTGAGCTTCGCTGTAGCTGCTGGAAAGAAGTACAACGATCAGATTTTTGAAAAGAAAAATTGCTGCTGCCAAAAGCGACATCACCAGCAGAACGGCTTCGCCAACGCGTTTAAATGAATCAGCCGGTCGATTTTCGGAATACCAGCGATAGGCGGTGGGAACCCAGAAACTGGTGAACCCGCTTTGGATTACATTGAGCACAGCGGCGATTTTCAGGGTCGCTGAAAAAATACCGATTTGATTAAAATCGCTCCAAAGACGAAGCGCCAGCCTGTCGAGTCCGCCAAGCAAGCTGGAGAGTGACGTGGCTACGACAATCGGCAGACCGAACCGCACCATTATTTTTAATAGGGGGCGGTTAATCATCATTTTTCTAAAGTCAAGCAGCGCGCGGCAGCGCCAAAACAGCCAAAGGTCGCCAATGATTTGCCCTAATGAGGCAGCGTAGACAACCGTTAAAAAATCGCGGCGAATGAAAGCGATAAAAAATAGGGTCAGCAAAAGAACGGCCGCTTTGACGTTGATCGCAAGCAGCGAATATTCAAATGCCTTTTCCTGCATTCGAATTGACAGCATCATAAAGCGTTCGAGAACAATAAAAACCGTCATTAACCCGAAGAGAAGTGTCGGCCAGCGCGCATCAGCTTGGCCAAATAGAAGTAGGGACAGCGGCTCAGGCACAAGCAGTGCACAAAGGAAAACGATCATTGCCAACGCAAAAGGCAGGAGCAAGGCATTTTGAAACAGCTGCGTTTTGTCGTCAACTTCATGGTATTCACGCGTATAGGCTTGATCGATCCCGAAAAAAAGGAACGTGCCGGCAATGGTTTGAAAAAGCAGAAACATACTTGCTTTGCCGTATTCCTCCGGGCTAATGAAATAGGTTGTAACCGGAATCGTGACGAATGAAAGCAACGCACCGACAACCGGTCCAAGCGAAAAGCCAATTAATTTTTTTATCAGCGAATGCATCTTCGTTCACACGCTTTTCTTCATTTATTGTTTAGTTTTTCAAAGAAAGGTGTATTTCATACAGGGTTTTTGATTTATAAGGTGGTTTAAATCATGTATCATAGACAGAGATAAACCGTTGCAGGCCGTTGCTGCCGGTGCGATCCGCGTGAAGACATAGGATGGGCGAATTAGGGAAAAGCTAGGGACAATAAATACAGGAGGGAAAAAATGAACAGCCGATTTGCAATTTATGAGGAATTTGACGGTAGCAGGCCGCTGCCGGTGTCGATTCGTCTACCGCAGAAAATCGTTGAAGCGGCTTCGATACGCGATGCGGTCAACGCTTTTTCAATGAGGCATAATCTGGATATCATCCGCTATGAGGAGCTACCGGAGGACGATGTGCGCGTGCTGTTTCGCCGGACCAATGCGTTTGGACAGCGCGCCGACTTCGGCTACTACTTCCGAAAGCTTCGATTCGGCGAATTAATTGAACAGCCATGACGATCCGTTCCACTCTAAACTGAGGAAACGGATTTTCTTATTGAGGGTGTCTCAAAAGTCAATTGACTTTTGAGACACCCTTATAAAAACGTCTATTTTGAGATTAAGCGCGAAGATGCTCTGGCGCCTGCGGGATCGCCTTTGTTGATGCGTGCCAGC
>NZ_BJMS01000165.1 GCF_006539285.1 Sporolactobacillus inulinus
GGCCAAGACACTGGTCTATTGGTTTGAAGAGGGGGCAAAATCTTATACTGTTAAAAAGGGTGTCTCAAAGTAAATAACGGACTTTTGAGGCACCCTCTCTAATCAAAATCAGAAACGCTCGTTATTCTGCAGCGTCGGTACTTGTCGGTTCAGCAGCCGTATCTGCAGCAGTTTCTCCTTCAGGTGCAGCTGTTTCTTGAGAACCATAAGAAAGGGAAACAATTGCGTCTTCAGCATCGCCGAGAATCGTATAGTCCTTGGCAGCGGCAGCAAGGTCACTGATGCGGATTGAATCGCCGATGCTTAATTTGGTTACATCGACTTCAATCGCACTTGGCAGGTTGTTTGGCAACGCGCGAACAGTCAGTTCAGACAATTGATTGTTCAATACGGTATCGCCGGTTTCAACTTGTTCAGCACCCTTTAGGATAACCGGAACAACGGCATCAATTTCTTCATTCATATTAATTTCGAGAAAATCAATGTGGCGAACGTTGCCTTTGAGCAGGTCAAATTGCAGATCGTGCGCCATAACGGTGTATTTCTTCTTTCCTTCAATAGCCAAATTGATGATAGCGTTGCGTCCCTCACTGCGGAACAGTTTGTCAACCGCTTGAGCATCCACGGCCAGTCCTTCATTTCCTACGGTTTTTCCGTAAACAACGGAAGGAACTTTACCTTCTTTTCTTAACTTTTTCGTATACGATTTCTTATAGTTATTACGAATTGCCGCATTTAATGTTGCCATGCGCGCGTGCACTTCCTTTCAACTCATCCATCTTTAGAATTTTTACCAAACATAAGAAATCTAACCCTGTATCAACACATTACTTCAGTCCTAAGTTAGTTAAACAACCGGCTGACTGAAAGTTTCTCATGAATTCGGATGATTGCTTCTCCAATCAACGGTGCAACAGACAATTGCACAATCTTATCAATCTTCTTTTCTTCCGGCAACGGAATGGTATTCGTTACCACAAGCTCGCTGATTGCAGAACCCTGAATACGTTCAATAGCAGGACCCGATAACACAGGGTGTGTACAGCAAGCATACACCTTTTTCGCGCCGCGCTCAACTAAGGCATTTGCAGCAAGTGTAATCGTCCATGCCGTATCGATAATGTCGTCGATGATAATGCACGTTTTATCCTGAATATCGCCAATAATGTTCATAACTTCTGAAACATTCGGACGCGGCCGACGTTTGTCAATGATTGCAATCGGTGCTTTCAAGCGATCAGCCATCTTGCGGGCGCGTGTTACGCCGCCATGATCTGGAGAAACGACAACGATATCATCAAGCTGCTTACTCATGAAGTATTCCGAAAGCGTCGGAACACCAAGCAGCTGATCAACCGGGATATCAAAGAATCCCTGGATTTGCGGTGCGTGAAGGTCGAGGGTCAAAACACGTGTTGCCCCTGCAGTCTCAAGAAGATTTGCGACCAGCTTAGCCGTGATCGGTTCGCGTGCACGCGCTTTGCGATCCTGACGCGCATAGCCGTAGTACGGAATCACCAAGTTAATCGTCTTTGCCGATGCACGTTTTAATGCATCGATCATAATCAGCATTTCCATCAAGTGTTGGTTAACCGGATCACTTGTTGATTGAATAACATATACTTCGCTACCGCGAATACTTTCTTCGATACTGATTTGAATTTCACCGTCGCTAAAGGACGAAACAAGACATTTGCCCAATTTAATGCCGATATGTTCTGCAATCTGCTTAGCAAGATCAGGATTGGAATTGAGACTGAATACTTTCAAATTTGGATCTAAATAGCTGACCATCGAATGGTTCCCTCCAGTTAATGGTTTACCCAGTGCTTTTCTGCATCGTTTAGTTATTATTTTTGAGCGTTGGAATCTTGCCGCAGCCTTGCCGCTTTAAGGAGTCGGCCCGCTCCGTTCTCCAATGTCCGTGTTCAACGTGTCAGTAAAACTGCCCACTTTAGCCTGATCATGGATCTTGGACAGCGGGCGAATGTAGGCGAACGGACCAATCCGTACTTTATTGCCAATGGCACTTTGCTCAAGCACTGATTGGTCAATTGTCGTTTCATCGCCAATGATGCAATCGCGAATTTGCGTGTTGGCTCCAATGAAACAGTTCTCGCCGATTTGCGTTTTTCCTGAAATCACTGTGCCCGGATAGATGACTGTATCCTTTCCGATCGTACAGGTTGGTGAGAGATACGTGCGCTCCGGATCAATGAGTGAAACACCTTGTTTCATCATGGCGCAATTAATGCGTGCCTGCATATATTTCCCCGCAGCCGCCAATTGAATTCGGTCATTAACACCGACCGTCTCTTCAAAATGGTCCGTGGTATAAGCAATAACCTTCTCAGATTCCCGGACAAGCATGCCAATGACATCAGGAAGATAGTATTCGCCTTGAGCATTATTGTTCTTTACCTGGCCGAGCAACTGGAACAACCGTCGATTATCAAAACTGTAGATCCCTGTATTAATTTCTGTTACTTTTTTTTCTTCAGAAGTGGCATCCTTTTCTTCGACAATTTTCGCTACATCACCAAAGCGATCCCGTATCACGCGTCCATAGCCCGTCGGCTGCAACGTGTTCGCTGTAAGCACAGCAGCAGATGCGTTTTTCTTTTCTTGAAGTTGAATTAGTTTTTCGATCGTCTGGTGTGTGATGAGCGGTGTATCGCCGCAGAGCACAACCGTTGTTCCATCAAGGTTCGCAAGTTGTTCAGCCGCTTGTAGCACGGCGTGACCCGTACCCAGCTGCTGACGTTGAAACAGACATTTAGCATCTTTGCCCACTTCGGCTTTGACCGCATCGGAACCGTGACCGACAATCACATAGGTTTTGGAAAAGTTCACCTGAACCACTTCGTCCACGACATGGCGAATCATTGATTTCCCGCAAACCTTGTGAAGTACTTTGTGTACCTTCGACTTCATCCTTGTTCCTTTTCCGGCAGCAAGAATGATCGCAAAGCGATTTGACATAACGAACCCCCATAGCATTTGCTGATCCTTAGCGTCCATTTTAGACTATAGCCTAAAAACAGCCCTTTTTCAAGATCGTCCAAATGAAAAACGAATTGCCGCACAATGTTGCCGTTTCCCCCGTCTCAACGAGTAAATTTGCCATGTCTTTACAGGTTCTCCCTAAAACTTATGCGTGTCCATCTGCGTGTGTGCTTGCCGGTTAGCCGATCAGAAAAACTGGTCATGAATGTTTCTAATTAAGAAAAACCGGGCAAAAAGCGCCGGTCGTTGATCGATGCCTTTTTATTGCATCATCGCTT
>NZ_BJMS01000166.1 GCF_006539285.1 Sporolactobacillus inulinus
TGTCTGAGGAGGCTCCTGGACTGCCCGCGACAAGCGAGCAATCGGAGCGTACACAAAAACCAGGGTGGTTGAGGACCAAGTACAGCTTGGTTTGTCTTACCAACAATACCCATTAATGTTTTCCAATGTTAACCATGTGAATAAATAGCGCAAATATGAAGTTTGATGGCGTTTTTTGTAATCAGATTGTATCGGTGCTGTCAATAGGATGTTATTGGAATGCAACGTCCGGAGCCTATGATTAATGGTGTTGAAAAAGTTCATAAACACTGAGAAACAAAGAGATACTTTTAGAGCTCGCAATGGAGGTAGACAACTTATGAAAAAAAGCATCCTTTCCGTAGCACTAATCGGCGGGTTGACAGTTACAGGTCTCGGAACACATCAGGCACAAGCAGCTTCAGGAGCATCGGTTGTAAATGTAGCTGAACAGGGCGTTGGTTCATCTTATACATGGGGGCAAAATGACTGCTCCGGATTCACGCAACGCGTATTTTCAAAACTAGGCGTGCAGTTGCCGCATAGCTCGGCCGGCCAAGCGGGTTACGGCACAGCCGTCAGCCGTGGGAGTCTGCAGCCGGGTGATCTTGTCTTCTTCAATACGTCAGGCAGCGGCATTTCTCATGTTGGCATCTATGTTGGCAATAATCGGATGATCAGTGCGGAAACGGAGAAAACGGGGGTTCGCGAAACACAAATCTTTGGTGGAGGAGCCTCTAGCTATTGGGAGCCGCGTTTTGTGACTGCGCGAAGAGTTGTCGCCGGCCAATCCGTTTCGCAGCAGGCAGCAGAATCAACGCCCGCATCATCAACGGCGCCGGCGCCATCCGCTTCATCAGCGCCTGCACAATCAAGTTCAGATAAGGCAGCTTCTACAGCGTCCGAATCAACGACTCACGTGTCTCAGCCTGCATCGGCTCAGCCAAGTGGTGCGAAGAATCAAAGAAGTGATGATCAGAAGAGGACACCGGTCGCACAGCCGTCTTCCTCAGCGCAGCAGACGACCCAAACAGCCAAGAGCAGTGTTTCTAAAAAAACACCATCCGCTTCATCCGCATCGGTGCGGCAGCCAAGTGCAAGTGCTTCTTCAGCTTCACAAGGAACAGTAAAAAATGGCAGTTACATCGTACGCGTCGGTGATACGCTTTGGGAAATCTCGAATCAAAACGGCATCTCCGTACAAAAGCTGCAACGTTTGAACGACCTATCCGACACGATGATCCATCCGGGACAGAAGCTCAACCTGCAGGATCCGCAGCAAACCTATACCGTTAAATCCGGTGATTCGCTTTGGGCCATTGCCGATAAGCATGACACAACCGTCAAACAGTTAATGACGGCAAATCATCTGGATTCGGATCTGATCTATCCGGAAGACCACCTGACGATCAAATAAGGAAAGCATTGGTGATATAGCCATCCTCCGAACAGAACAGGATTGAGGATTAAAGACCGGGCATTTTTTGCCCGGTCTTTTCATGTTTTCGGACGTTTTGCTGATTGACCGAAACAAGCGAAGCCGCTAAATGCTAGGCGAGCGCAACTTTTTTTATTAGATAAGGGGGGCAACCGTTTAGGATGCGCAAAAAGAATTACGATAAAAAAGTATTTTTTCATCATTCCCATTGATCCCGCGTGCAGAAAGTAATACGCTAGCTAAAGTATGTCGGTAAACCTTTTTGTCCTTGGGATGAAGAGGAGTGATCCGGCACGGACAACGTCACTCAACCAGTGATGCTTGAAACGAAGCATCAGATTGATACAAGAAAGGAACATTTTCGTGGTTGCCAATCATGCTGTACCTGTACGTACCAGAAGACAGAGTGAAAATCTGATTTACTTTGCCCTTTCAATTCTTTTTAATTCTTTAGGCAATGCATTGACCGTTGCGCTTAATCTTGGCAGTGCGCTGTGGACGGCTTCTGCAGTGAATTTTACTTTTATTACAGGCATTCCGCTTGCTGTCGTACTGTTTGCATTCGGTGTGGCTGTCATTATTGCCAATGCTGTGATTATCGGCAAACTGGACTGGCACCGCATCATAGGGAACGTCATCTTCATGGTTCCGTTCAGCTATTTAATCGGGATACTCAGTAATTACTTGATCTTGTGGGGGATAAACGATCTTCCGTTGATTGTCCGAGTGGTGATGGATTGTTTCGGTGTTTGCCTCATTTCACTCGCCATTTCGATCTATCAACGTGTGAATCTCATGCTTCATCCTGTTGATGACTTGATGCAGATCATCCGCTTTAAGTATTTTAAAGGGAGCGCGACAATTGCTCAGCTAGTGACCTTCATGCCGCCAATTCTCATCACCGTGATCTGCTGGATCATCGGGCAGCATCTGCTTGCGATAAATATTGGAACAATTTTCGCATTGCTGTTCCAAGGTTCACTTGTTGGCGTGTTCGATAAGATTGTTTTTCCTTCATTAAAGCATCAGAATCTCGACCACGGCGAAACCAAGAATGACGATCGCGTGCATTCATGAGAAAACGCAAATGACCCTGAATCGGAAAAAGCTGTTTCACTAGTCAGTAGTGAAGCAGTTTTTTTCAGGCTTGAATTTACACTTTAAGTGCAATTAAAAGGACTTAAACCGATCGAAGAAGTTGAGAAACACTTGCAACAGCATAATAGCTAGCTGAACCATTATTATAAAAAAAGAAATTCATCGTTTCTAGTAGAAGAAATCTCCGAATCGGAGGAGTAATCTTAATGGATACGGCATTGGATGAAGCACAGGAATTTGTAGAACAAGAACCATTTTTAATTCATGAGATTGTCACGTATTCGTTTGTTGAATTTATGCCGTTGATTATGCGCAGCATCCGAATCATTACGAGACGCAAGGCGGAAACAATACATCTGCGACGCTTTTCGTTGGTACATGTAAGGATGGCACCTATGACGATGTATCTGCAAGTCCTGAAAAAATATACACGAGAGAGTAGCTGCACAAAAAATGGAAGGTTCGTGATGGTAAACGATTTCTAAATGAAACGGTTGTTGGAATACTCCGAAAACACTTTTGGTTATAGCCGAATGGATGTATAATAACAGAAATCACACAAAAGGAGGGACGGTATGACTGACAAGGAAAGTGAATTTCACCAACTTTTTGAGGTGCTCACAGACACGAGAAAAATTATGTTGGATTTTAAGGGAAGCGTAGACAAGCGGTTTGACGCGATAGATCAACGCTTTGAATCAATGGACAAACGCTTTGAATCAATGGACAAACGCTTTGAAT
>NZ_BJMS01000167.1 GCF_006539285.1 Sporolactobacillus inulinus
GTATAACGGCGGCAGCGGCTATGTGTCCGCAGAGTTTGTGAACAAGCCCGGCTCGAGCAACACGGGCGAATCAAACAGCGAACCAGTGAAGTACACGGGCACAACAACAGCGAACCTGAACGTGCGCTCAGGAGCCGGCACGTCGAACAAGATCCTGACAACGCTGAAAAAAGGAAGCCGCGTCGACGTTGTGAGCGAAGCGGGCGGTTGGCTGAAGATCAAGTACAACGGCGGCACCGGTTACGTGTCCGCAGAGTTTGTCGAACAGCCCGGCTCAAGCAATACAGGCGAATCAAACAACGAACCGGTGAAGTACAATGGCACGACAACAGCGAACCTGAACGTGCGCTCAGGGGCAGGCACGTCGAACAAGATCCTGACAACGCTGAAAAAGGGAAGCCGCATTGAAGTAGTGAGCGAAGCGGGCGGTTGGCTGAAGATCAAGTACAACGGCGGCACCGGTTACGTGTCCGCAGAGTTTGTCGAACAGCCATCCGACAATACATCTGCCGACGATTCGTCAAATCAATCGTCTAATGAATCGGGATCATCAGAGAACGGCTCATCAACAACCTATGGTTTAACGACGACAGGTGTCCAATTTCGCCAAGGACCAGGGAAATCTTACCAAAGCTACGGTGTCCTCCAAGCCGGAACGAAAGTAGAAATTATCGCCCAAGGAGCGGACGGATGGATTAAGGTAAGCTATGATGGCAAGGATGGTTACATCTATGGCGACTATTTGAAGGATGAAATCACCTCAACCATTCAGGATGGCAACACCGCGTATATCACCACAAAGTACTCGGTTTCATTCGGACAAGCATTAGCAAAGGAAGAAAAAGTAAATAAGAGTTCCTCGCTTGCCTACTATTTAAATCCAAATAACTTTACAAAGGGCAGCATTGATTACTATCAATTTCTGCAATTGTCTTCATTGGCGAGTGTGTCCTTGAGCGATATGGATACGATGCTTCAGGGAAAAGGCATTCTTTCTGGTAAAGGGCAAGCATTCATTGATGCAGCTAAGAAATATCAAGTGAATGAAATTTACCTCGTCTCTCACGCCTTGCTTGAGACAGGAAATGGTTCGTCGACACTTGCCAAAGGCGTGGAGTATAACGGCAAAACGGTCTACAACATGTTTGGAATTGGTGCCTACGATGGCAGTGCCGTATCCAGCGGTGCTGCGTATGCCTACAATCAAGGGTGGACGACTCCGGAAAAGGCGATTCAAGGCGGAGCAGCATGGATTGCAAACTATTACATTTATAATCAAACGTATCGTCAAGATACACTCTATAAAATGCGCTGGAATCCCGAAGCGCTGGTCATTGGCGACGCGGCACATCAATATGCGACAGATGTCGGCTGGGCGGTGAAACAAACACCGATGATTGACAATCTGTATCGAATGGCCGCCAAATACAGTTTGATTTTTGATGTTCCGGAGTATGGTAACTAAGCAAAGCTCAATAGAAAAAATACCCTTTACCCCTTGGCGTTGAATGGTAACTTGTCAACGCCGAGGGGTTTTCTATAACATCGCGTGCAGCAAGCGAAAGAGTCTGCCGCAACGGGCCATTGCTTGTTTTGCTTGTGAAAAACAGCATGCAATTCGAATAGCCGATGCGCGTTCTGCTACGCATCGGCTATTTCTCTGTGATCGCCAGCTGCTATTGGCTGCATGGAACAATTCTATTCATTGAAATCTTGGGTTTTGCTTCGTGATACCAAACGATTTTGTCGTTTGCGTCTTTGGGATTCATTCGCTGAACCGATTGCAGCGTATGCAGTTAGCATCAAAAGCGGCACGGTCATCAATAAGACATAAATAAATGTGTTGATGAAGGGACCGGGGGTTTGCTCATAGACGCTGAACTGAAGATCTTTTCGGCCCTGCTTCATGCCGTTTAGGGACAATGCTCCTCCTGGATAGGCATCACGTTGTTCAAATCCATGGCGATGGCCGTTAATGAACAGCTCAAGTCGTGCGTTGTCATTGCCGCTTAATTGATGCATTTTAAGAAGAAAATGCGTGTTTCCGTCGATCGGGGGAAACGCAAATATTATCGGCCCGTGCTCATGATCCGGTGCAAACCTGCGCGCATATTCGGTTTGCTGAGACCGGAGATTGACCAGTGAAAAGTGATAGCTGCCTTTTCCGCTCTGGCTAGCGACACCCATTGATATACGATTGAAACGGGTCGGTGCATGAAATGTCTGAGTGATTGAATGCTCGGCATCGAGAGGCACGGTTTGCTTATCGCTTGCAAACGGTTGATCCACAAGATAGTGGCGCTGCGGCGACTTAGGATTCAAATAAATTCCGGCTCCAGAAGCGCCACAGACAACGACAGCGGCAGCTAATCCAAAGATCAGTGGTAACCGGATTACATTCAGTTTGCGACCAGTTGCCGATTGAACGGTAGCTCGAAGCTGCTCCAGCTCCGTTAGCCCCAGAACGGCACCAATTAAGAGAAACGGTGTAAAAAGCAGGCTGTAACGCGGTTCAGCCTCCCAGATAAAGGTGTAAAAAAGAAAGTTTCCGAATAAAGTGATCTGAATCAATAGACCAAGCACAGGTTTTTTCGAACGGAACGTATGGCAAGCTGAAAGCAGCAGCAGAGCGAGTGCAGCGATATGAAACACTTGCACGATGATCAGTGTCAGTTGCTTGTTATGATTAAAGAGATATTGGTAAGCTTCAGTTGGATGACTCGAGAGATGTGTGTACCAATCATAGCCGTGCGCGCCTTCTCCCCATGTTCGGAACGCTTTGATCATCCATAGCCGCAGAAGCCCTTGAAAGGGATTGTTCTCGAGGCGCTCTTTAATCTGCTGCCAGTCGGCACGTTTTTTTGCGGCTTGATTCGGCTGCGTGCGCGTAAAATCATAGTCGCTGCGATTATATGAACCGTCTTTTGACAGACCGAGCATGATCCAATGCACACTTGGCATGGACAGATTAGGGTCATTTTGATAGCCAAATTGCTGCGCAACCGTTTGAAACGAATAGCTTGATCCTGCCAGCAGGACACCGATGATTGCTAAATTAAGAAGCACTTTCTTCCAGTTCAAGACAAAGAACATTTCAACTACCACCGACTAAAGTCGGATGGATTGATAGCGGTAGTA
>NZ_BJMS01000168.1 GCF_006539285.1 Sporolactobacillus inulinus
TTGGTTTTTCTTAAACAGGTAATGCGCTGTGCGGCGTTAACGGGTTATTTCCAGGGAAATAGTCGCGGAACATCGAATTCTGTCACGGTCTATGCACGAATCAAGGCATTTTATGTTTGTCAGCCGCAAGAAGCCCTTTTGCAGTTTCTTCTGTAGTGATTAATACATTCAGATGACGCCCATGCAATGCGCCGAGAATACCGGGAATCTTGCCTTTCGATTCTGCAACGCCAATGGTGTAGCGAGTATGGTGCAGTACATCCAGCGGAATCGAAAGCGTTCGCTTGCTTAGGTGCGTAGCGATTTCTTTACCTGCATCATCAAAGAAATGGGAGCAGAGATCACCAACGATCCGCTTTTCTTTAAAATGCTGGACGGATTCATGCCCATAAAAGGCGCGCCAAGTGGCATGGCCGGTGTTTTGAATCGAACCGATGCCAACTAGGGCAATGCTGATCTTCTTCCAATAAGCTAAAATTTCATCATAATAATGGGAATGCATCCAATCGTCTCGTGTCGATTCCTTCTCAACAATAGCGGGTACGTCGATCATTATGGAGCGGGCCTTCAATTTTTCTGCTGCTTTAAAACAAATCGTATTAACATGATAGCGGCTCTCTAATTTTCCGGCGGGTCCGCCGATCATTGGCAGACATAAGAGATCGTCGTACTGTTCGGACGGCTCGAGCGCATCGACAACGGCAGCGAGCGCGCTGCCCCATGAAAAGCCAATCACATCATGATCTTGCAAATGAGCTTCAAGAAAGCGGGCCGCTGCTTGGCCGAGAGCAGTTAACGTCACATGGGTCGGCTGCGCCGGATCAACCGGAATAACAATCGACTTTTCGAGCTGAAACTTTTGCTCAAGTTGTTTGGCAAGAGAAAGGTCGTTTAAGTCATAATTAATGGTGATTTTGACAATGCCCTCGTCGCGCATCTTCTTCAGCATCCGGCTGACTGAAGTTCGGTTGACGCCGATTTTCGCAGCAATTTCATTTTGAGTGAGATTCTGTTCGTAGTACATCTGAGCGATTTGAATATATTTTTTTTTCAAAGCATCGCGATTCATGGTATCCCCCCTGTTGCTGCACAAATGATCAATAGGGTTATAAATGTGCAAAATAATGGTTTCTATTATAGAGTGAATAAGATAAAATGTAAACGAACAAGGGGATGGCCAACATTCGTCGAATATCTTTTGACGAAGCGTTTGCTTTGACGTACTATTATTTGTGACAACGATTACATAATACGGTTGCATTTGATTGAGGAGGGAAGCTGTGATGAAAATTTTACCATCAATTCTGTCTGCTCATTTCGCTTATCTTGCGGATGAGGTTCATGATGTGGCACGGGATGTGGACATGATTCATGTGGATGTTATGGATGGACGTTTTGTACCGAATATAACAATGGGTGCAAATGTCGTCGAAGCATTGAAACGCGAATCAAAGGTTGCGCAAGACGTGCATCTCATGGTTGAAGAACCGATTCATTTACTGCCGGATTTTCTTTCGGCAGGGGCAGATATGATCTCCGTGCATGTGGAAGCGTGCAAGCATGTGCATCGCGCCATCCAGATCATTAAAGAGGGTGGTGCTAAGGCAGGCGTTGCGCTCAATCCGGCCACACCTGCCGCCGTATTGGATTCGCTATTGCGTGAGGTTGACTACGTCCTGATTATGACGGTCGATCCCGGTTTTGGCGGGCAGCGTTTTATTCCATCAATGCTTCATAAAATTCGCGCGGTTGCCCGAATGATTCATGAAAAGCAAGTGCCGGTTAAGATCGAGGTCGATGGCGGGATCAACGGCGAAACCTTGCCGCTGTGTCTTGAGGCGGGTGCTGAACTATTTGTCGCCGGCTCCGCGATCTTTAATGCAGAAGACCGTCATGTGGCAATAGAAGCCTTGCTGCGAAGCGCGCAGGAAAAATAATTGACTCGGGAGCGTTGAAAAAAATTTCAAATACATGAAGTTGCGTGAGAAGAAGACTATAGTAAAGATGTGCTGCAATGGTGCAGCTTATGTTTTCGGGAGGCGCGATTCATGGAACGGGTTACGGAATGCTTAGATTTGCTTGAAGACTACACGTCGAGGCATCCGACGATTTATGAAGTTGAAAAGTTGAATTTTCTTGGAGCCGGTGCAAAGGATGTCTATAATTGCACGGCCCCTTTTTGCGATGAAGGCCGCCAGCTGATTGCCGCACGCGTCGAGTCGCGCGAGAGCGAGGAGGCGCATGTCGGATTCTTTGAACAGACTGCGGAAGGCTGGAGACTTGTACCTGACCTGCCTTTTTTCCCGCTTCAGGATCCTTTTGTGACGCGGATTGACGGTCAGCTGCTTTTCGGCGGGGTCTGGGTCAAACGGGCTGCCAATGGCGATAGCCAGTGGCGAACGCTCTTCTATCAGGGACCATCGATTCGCATGCTAAAACCCTATTTTGAGGGCCCCGTCGGAATGAAGGACTTGCGTCTTGCACAATTGCCAAATGGGCAGATTCTGGTGCTGACACGGCCGCAAGGTAGAAAAGGCGGTCGGGGAAAAATCGGCTATCTGATTCTTGCTTCTCTGAGTGAATTGACCCTTGATAAAATAGAAGACGCTCCGCTGCTTGAAGGCCATTTTGCTGAAGCAGAATGGGGTGGTGCCAATGAAGTACACCCACTGAAAAATGGCAGTGCCGGCGTGCTTGGGCACATCGCCTACTTTGATGAACAGGGCAATCGCCATTATTATTCGATGGTATTCACGCTCGATCCGCTTACCGGCAGTCATACCCCGGTCAAAATAATCGCCGTTCGAAAGGATTTCCTAGACGGGACGGCAAAACGTACCGATCTGCGTGATGTGGTGTTCAGCGGCGGCGCAATCCGTCATAGAGAAAGCGGCGTCATGGAACTGTATGCGGGTACCAGCGATGCCGAAGCCCAGCGAATCGTCATCGATGATCCTTTTCTGGAAGAGGAGCACTACGAATAAACCAATTCTTTGATGAACCACGCACCCCCTGAAGGCGGTCGGTCGACGGCTGCTTCAGGGGTTTTTAGGGCAGGTAAAGAAATTTTATAATTTTGCCCCGTCTTCAAACCAATAGACCAGTGTCTTGGCC
>NZ_BJMS01000169.1 GCF_006539285.1 Sporolactobacillus inulinus
GATGAAGGACGGAACGAACGCCGATACGCTTCGGGGAGCTGTAAGTAAGCTTTGATCCGAAGATTTCCGAATGGGGGAACCCGCCATCCTGAACGGATGGCATGCTCTGCTGAATCCATAGGTAGAGTAAGGCAGACCCGGGGAACTGAAACATCTCAGTACCCGGAGGAAGAGAAAGCAAATGCGATTTCCTGAGTAGTGGCGAGCGAAAGGGAAACAGCCCAAACCAAAGGGCTTGCCCTTTGGGGTTGTAGGACACTCCGCATGGAGTTACAAAAGTACGTTTCAGGCGAACGACCTGGAAGGGTCGGCCAGAGAAGGCAAACGCCCTGTAGCCGACGGAACGTACACTCCGGAGTGGATCCTGAGTACGGCGGGACACGAGAAACCCCGTCGGAATCCGGGAGGACCGTCTCCCAAGGCTAAATACTCCCCAGTGACCGATAGTGAACCAGTACCGTGAGGGAAAGGTGAAAAGCACCCCGGAAGGGGAGTGAAAGAGATCCTGAAACCGTGTGCTTACAAGTAGTTGGAGCCCCCTTCGGGGGTGACAGCGTACCTTTTGTAGAATGGACCGGCGAGTGACGATTCTAAGCAAGGTTAAGCTGAAGAGGCGGAGCCGCAGCGAAAGCGAGTCTGAATAGGGCGAATGAGTTTAGGGTTGTCGACCCGAAACCGTGTGATCTACCCATGTCCAGGGTGAAGTTCAGGTAACACTGAATGGAGGCCCGAACCCACGCATGTTGAAAAATGCGGGGATGAGGTGTGGGTAGGGGTGAAATGCCAATCGAACACGGAGATAGCTGGTTCTCCCCGAAATAGCTTTAGGGCTAGCCTCGGATGAGTGAGACTTGGAGGTAGAGCACTGATTGAATAAGGGGTCCCCACAGGATTACCGAGTTCAGTCAAACTCCGAATGCCAAGCACTTACGTCCGGGAGTCAGACGGCGAGTGATAAGATCCGTCGTCGAAAGGGAAACAGCCCAGACCGCCGACTAAGGTCCCTAAGTTTGTGCTAAGTGGGAAAGGATGTGACGTTGCCCAGACAACCAGGATGTTGGCTCAGAAGCAGCCACCATTTAAAGAGTGCGTAATAGCTCACTGGTCGAGTGGCGTCGCGCCGAAAATGTAACGGGGCTAAGCACAGCACCGAAGTCGCGGATGACCGTCAGGTCATGGTAGGGGAGCGTTCCAAGGGCATTGAAGATGTGCCGTGAGGCATGTTGGAGCGTTTGGAAGTGAGAATGCCGGTATGAGTAACGAAAAGAGAAGTGAGAATCTTCTCCGTCGAAAGCCTAAGGGTTCCTGAGGAAGGTTCGTCCGCTCAGGGTTAGTCGGGGCCTAAGCCGAGGCCGAAAGGCGTAGGCGATGGACAACAGGTTGATATTCCTGTACCAGCGTTTCACGTTTGAGTGATGGGGGGACGCAGGAAGGTAAGGCGAGCGCACGGATGGAAGCGTGCGTTCAAGCCGTGAGGCTTGCAGCGAGGCAAATCCCGCTGCTTGTGGCCAAGCGGTGATGAGGAGGGAAATTAAGTACCGAAGCGCCTGATCCTACACTGCCAAGAAAAGCCTCTAGCGAGTGAAACGGTGCCCGTACCCAAACCGACACAGGTGGGCAAGAAGAGAATTCTAAGACGCTCGGGAGAACTCTCGTTAAGGAACTCGGCAAAATCACCCCGTAACTTCGGGAGAAGGGGTGCTCGAAGGACCTTCGGGTCCGGAGAGCCGCAGTGAAAAGATCCAAGCGACTGTTTACCAAAAACACAGGTTTCTGCTAAACCGTAAGGTGATGTATAGGGGCTGACACCTGCCCGGTGCTGGAAGGTTAAAAGGAGAGGTTATCCCTTCGGGGAGAAGCTTTGAATTGAAGCCCCAGTAAACGGCGGCCGTAACTATAACGGTCCTAAGGTAGCGAAATTCCTTGTCGGGTAAGTTCCGACCCGCACGAAAGGTGTAACGATTTGGATACTGTCTCAACGAGAGACCCGGTGAAATTATAGTACCTGTGAAGATGCAGGTTACCCGCGACAGGACGGAAAGACCCCATGGAGCTTTACTGCAGCTTGATATTGGATGTGGGTATCGTTTGTACAGGATAGGCAGGAGCCTTGGAAGCCGGACCGCTAGGTTCGGTGGAGGCATCGGTGGGATACTGCCCTGACGATATCGACATTCTAACCCTGAGCCGTGATCCGGTTCGGAGACAGTGTCAGGCGGGCAGTTTGACTGGGGCGGTCGCCTCCTAAAAGGTAACGGAGGCGCCCAAAGGTTCCCTCAGAATGGTTGGAAATCATTCGCAGAGTGTAAAGGCACAAGGGAGCTTGACTGCGAGACCTACAAGTCGAGCAGGGACGAAAGTCGGGCTTAGTGATCCGGTGGCACCGCATGGAAGGGCCATCGCTCAACGGATAAAAGCTACCCTGGGGATAACAGGCTTATCTCCCCCAAGAGTTCACATCGACGGGGAGGTTTGGCACCTCGATGTCGGCTCATCGCATCCTGGGGCTGAAGTAGGTCCCAAGGGTTGGGCTGTTCGCCCATTAAAGCGGTACGCGAGCTGGGTTCAGAACGTCGTGAGACAGTTCGGTCCCTATCCGTCGCGGGCGTAGGAAATTTGAGAAGAGCTGTCCTTAGTACGAGAGGACCGGGATGGACACACCGCTGGTGTACCAGTTGTTCCGCCAGGAGCATACGCTGGGTAGCTATGTGTGGACGGGATAAGTGCTGAAAGCATCTAAGCATGAAGCCCCCTTCAAGATGAGATTTCCCATGATTTTAAATCAGTAAGACCCCTTAGAGATGATGAGGTTGATAGGTCTGGAGTGGAAGCACGGTGACGTGTGGAGCGGACAGATACTAATCGGTCGAGGACTTAACCCAAACGTTTGGATGAATGATTTTGAAGTTTTCGTTACCGGTTTTGAAGGCTCGTGAGAGCCGGTTTAAGTCTGGCGGTTATAGCGAAGAGGTCACACCCGTTCCCATCCCGAACACGGTCGTTAAGCTCTTCTGTGCCGATGGTAATTGGGGGCTGTCCCCCTGTGAGAGTAGGTCACTGCCAGGCA
>NZ_BJMS01000170.1 GCF_006539285.1 Sporolactobacillus inulinus
AAGACACGAGCCCATCAAACATGGTTGGAGATTAGGGAACGGGCGCTTTTTGCCCGGTTTTTCTTAATTGACGGGTGAGTGAGCAGTAGAAAAGTACCATTAACCATTGTTCGAATCAGATGAGCGTTTCTAGCGTATAGAGAATCGCTTGATGGGAAAATTAATCGCAGACGACCTTTGATTCATTCAAAATATTGGCATTGAAAATGAGTATGAATGGATTAGGAAAGGATTTTCACGATGAATAAGCGAAAAATGAATAGCACATTCCATAATCTATTCTATTTAATCGTTTTCATGCTGATGATCATGATTGCATTTCCTATTAGTATTTATTTTATGTTTATTGGAACCGTCTTGTTTGTGTTTTATAAGTACATCAAGCTGTTTCGTAGATACAACAAAGAACTTACCCAATTAAAAGACCATTTCTTTATTTTTTCATTGATAAAGAATTGGCCGTTAAGATATAAAATGCTCCTAGGCATTTCGCTGTATTTGATCGTCTCCTTTTTTGTTGCTGCCTTATCAAATCCAATGACGACACAAATCACTGGGATCTTGCTGTTTGCAATCATTCTCGGTCTTCTCTTTTTTACTGGCCGTTGGATTTATGGTGCATGCAAACAATTCATGTCAAAGCCTGTACAGTTTATTGCACCTATAGAGGATGTAGACAAAATGAAAGGTGCAGAGTTTGAAGAATACTTAGCTCCTATCTATAGGAGTCAAGGCTATTTTGTCAAAGTAACTAAGTGTACAGGTGACTTTGGAGCGGATTTAGTATTAATAAAAGGGAACGAAAAAACGGTTGTTCAGGCAAAACGTTATGGTGGAAATGTTGGTGTGCACGCAATATATGAAGTTGTTGGTGCCAGTGGTTATTATCAAGCAAGCCGAAAAATAGTCATTACAAACCGCCATTTTACGAATAATGCTAAGATATCTGCAAAAAAAATGGGGTGATACTTCAGGACAGAGATCAATTAATTCGCATGATTAACCAATATAATAATGAGCAATTGAAGAGATCAAAACATAAAACGCCAATCGAAACATGACTTCATAGGAATGCATCGCCTTATTTTAGCTTAATCCATATGCCAATAATTTCAAAATTAATTTGCGTCCTTCACAAGTGCTTGCAGTGTGTCAAAAACCACAATTTTTCACTACGAGTGAGTTAAATTTGCTTACGGTGCTCAGCCATGCAGTAAGTACCCGTTTAGGACGGTAAGCCCCGTATAGAGTGCTGTGAAGATAAGAACGTTTTGCGGAAAATGCTTCTTATCGAGACGAAGTAGTTCTTGAAAGACTAAAAGAATGACAATAATAAGTGAAACATACATGAAGAAGAAGGCTCGGACTCCGGATCCCCAGGCACTTGGTGTGAATCCAATGACGATGCGCGACATTAAACCTGCGAAAAGAACGAGTGCAGCAAAGAGAAACGTCCGCAGATCACTAAAGAGGTAAAGCAATGAAAGCAGGATGCACAGACATACAAGTCCTAAGATGGCCAGAGGTAGGTAGCTCTTTAACGCCCAGACATTTTCCAGCTGCACGTAGCCGTATGGGATCACGCGAACATCATAGAGGACATGAGCGAGTTGTGGAAACAGTGTTTTCGTTACTGGACGCAATGCACCGAAGGCAAGCGTACAGAATAACGGGAGGATGCTTATCATGCGTAAGAATGGATCACGATTTTTTGCGTACACTGCTGCGGTGATTAGGATGCACAAAATAAGAAAGATTGGGTCGAAAGTAAAGATGAAATGATTCAAGGTCGATGAAAAGGCGCCAATCTCAAGTTTATTCGCTACGGACAGCATAAAGAAATGATGGTTGGATCGGACGACCTGTACCATTAATCGTGCATGATTTCCAGGTGAGCTGGCAATGAAAATAAAGCTGGCCATGGTGATCAGAAATTGGATGACTGGAAATAGGTAAAACCGATGCTGAAAAGCGAAGAAGACAATAAATGCGCCAAAGACAATCAGCAAGGCAACGCATAGCTGCTCTTGGTTTGCTGCGTAAATCAGTGCCGGAATGCAGATGATGTACGCATAGTAGGGCAGTCTCTGTCCATTCAGCAGTTTTTTCAATGGAAGCAATGCGATCAGTCCCATGGTCATTGGCCAAAGATAATTGCAGGTGGTGGCTGCCCAACCTGCACTGTTAAATGCGCGTACAGGAATAAGCAGAAAAAGCAGGATGATCAACCAGTTGCACGCAGCGAAGCGGCTTTTTACAAAGAGTTTTGAGAGCGCGAGTACAAATACTGCGATCATGAGCACATCAATCCATTTCCAGAGCCAATCACCGGCATGAAGCACAGGTACCATTACCGCTTCAAGCAGGACCCTGGATGTCCAAGTGAAATAGCGCGCATGCAACCACTGAAAGAGGTCATTATTCTTTAGAATGACTTTAAATCGAGCATCATCGCTGTAGTTCAGTGTCATTGGAAAGTGGATCACAAGAGAGAACAGAATGAAGTACAGGAACGGCATGTAATGGGAATCATTCAGCTGCCGACTTACTTTTCTCATTACTTTTCGCTCCCTGCATTTGGCAATCGAAGGTTTGTTTTCACGACAATCGTCCGCCTGTCGTTGGTCGTGTACGAAAGATACAGCTTATAGTGTGACGGCGGAGCTTTAAGCTGACTCATCTTTACACGTGCAAAAAAACCGCCGGATGAATAGTCATGGGATGACGGGTACTGTTTGTTTAAATCCGCTCTGATCACCATCTTTGTAGGGATTTGATAAAATTGTTCTGATTCTGAATCTTTTAAAAGCACATGTGTTCCGTAAACTTTTATGGATTCTCCCGGGTAAAAGGCCCATCCGGTTATGTCGATACTTGATCCCATCTTTATCTGGTCAATTTTCCAGTTCAGTTTTGCGCGCGTCTGAGCCTCTGCTATTGTGACTCGCTTCATGTTGCCAATACTTGTTGCTAAGCTGGCAGAAAAGAGCACAAATAGAATCAATCCGCCACAGAGACTAAGGTATGTAATCTGTTTCAATGTTTTTGTTTCCATTATTATGGGCATCC
>NZ_BJMS01000171.1 GCF_006539285.1 Sporolactobacillus inulinus
TTTAAAACAAAAATAATAGGTAAAAAGGATATTGATATTGCTAGATTAATATCTGAATTAAATTTAAGTGACTGGGTGCAACAAGGGCATAGACATATGGAGGGTACAGATGGTATTTGTCCATTTTGCCAACAGGAGTTACCGGGGAGTTTTAAGGAAAAGTTGGATGAGTATTTTGATGAAACATACACTGAACAAATACAAAACCTTAATTTATCCATAGAAAAATACGAAAGAGATACAATTGGCTTTTTTGAACAGTACAATTTTCTTATAATTGAGGACATACCTTTTATTAATAAAGAGAAAATAACATCCCTATTTGAAATAATGAATTTAACATATAAGGAAAATATTCAGTTGCTCGAAAGGAAGAGCAATGAACCAAGTAGAAGTATTGAGTTAAATTCAATTACAAGCTACCTTGAGCAGATAAAATCAGAGGTTGAAAAGGCGAATGTAGAAATTTCAGAGTTAAATAGGGTAATTGACAATATTAAAGAAGAAAAGGAAAGGTTAATAAAAGAGATATGGCGATTTATCGCCGAAGAGAATAAGAGTAATTATGACAATTACATGAGTAATTTTGGAAGAGAGAATAGAGCTTTAGTTGGAATGGAGAAGGGAAAGGCCCAACAAGTAGGTTTCAAAAAGATACTGGAAGAAGAGGCCATTGAGCTTCAAAATCAATTAACAAGTGTTTTACCTTCTATTCACGAAATTAATACGCTTCTTAAATCATTTGGGTTCACAAATTTCCAGTTAGCAGAATCTGATGAACAGGGTAATTACAAGATTGTAAGGGAATACGGTGAAGATGCAAATGAAACGTTAAGTGAAGGAGAGAAGACCTTTATTACCTTCCTTTATTTCTATCAGCTTATTAATGGAAGTAATGATCAGGACAAAGTAAATACAGCAAGAGTAGTTGTAGTTGATGACCCCATTTCTAGCTTGGACAACAATATACTATTTATGGTGAGCAACCTCATAAATAATTTAAAGAAAAAGATAAGGAGTAATGATTCTAACTTCAAACAATTGATTATTTTGACTCATAACGTTTATTTTCATAAGGAAATTTCATTTAATAAAGGTCATGGTAGTAAAAAGTTAAATGACGAAACCTTTTGGATTATAAGGAAGGTGAATAATATATCACAAATTTGTGAGTATGATGAGAATCCTATTAAAAATTCATATGAGTTACTTTGGAAAGAACTAAAGGAAAATCCAAATTCAATAACAACACCAAATATTATGAGAAGAATATTGGAGAATTATTTTAAATTTTTCGGTAACGTTGATGTTGATGAGATTATTGAAGGGTTCCCGGATGAAGATAGGGTAGCTTGCAAAACTTTACTTTCTTGGGCTAACGATGGGTCACATCATGTAAATGATGATTTGTATGTGGATAGCAATCAAGAGTTAAATGAGACTTACTTAGATGTATTTAGGAGGATTTTTAAGAATTCTAAACATGAATCTCATTTTAATATGATGATGGGTGGTTCCATTAGTGAGAATGATGGGCATTCTGAAGTCGATGGAGCTACAATGGAAATTCAATTAGCTATGAACCAAGCTGCAGCTGGTCAGGAAACGTCTGTTTGAGTAAGTGTGCTATCATTAATAATAAACAAAATAGAAATAGAGTTGATTAATATGCCAGCAACAATTCAATTTGAATTCTTATTTGAAAAAAAGGGTAAGAAACTCGCACCAATTAAAGAAAAGTACCAATTACAAACTAAAGAAAACTCTTTAACAATTACACCTGAATTTTTATATCAATACTTTCCTAACCTAAAAGATAAAGAAAAAGTTGTTGGGTTTAATGCACATATAGACTGTGATAAATTATTCTTGGTTATAAAAGAGTTTACTTATTTCACTTTACAAAAATTTGGTTTATCAAGTGGCAATGTAGCCTTATTAAAGGTTTTTGATATAAGTGATTTTTTTCGCATAAACGGTCTTAGTGTTGAACGTTTTGATGTTGAACGTTCTAATAATCTAATTGCAAATTGTAATATCCAAGAATTAAATATTGGTATTGCCACTAATTATGACCTAATAGGTGATTCCTCTAATAAGTCACCAAATCCTATTAATACTGATATAAGAGAAAGTAAGCTAAATAGAATACGTTTATTTGTCCCCCAGGCAAGGGTTAATATACAAAATTCTTCATGTGAAAAGTTGGTTTTTGAGAGTCCTGTAAGAATTGTTGAAGATCTTCATATTTGGGAAAATACAACCATAGATATGCTTACTTTTATAGGTGACTTCAAAAAAATACAAATAAAGAACTCAAATTTGAGGAAGATGTTGTTTACTAAAAACGCTCAAGTTGAGGATATTGATATTGAATCTGCCATTATAGAAAATATCCACAATGCTGATGAAAAAACATTTAAAAATAAGACCTTAGATAATTGGTTATTAATTGCGGAATCGGCAAAAAATGCTAATAATCCAACACTTTTTTCGCTTGCTAATTTTGAATATCTTAAATTGGAGAGAAAGTCGAATACAAATTATTTACAAAAGTTATTAAATATATCAATGGAGCTAACAAGTGGATATGGTTATAGACCTTTTAGAACAGTATTGTCTTCATTATTAATCTGGATACTATTTGCTATTCTTTATTGGCTAATTTCCATTTATGCAAATGGAGGATTGAGGCTTATTAATGGAGAAATTATATCAGGATTAAAAGGGCTTGGATATGCTGCTTATTTCTCATTGATTACTTTTACTACTACGGCTTTTGGAGATATTACTCCTGTTGGACTATTGGCAAAACTATTTGCAGGAATTCAAACTCTTCTAGGAATAACTTTTATGTCGTTATTTATATTTGCTTTAACAAAAAGATATGGTAGCTTTAAATAAAATTAATATAGAAAACTGTTAAATAGCAACAAGTATGTTGTTATTTAATCATGTGAGAAATGAATAGTTTATGGATCCTTCTTCTTTCAATAATTCTTTATCTAATA
>NZ_BJMS01000172.1 GCF_006539285.1 Sporolactobacillus inulinus
CCAAGACACTGGTCGATTGGTTTGAAGACGAAGCAAAATCATGTACTTACTTTATTTGTAAGAAAACTTGGCTCCGCCAAACCCTTTGACGAAGGTGAACACTTTGTTGCACGGATACTTTTCAAACCTTTTTTCGATAATCGGTACAGTAAAACTCACAAACTACAAATGGGTTCATGCTCGTTTGATGCGCTTATCCGTTTGATCGGATGAAAATGCTGACCACTCCGGTATATGATGTCTTATTCGCGCCGTGATGACGGTCATATCATCATTGAGGGTGCCATTCCCTGCACGAATCACTTCTTCAAGCAGCAAATCGGCAATTTCCTGTGGATCATCAGTCTCCATTTCTTTTATTTTTCGCTTGACCCATACTTCCTTATTCTCAATGTGCTGAGGAACATCAAAAATTCCGTCGCTCATCATAATCAGCAGATCCCCTGATTTCAGTTGTTCGGAGCGCACATCAATTGAGACATCACGGATAATTCCAATGGGCAGATTTTCGCTGTCAAGCATAAAAACGCGGCTTCCTCGTTTTATAAAACTTGGATTTGAGCCTATTTTCAGAAATCTGGAGGTTGCATTTTGCAAATCAATTAATGCCAGATCCAGTGTGGCATAAATTTCCTCTGTCGAACGTAGTGATAAGATCGAGTTAATCGACTTAATGGCCAGCGTCTCATGTATTCCCGATTTCAACACTTTTTTCAACAGCTGCAAGGTGTCTTTGCTTTCCATATCCGCTCGCTCGCCGTGGCCCATTCCATCGCTGATTGCCATCACATATTTCTTAGAACCAATTTCAAACAGCGAGTAATTGTCGCCGGAGATCCCCCCGCCACCTCGTGCAGCCGTTGCGACACCCGTCTCCAAATCATAAGCACGCGCTGAAACAAATACGACTCGGCTGGGACCTTCGGGAAGTTCAGACGACTGTTTCTTCTCCACAACGATACTTTCGCCGAGAATATCTGACAGAAGCGGCGCGATCACCTTTTCGCACACCCCGTAGTGATCAACCGGAAGTACGGCTTCGATATCGATTGCTCCGGATTCAAGATTATAGATTTCAACGCTTTCGACGCGAACACCAATCCCGTTCAGCTTCGTCAAAATCATTTCTTCCTGCCAATCATGAAGGCCGCGCTCTCGCTTCATTTCACGCGCAAAGTCGCCCATGACCTGGGATACCCCCTCTAGCTGATCGGCCACCAATCGGCGGCTTTCCAGAACATTGCGGCGCATTTTCTCACTTAATTCAGCATGGCTCTGCTCACGGTGAATTGCCTCCATCGTACGTTCTGGTCTCGAACAATGGCTGCGCCACTGCCGCTGCACACGCGCTTCCGAGTCCCGCTTTCCGTGCCGCCCCTCCTCACGCAATTCAAGCATGATCCGCTGCGTCTTCTCAAAATTATTGATCCAGCAAAACTCTTTTTTAAAGCAATTCTGGCAAGTTTTTGCCGTTACACGGCTTAAGAAAAGATCATCATCACTGACCGACTCACGATTGTCTTTAGGCGGTGAGAAGCTTTTCGCAAGCGTTTGAAAAAGGCTGGAAAATTGTTCAACACGGCTCACGGTAACATCGCGCAGTTTGCGCACATATTGCTGTTGTTCCGCCTGATATTCACGTGTCCCCGGGATAAATGAGGCCATTTGCCGGATAAAACTTTTCGGCGTTAGAAAGAACAAGACCAAAGCAGCAATGGAGTCGATCACTTCGTTGCCTAAGCCGGCGTAACCATTGCCATAAACACCGATCAGCAAGGTTGCGATCAAAAGGCCGGCCGCCACTCCCACTTTTCCAGCCTCTTTCAGCAGACCGCCGAGCACACCCGTAAAGGCGAGCAAACTCATTTGGTAGAGGCTTGTTACACTAGCCATACCTAGAATCAGACCAATCACCACGCCCACAGTTGACCCAATTGCCGCTCCTCCGGCATAAGCAAAAAGCAGCACCGCGTAACGTGCGAGTACATGGTCGATGGACACGTCATAGACATGCCAGCCGATCGTTCCGGCGATCACAGAAGAGATTAAAATCACAAAGCAAATGATTTCCTCATTACGAAACAGTTTATGACTGACATGCGTTGAGATCAGCGGTACACTCTGCATGAAAATCAATGTGACCAAAGCGGATAGGCAGGCTTCAGCACCGGCAGTCAAGAGATCAGTCCAAACAATGGTCAGCGAAAAGGCTGCTTGGTACACCAGGCGTACCGTGAATCCCATGATAAAAACGAGTCCCGGCAGCCACCGCTCCATTTTCACCCGCTTCAATGCGTTCATCATCCGCCACCCAATGAGAAATGCGAGCAAACCGAGCAGTGCATAAAAGGCTTGTCCCGCTGAAAGGGTCGCCGCACCAACCAATACTGCAAGTGAATCGGCATATCTGCGCTTCCGCTTCATCCAGAAAACCGTCGCAAAAAATGGAAGAATAAATGGAGTTAAGCTGGTAATAATTACCGCGCGTCCAAGGAGAAACCCGGCCGCCAAGAAAAAGAAATCCATACGGAATACTACTCCTAACAAGAACGTCTGGATCGAACGACCGGATCGCGCTCGTCCTTGCAATCTTTTCTTGTGCACAAAGGGATCAACCGTCTCTGCCGCTACACTGCCCATTTTTTGAATCATGTCGTTCGCCGCCTTTAACTTAGGATTGTATGATCCATTAAAGCATATAAGACATTCATAATTTGTCAGAATGACAAGACTTATTCAAAAAAAACTTCGACCGCTTTCTCGATCTTCAGCCATATTTGACAAATGCTCGCATGGTCACGGCTGCCCGTGGTTCCGTCAAACGGCGAGTCTTGGCGAGTGCTCTCACTTTTCGCCATTGTCCTGTCGTTTGTTCCAAATTCATCGACAATGATTACGCTTCTTCCTTTTCCTGTTCTTTGATTAGAAAAACTAGACTATGCCTAGTCATTACTTCCGC
>NZ_BJMS01000173.1 GCF_006539285.1 Sporolactobacillus inulinus
TCTGCGGGGTCTCCTTTGGCCTGCAATCAACAGAGCCGCTCCGCAGGCGCCAGAGCTCTACGCTTTTGATGCTTGGCCAAGACACCGGGCTATTGGTTCGAAGACAGGGCAAAAGGATTAATTTTCTTTACCTATAAAAAGCTGAAGCAGCTCTGCATTTAACTTTTGGATATTAAACGATTCTTTAATCGTCCGGCGCGCGTTTTGCGTGATTCGCTTCCATTTTTCCGGCGTCTTGATCGCCTTCTCTAAGGCTTGCGCAAGCGATGCCGCATCCCGCTCCGGTACAAGATAGCCGTTTTCTCCATCTTGAATCAGTTCGGGAATCCCCGAGTGCATGGTAGCAACCACAAGTTTCTCCATCGCCATCGCTTCCATCAGCTGAACCGGAATGCCTTCCATATCACCATCGCTTGCCGTTACACTCGGCGCAAGGACAATCTGCGCATCCTTCATTAATTTGATCCATTCATCCTGCGTTTTCCAACCGACAAGCTGGATATGCCGCGTCATTTTGCACCGTTCAATCTGCTCCTGTAGCTTGTCCTTTAACGGACCGTCTCCGGCAATCGCATAACGAACGGAATACCCCTTTTTCACCAATTGAGCCACCGCTTCAATCGCGTAGTACAAACCTTTTTTTTCAACCAATCGTGCTGCCGATACAAAGAACAACTGCGCGGCCGGTTGTGAGGGATGACAATCGAAGCGGAGCAGATCAATGCCCATGTGATGCACAACGGTTTTGGTTGGATCTGCGCCAAGTGCGATGCAGCGCCGGCGCCAATGTTCGCTGATCGGCAGAATCACTGATGGCGATCGAAACAAATCGTTATAAGCAGCGCTGCCCTTTTGCTTTACAAAACGCAACATATCGTACCCATGAAAAGCAGTGAATAGTTTTCCACGCAGCAGCCCCATTTCGATGCATTTCTGTGCGAGCAAACCGTTTGGACCGAAGTGTGCCATGATGACCGAATGGTCGGTAAGATCCACTTGGTTGAGTTTGCGGATCAGCAGCACCAAGTTCGGCATGGCTAGTAATTCACGAAGCGGCGCTTTACCTTGATACTTTTTATTGAAGACGCGCGAAATGCCGTGGACACAAATAGCGCGGACAAAGCCGCACCCTTTTCGGATGCGCGAATTTGACTGCGCTGAATCGCCATAATAGACGACATGATCGAGCAAATCATAATACAGAACATCCGGATGCACTTTGGCACCGCCGCTCTTCTTTGCCAGAATCGTCACTTCATGACCGGCGTCAATCAAGCCGGTGATCTGATTCAAAATAAAGGTTTGCGAGAGTTTCGGAAATTCGCCGACGAAAAACAAAATCTTCATTCACGACTCACCAACTTCAGACATATTGCGTTTACTTGCTGACTTCCGGAACAACATTCGGGCGACCGATCGAGTAATATTCTAGATTCGCTGCCTGAGCAGCCGCGATGCTGTAGCAGTTACGTCCGTCGAAGACGATTGGCTGATCCATCAGACGCACATACGTTTCCGGATCCATTCGTTTGATGTCCGGCCAATCGGTAATGATTACCGCAAAATCTGCACCGTCCAACGCTTCGGCAACATGATTTGTATAACGTGCCGGAGCACTGATCCATTTTGCCCCCTGCTCTGCGGCAATCGGATCATAACCGATCACATCCGCACCAAGTGCTGCCAACTGCGGAATCATCACAAGCGCCGGCGATTCGCGCAGATCGTCTGTATTCGGTTTGAAGGCGAGCCCAAGCACCGCCACCTTTTTTCCATTGATCGACCCGAATCGTTCGAGTATTTTATCGATGAGCAAGCGATGTTGCTGATTATTCACTTCAATCACCGATTTAAGTAAATGAAACGCATGATGATGGTTGCCGGCCAGCTGTACCAGCGCGTTGGTATCCTTCGGGAAACAAGAACCACCGTAACCGATGCCGGCACGCAAGAACGCGTCGCCAATCCGATGGTCCATCCCCATTCCCTTGGCTACCTCTTCGACATTTGCGCCAAGCTTTTCACAAAGATTGGCAATCTCATTGATAAAACTGATTTTCGTCGCGAGAAATGCATTCGATGCATACTTAATCATTTCGCTGCTGAACAGATCGGTTTTCACGATTGGAAGGCCAAACGGTTTATTGATTTCTGCGAGTAGACTCGCCGTTTCCTCATCTTCGGTGCCGATGATGATCCGGTCTCCGTGGAACGTATCATGGATCGCCGAACCCTCTCTAAGAAATTCAGGGTTTGACGCGATCCGGATAAACACCCCGGGACGAATACGCCGCATCATGAGACGCTTGATACGCAGATTGGTGCCGACCGGAACCGTGCTCTTGATCACAACCACTACCGGATGATCAATCTGCTCGGCAACTTCGGCAGCCGCTCGTTCGACATAGCTTAAGTTTGCCGATCCGTCCGCATTTTGCGGCGTGCCAACCGCGAGATAAACAACAGCAGCATTCGCTAAACCCAGCTTGTGCTGATCGGTAAAAAACAAACGGTTCTGTTTCTGGTTTCTCAGCATCATCTCGCCAAGGCCCGGCTCATAGATCGTCGGCACCCCTTGATTCAGCGACTCGACCTTCTTCGGATCCACATCGATACATGTAACGGTATGCCCGATTTCTGCGAGCGCAACTCCCGTCACTAAGCCAACATAACCTGTGCCAATGACCGCGATTTTCATCTGAGTCCCCTCCACATTTTTCCTCTATGATTAGCATATCCTCGAAAAGTAGATTTCATGCATTGCTTCTTATTATGCATGCTGCACGTAAAGGGGATATTAAGGAAAATCATGAATTTGGTTAAGTTTTGTGGCGAGCGCCGGCAGAATGCCCCAACCTCAGCACCGCTCGTCGAAGCTTTGCTTTGATCCTGCTTTTCAGATTTGATCGATCGTTTATCATTCCCTTGACAA
>NZ_BJMS01000174.1 GCF_006539285.1 Sporolactobacillus inulinus
GATTACGGCCACTAGAATGTACCAGCCTTGCCATCTTTATTACCATCAATCGCCAACGATTTTACCACATGATGCCATGGTGTTTACCACATAAAGAAAAACCTATAGATATCATTTTTGATCTATAGGTTTTCCCTTTCAGTATTAGATTAAGAGATGGACTTCTCCCTGTGTTTCGTTTTTTAAGGGACGAAGTTCCTCAAATCTCTTACCTTGTTGAAGCATTATCATTGCTTACTCTTCAAATTATGATTTTTTCCCTAATCCATGGCGTTCCCGCATAGAGATCTCTCCATCAATTAAGATTTGATATGAGTCATGAACAATACGATCTAGAATAGCCTCTGCGAGGGTTTCATTCCCGAGTTTTAAATGCCATCCTCTTGGATCAATTTGTGAACAGAAGATCGTCGATGCCGTCTTATGTCGGGCTTCAGTGATTTCCAATAAAATTGATGCTTCCTCCGTGGACAAATCTGTCAGTAGCCATTCATCAAGAATGAGAAGATCAGCTTTTGTGTATTTTTTAATTAATCTTCGATAACTTCCATCTGCAGCCAACTTTGCGAGTGTCAGTTCATCCAACAATTCTGGCAAGCGTGTATACTTCACCTTGTAGAATTGGCGACAGGCGGATACTCCAAATGCTGAAGCGAGAAACGACTTTCCTGAGCCCGTCGGGCCCATTAAAATAATATTATGGTGATTTTGAATATAGCTGCCACTGGATAATTTGAGAATTAACTCCTTGTCCAGTTTACGATCTTCATAGTATTCAATATCTTCAACGGATGCATTTGAATATAACAACGCAGCAGCTTTAATCAGTCGATAAAGTTTATTATTTTGTCGACGTGAATGCTCTAAGTCAACAAGTAATGAAAAGCGGTCTTCAAAACTCAATTTCTGAAAGTCTTTGTTTATTGCTTGCTCTTTGTAGGACTCGGCCATGCCACTCAGTTTCATTTCATATAATTTGGTAAGCGTTTGTTCATTCATCTTTTATTCTTCCCCCCATAGTACGAAGCTCCACGCGTAAAACCATAATTATTTTCGTTGTCTTCTGAGCGACGTTTTTGTTCTTGTTCGGCATCGCTCTTTTTGTTATTCTTCAAGATTGTTTGAAGTACTTTGACCGTCGGTCTTTCGGTCATGGAAAGTGCCATCTTACTGGCACGTTCAATCTCATATTTTGAATAACGTTGCTCAAATTTCTTTAGAGAAAAAATAGAATGTAATGCCTGCTTTTCTGTTTGGTAAGAATCTAAAATATAGCGTACAATAGTTAAGGTTGCTGACCCGATATCTTCAGCCCAATCTAGAGCAGCTTCAGGTGTTTGATCCACAAACAACTTATGATGGTCTGGCATATGGTCGCGAGTAGTGGATAATTGACCAAACTTTCCATATAATCGTTTATGTGAGGCCACACGCATATGATTGAAGAAGATCTCAACGAGATCGTCCGATAGCCTTACTTCTACTTGTCGATTAATGTATTCGTAGGGAACCGAATAAAACATGCTTTCAACGGAGATGTGATAATCAGGACGAACCTTCGCTGTTTTCCATTCAGACATTTTATATGGGCGATCCGGGAGGGGAGAAAGTGCGAATTTCTCCTCTTCTTCAAATGCTGAAAAGCGGCTTCCTTTCTTGCGTGTAAACGAACGATTATTGAACTCCTCTAACTTCTTCCAGACTTCTTCATTCAATTCCTCAATACTAAAGCACTGAACATTTCTTAATGCTGCGATGATCCAAGTGGAGAGGATACCGACTGAGCTTTCAACACTAGCCTTGTCTTTTGGCGTCCGCACACGAGCAGGCATAACGACGGTATGATAATAGTCCGCCATTTCTCTGTAAGCAGGATTTAAAATGAGTTCCTTCCTGGTATGCTTGGTCACGCTCGTTTTTAGATTGTCTGGAACGACGATTTGTGTCACTCCTCCAAAATACTCATACGCATGTCGATGGGCGATGATCCATGAATGTAGATCCATGGACAATGTTGCTTCAGCGTAGGATAACAGACTACACGGAAGGGTCGCAATGAAAATATAGGCTTTGATTTTTTCTCCAGTATCTCGATCACAAACAAACGCTGTTGATCCAGCCCAATCGACTTCCATGATTTCTCCAGGCTTTCTTCGAATGCGTAATGTCGCCTTGTACTTATCTGCGTAACGGCTGTAGTGACGTAAAAAACTTCGATAAGAATAAGGAATCTTGTTATTTGCCCGACATTCAGCCTCATACTCATGATGAAGAAGAGAGAGCGTCACATTCGGTTTGGACAACTCTCCATGAATCCAGTCAAAGTTCAACGGTTGGCGACCTGAAGCTTCTAAAGCTTTTTCTGGAAACAGAAAATCTTCGATCCACTGATTCGTCATTTCCTCTTCTAAAGGGCATGTTAACCCTTTTTTCTCGGCTCTTTGAATAATCTCCGTTACTTTTTGACGAGAATTTCCAGTGCTTGCGGCAATACCTCTAAAGCTAATCCCTTCATCATGAAGCTCCAATATCCTTTGATAATGAATCATACAAAAAACACCTCCTATAAAAGTGGATTTGTCACACCTGTGGTGTGCCCACTAATTATACAGGAGGTATTGAATGGTAAATAGGCTTGTCATTTATTGGTACATTCCTTGTCAATGTGTGGTAAAAAACATGGCGTTAGTGGTACATATTATTGGCCGTAATC
>NZ_BJMS01000175.1 GCF_006539285.1 Sporolactobacillus inulinus
TTTTGTATACTTAATCCAAATTCATCGGTTGGCGGAGGTATGGATGATGGCTGTTCAAAAGATATTGCGGCGATTTTTCCTGTTTCGGCTGTTTTCATAGTCACGATCCAAGTGAATATCCTCATCTTCCTAAAGAAATGGGAACGATCCACGTGAATAAAAAAAATAATGATGACATATCATCTGCCATCCTCATCAGTTCCTAATATCATTTTTCTAGTCTCATTTTCCTTCGCTGATAGCATCTGCATAAAAACCAAATGCAAAGGACCTACTCATTAACCTTTCAGATATAATTTCTGAAATCATTCAATAACTACTGGAATTAGGCGGGGATCAATAATTTCAACAAAGGAATCCAGAATTTAATCCCCAAATTCCATACCCTACCCTCATTAACACTATCGTCAATAGACTTTTGAGGCACCCTCTAATTGAGGGATTTACGCTCACCAAACTCATATTATTTTTCAAAAAAAAGTTCATGACAATGAATCGTGGTTCTCTCATACTTTAATAGAATGTTTTTCTATCCATGTACTAATTTTAGAAGTGGTGATCTTATTCTCTTGATCAGATATCTTAACTGTAAAATCTTCTTTTTCATTTGGTTCAGCATGTATTTTACAGCCATTTTTTCTCAAAAAAACTTCCAGTGCCGCATAAGCTGTTCTTTTGTTTGCGTTAAAGAAAGCATGATTCTGAGCTAAGCTTTGAAATACTGCGGCAGCTTTCGTAAATAAAGTCGGATAGGCATCTGCTCCGAATGCTGAGGCACTTGGACGGTTAATGGCACTTTCCAATAAGTGAGCGTCTTTAATTCCAATATCTTCTTCCGGGGAATATGTCCTAATCAGAAAAGCATTTAAGTAAATCACTTGTGTTTTAGTCAGATAATAAGTCATCGATCAACAAGGCCTTTGAAGACAGAATCATTTTCCTTAACGATTTCATTGACCATTTCAATAAATTCTGTATCGATTCCATCTGGAAGTTCTACGGCTTTACGCTTACTTATTTTAACCGTGCCGTCATCCAAATTTTCAAACGTAACTTCATCACCAGCAGTCGCACCAAGATGTTTTAAAACTTCTTTTGGATAGGTTGTACCATAACTGTTGCCCATCTTAAAAATTTTGCGTTCCAATGTCATTTCACGCCCCATCATAATCTTCTCCCTTCTATTGTATTCCAGCATTATGATGTCTATACAATAACATGTAATTATTGTACAGACAATATAACGATTATACATAAATGCCCTTTCCGTCAACTCCATACGTTATCATCATTGATCTGTTCTTTCGGATTAATTTTAAAATTTTTTTGGAGCTCGAACCAAATTTATTAGGGGTTTTTTTTTCGTATGTTATACAATCGGAATGCAATAAAAAAACGCAGGAGGAGGAATTAAATTGGGCATGCGTCACACCCATGCGAGCACGCTCTTTTTCAAAGAAAAAAATGAAAAAGGCATTATATCTGTAAGCGAGCGTCTCAGTCATGGTGATAAAGAGACAACACTTAGAAAATACGCTCACGTGGTAAAAGAGCAGCATCAGCGTGATGAGGCAATGGCAGTAAATATTTTTGATGAACTGCTTGGTGCTTATGTTAAAAATGTGTAAAACGATTCAAAAACGTATCGTTTTCTGTCGAAACCTTCGGAAATGAAAAAAGCTCATAAATCCCTTTATATCAAGGATTTACAAGCTCTTCTTAAGGTTCTAACGCTACATATCTGAACCTAGGTATACCGGTGGTCGGGGTCGAACCGACACTCCCGAAGGAACACGATTTTGAGTCGTGCGCGTCTGCCAATTCCGCCACACCGGCACAATACAATAATAATGGCAGAAAGATTAAGTAATTATGGAGGCGACACCCGGAATCGAACCGGGGATAAGGGTTTTGCAGACCCGTGCCTTACCGCTTGGCTATGCCGCCATATTATATTGGAGCGGAAGACGGGATTCAAACCCGCGACCCCCACCATGGCAAGGTGATGTTCTATCACTGAACTACTTCCGCATATTATAAAACTGGCCCAGCTGGATTCGAACCAGCGCATGACGGCACCAAAAACCGTTGCCTTACCGCTTGGCTATGGGCCAATAAATGGGGCGGTTAGTGGGGATCGAACCCACGCATGCCGGAACCACAATCCGGTGTGTTAACCACTTCACCATAACCGCCATAATAATTAAAGCAGGGGTAGTAGGAATTGAACCCACACTGGAGGTTTTGGAGACCTCTGTTCTACCTTTAAACTATACCCCTATACTATGTAAATGGAGGGAGAAGGATTCGAACCTTCGAACCCGTAGGGAACGGATTTACAGTCCGTCGCGTTTAGCCTCTTCGCTATCCCTCCATAATAATAAAAGATTAAGGAATAGATTTTGGCATCTATTGATTAAAATATAAATGGTGCCGATCAGAGGACTTGAACCCCCAACCTACTGATTACAAGTCAGTTGCTCTACCAATTGAGCTAGATCGGCACGAACAAATGGTGGCTCGAGGCGGAATCGAACCACCGACACGAGGATTTTCAGTCCTCTGCTCTACCGACTGAGCTATCGAGCCATTATGTAAAAACAAGAGTTCATGCATTACAGATCTTATATAAGTAAAATAAAAAT
>NZ_BJMS01000176.1 GCF_006539285.1 Sporolactobacillus inulinus
CCTGGTTTTTCTTATTAATTAAATGTTGCTTTTTTAAGGGGAAACTTCCTTTGTCGATGTTCCCCGTTATGATTCAACAAACAGAGGAATCATAGATCTGCAAATGAGCAATCCGTTAATTTTTTCAATGTCTCTGTTTATTAATTTGCGTATTAAATTGCTGCTGCCCTGGACGGACTTTTGCAAGAGCGTTCATGACATCAATCCACGCTTTTTGATGATTTGATCCGAGAGAGTCAAAGATTGTCTTCATCTGTTCTCTTTGTACATGGCTAAGTTTACTTTCAAGCTGCTTTCCTTGCTCCGTCAGATAGAGCAGTTTGTAGCGTTTATCGTAATCTGCCTGAACCATCTTGATCAGATTTTTTTCAGATAAGAGTCTGAGCGGTGCATTGAGTGCTTGCTTTGTAACTTCGAGGATCGAAAGAAGGTCATTCACGGTGATCCCTGGGACTTGAGCAATAAAATAAAGAATGCGGTGGTGCACACGCTGTATGCCATACTTTTCAATGATTTGGTCTGGTTTCTCGGTAAAGGTTCGGTATCCGAAATAGAAAAGCATGAGAACCTTGTTTAGCTGCTGTTCTTCCTCATTCACGTTTTTCTAACTCCTTTCGTACTGATTTAGTAGTATAGCATAAAAGGAGGACCGATGTCGTACATAATTTTCAAATAGGACAATATGGTTGACTTATTAAAACGCTCAGTCTATACTTTCTATAAAGGTCAACAGTATTGACCTAATACTCTTTCATAAATTTTTAAAGTGAGGGGATAGGAAGAAATGAGTACAACGTACACAATTGGGCGTTATTTGGTCGACAGATTAGGTGAACTTGGCATTCGACACATTTTTGGTGTGCCTGGGGATTATAATCTTTCGTTTCTTGATACAATTATTGAGCAACCGGCACTTGAATGGGTAGGAAACTGTAACGAATTGAATGCGGCTTATGCTGCGGATGGTTATGCGCGCATCCATGGTATTGCCGCATTGGTCACAACATTCGGCGTTGGCGAACTCAGTGCAGTGAACGGAATTGCTGGTTCACGAGCTGAACAGGTGCCCGTAGTTAAAATTACAGGCTCTCCTGCATCAAAGGTTGCAGAAGAAGGTCGTCTTGTTCACCATACATTAGGTGATGGCGAGTTTAATCATTTTTCGAAAATGTACAAAGAGGTCACGGCCGCTCAAACAACTCTGACAGCAGAGAATGCAACAGAAGAAATTGACCGGGTACTAAGAACTTGCTGGTACGAGAAGGCGCCGGTTTATATCAATCTTCCGGTAGATATACATGGACTTCCGGCGAAGCAGCCAAAGGAACCTTTGCTTAAAGAAGACTCTGCAGCATCAGCAAATACGATCAGCGAAATGCTAGAAACGCTCATCCCTGTGATTGAAAAGGCAAAGTCACCAGTCATTTTGGCAGATTATCAAGTCTCTCGGTTTCATGGTGAAGAAGCATTGAAACGTTTTGTGGAAGCGACTGGGTTCCCTATCGCAACACTGAGCATGGGGAAGGGTGTCTTTAATGAAGAACATCCTCAATTTATTGGTGTCTATAGCGGAAAAACAAGTCCTGATTATTTGCGAAATCGGATTGATCATGCAGACTGCATAATAAGTATTGGGGTTAAATTTACTGATTCGATTACGAGCGGTTTCTCACAAGGCTTCAAGGAAGAGTCTGTAATCCACATAGCACCTAAGGAAGTCAACTATCGGAACGAAGTTTATTCAAAAATAGCGATGGATGAATCACTCAAACAATTGGCAGGAATGCTGAAAAAGCGTGAGGAGCAATCTCTGAATATTATCCCAGTTACAGAGCAGCAGAGAGAAGAACCTTTCTATGTGAAAGATGATCAGGCACTGACACAGAAACGTTTTTGGGAAATGATTCGACTTTTCATTCAGAAAGACGATGTGGTTGTTGCCGATCAAGGGACTTCATTTTTTGGTGCGCAGACAGTCCCTCTTAAAGAAAATGTTACCTACATTGGACAGCCCCTATGGGGATCAATCGGCTATACATTACCAGCGACACTTGGCGCGCAGCTTGCCGATCTGTCGCGGCGCAACCTTTTGCTGATTGGTGATGGAGCATTTCAGTTAACTTTTCAAGAAATTTCAACCATGTTACGCGAAAATCTTCATCCGATCATTTTCGTGATCAATAATGACGGCTATACGGTTGAACGCTCAATCCACGGACCTGAAGCCTCATACAATGATATTAAAATGTGGCGCTATGCAGATATTCCGGCCGCTCTCGGTGGCAACAAGAATTTTAAAAGCTACAAGACGAATACAGAAGGCGAATTTGCGGATGCCCTTAAGGATATCGCTGAATCACCGGATGTCTTGAGATTTGTTGAGGTGGTTACTCAGAAGATGGATATGCCTGAATTATTGACCACCCTCGGTAAAATTTTTGCTGCTCAGAATGACTGACGGGAATAGATTCTATAAAATTGTAATGAGAAGGTGTCTCAAGAGTCCATGGACTCTTGAGACACCTTTTTCTATTGCGGATAAATCGTGAAGACCAACATAATTTTTTAACACGGCCACTAATTAGGTACAGATTTTAGGTGAAGCACGAAGGTTACAGACATCGCT
>NZ_BJMS01000177.1 GCF_006539285.1 Sporolactobacillus inulinus
GGAAGTTCATTTCTATTTAGCGGAAGTTCCTTTACTTAGCGAAAGCTCCTTTACTTAGCGGAAGTTCCTTTACTTAGCAGAAGTTCCTTTTTTACGTCGCTTATCACCGTACCACATAACAAAATTTATACTTTTTCCCCTTATTAGAAAAGCCGAACTGGAATCATTATGATTCCGTCCGGCTTTGAAATAGTGTTCATCTGGAGTTTTGTTTGTCTGCGTACATATACTCATCGGCCCGGATAATTAATTCGCTGATTGTTAGACCATCGTCCGGATAAAAACTGATACCAATGCTGAGCGAAACCGAGATCGAATAGCCGTCCTGGATAATCTTCCGCCTTTTATTTGCCTCAATGCGCGTGGCGATCTGATAATAGTCTTTCATTGTACGAATATCCGGGAGCAGCACGAGAAATTCATCGCCTCCATAGCGACAGACAATATCGTGCTTCCGTGTCGACTCGGTCAACAGACTCGCCACCCGAGTCATGACTTTATCACCGGTATCATGCCCATATGTATCGTTAATCATTTTAAATTCATTCACATCAACAAACATGAGACCAAGCATCGTGTTCCTTCGTTTTGCCAGACTTAAATACTTATCCGCAAATTTTTCAAATAAGGCTCGATTTGCGACACCCGTCAGCCGATCATAATAGGCAAGCTTTTCAACAACCTTCTCCTTCTGCTTCAGTTCGGTATTCAGATGAGACAGTTGCCTGACGTAACAGCGCAGCTGATTGATGCGCTTAAACTGACTGGTCACATCGATAAATTCCAGCATCAGAATTACCTCATCACCGACCTGAACGCGGTTCATCTTCAGATTGACCTGATGCTGCTCATTGATCAGATCACGATGCATTGCTGCCGAAAAAAACAGCGGATTACCGCTTACCACCAGCTGTTCCATCGCTCGACTAAAGAAGGGCTGCTTCAACGAAGGCAAGACATCATCCAATTTCTGTCCGAGTATCTTACTGCTCTTCTCCCCATGAAGACCTTCCATAAAAGGATTCCAAAAGGTGATCTCCAGATTCCTTTTGGTCAGGACGATCCCTTCATTTATACAATTAAGAATACCCGGCAGATGTGCATCATTCATTTGATTATACCCCGTTATACAATTTATTGATTTGATCCAGGATTTCTTCGAGTGAATTCAACGACATGTTAATCACGATGGCTCCGGCTATTTCCGTACCCTCAATATCGAAATCAAGGTACATGATCAGCACCAGTTGGTTGTCACCGAAAACGACAAAATGATCCGCACACGCATGATCCAATACATCAATTTCAGGCAAAGTATACTTCACAGGAATGCTTACCGCATTGCTCAACTCGCCGATCATTGAATTGATCACAATATTGCCAATTTCTCTAATCGTATCATAGTCGATATCCGTAAATTCTTTAGTAACCGCTTCCTCATCCCATGTTTCATGAAGGCAAAGCGCAATAAACTGATGCATTTTGTCAGCTGGAAAAAGAAGACTTACGCGTCCTTCCAGTTGTTGATCGAAAGAAATAGATGAAACCATAACCGTGCCTTCCGCAACCTGCGCCAAGTAGTGATCAAGTACGTGTTTGCCCTTTTCCAGATTTAAAATGCTTACATTCGGTATGGAAAGATCAATCCGTTTTCCGATAATATCGGAGAGTGTATTTGCTGCTTGACCGACACCAATGTTGAACAACTCGGTCATGATGTCTGAGCTATTCAGCTTATTGGCCACGGCTGCTACTCCCAATGAGGGCGCAAAGTTCTTTCGCCTTCTTGTCGTCAAGAGGCTTATTAACAAAAGTAAGTACACCCAAATTTTCTATTTCTTCGCGGACATGACGCTGTACATCGGCAGACAACACAATCACCCGGGCATCGGGGTCGGACAGCTTAACCTGTTTAATCATATCTTGGCCACGCAGTTTCGGCATTAACAGATCAACAATAGTGTAATCAGGATGCCAAGCGGCAAACTTCTTAAGACCAGCTTGGCCATCATCTGCAAAATCAAAAGCCACATCGTTCAAATAACAATCCAGAAAAGAACGCGTTATTTTTTGGGAAAACTTTGAATCATCAACGATCAATATTTTGGTCATAAACCGGCCACCCTTCTTAACCAGTCCTGCTATTCTCGTAAATAGCGTGCTCACGCACGATCATTGCATTGTTTCGCATGCGCTCAAGGATACTCGTCCGCACAGAAACTAGGTCTTTATTCCCTTTTTATAACAATTCGACCTTATTAATCAAAATTATATCAAAAAATAAGGCAAAAATACAAGATTAGCCTTCTGCTATACTGATTTTTCTATCGCTACATTCTTTTTATCTATGTCCCTAGTACTATTTCATTAGCTGTGCTACCCTTTTCGTTAGGAACTCTTTTTGTGAACGACAAAACCGAGCATGGGTTGCCCGGTTTCTAAAACTCTGATGTGTGATGCATACGCGCCTGCCGCCCTTGAAACGGGAATGACTGCAATGCGTTGTGGCTGCTCTGTAGTCCAAGCCTTTTCGCACTCGCGAAGCGCCCTCCGTTTTAAGAAAGACCGGGCAAAAAGCGCCCGGTCCTTAC
>NZ_BJMS01000178.1 GCF_006539285.1 Sporolactobacillus inulinus
AAGCGACGATTCAGCACCGAAAAGACCGGGCGCTTTTGCCCGGTTTTTCTTATTGCTCTTTTTCATCACATGACCCAGATGTTAATGTTAACCGGCTCGCGATCTGCTCTCCAAAGATGTATTGGTCCGGCTTGGTCGTTATCGAAAGACACCTCCGCCACGCAATTTTCTTGCGAAGTTCTTCTTTGACTCGCTGATCCCGCAAATGTTGAGGAGTATTCCTTTTGAAGCCTTTTATAATCAAGTGTTGCTTCGTTTGACAATTCATGTGTAAAAAAAACAATGGATCGGTTTTAATCAGCCGATCCATTTTTATTATTTATGAACTTGTGATTATTTAACTTTAGCAAGGGCAAGCAGCCGTTTGTATGTGTTCAGCAAAGGCTTGTAGCCGGCGCTTACCAAACCGACACCTTCGACGACCAGTTCAATCACCAGCATAACCCCGATAATAATGATCATCGAACCGAGCAAGGTCGATGTCGAAAACAGGATCGCGGCTAGAGCGAACATCGCGCTCATCCCGTAGATGAGAACCACCGTCTGGCGCTGTGAAAATCCGTAACGCAACAGACAATGATGCAAGTGCGATTTATCCGGCGCTGTAAGCGGCTTTTTATTGACCAATCGACGGACGATCGCAAACAGCGTATCGGAAATTGGAACCGCCAAGAGAATGATCGGCACCACAAGTGAGAAGAGCGTCACATTTTTAAAACCGAGCAAAGCCAGAACAGAGATTACATAACCAAGGAAATAGCTCCCGGTATCACCCATGAAAATCTTTGCCGGATGGAAATTATACGGCAGAAAACCGAGCGTACTGCCGAGCAGAATCGTACTCACCGTAAACACAAACACATTGCCCTCGGTTAGCGACAATCCGGCAATGGTCATCAGCACAATGCTTGATACACCGACAGCCAGTCCGTCCAGCCCGTCAATTAAATTAATCGCATTTGTAATCCCCATGATCCAAAGTAGCGTTAGCGGGACACTGAGCCAATACAGATGCAATACGCCGTTAAACGGCAGATTAATAAATGTAACGGAAATCCCGCTTTGCACAATCACCAGTGCGGCAAAGAAATGTGCGACCATCTTCACTCGCGGCGACAATGAGTACATATCATCCAAGATACCGGTAATGATAATAATCACACTGCCGACAATCAGTGGGAGCGTGAAGCTGCTGTCCGGCCACAGAATGAAAATGCCGATAAGAAATGCTAGATATATTGCCAAACCGCCCATACGCGGCATAATCTTTTTGTGCACTTTACGGGCATTGGGAAGATCGGTTGCGCCGATGCGAATCGCCAGTTTCCTGACCAGGGGTGTCAAAGCTACCGCAGCAAGAAAACAAATAAAAAACGTCACATAGACCATCGTTTCAGCCCGCTTTCATCAATAATTTCAGATTTGCAGAATGTAAATGTATATGAAACAACTTTCTTTCAAACTCGTTCATACGGAATTATACCACATTGTAAAGGCAATGGAGCAAATAACTTTACAATCTCTAAACCTTCAACACAATCTGTTATAAATAGTTTACAATATTAGCAGCAGAGCGGATCAAATTCGGGATTTTTTTGATGATTCCACGCGTTGTTTTACGGATAAAATAACATAGTACATAACTTTTGCTTCATTAAATTAAGGACGGGATTTCATGTACGAAAAAAAACAGCTTGGTACCATCAGCATGAATGATTTTAAACGCAAACAAGACTTTATCACTGTTTTTTGCAACGCTCTTCGCGAACGAAAACCAATGAACCTCTACTTCTTAAACGATCACGGCTACAACCTCGCACAAAAAGATCCTGACTACGGTGCTGTCCTCAATCGCGCAGATTACCTGCTCAATGACGGAATCGGGATTAAATTAGGTGCGAAGCTGTGGGGTATTGATCTTGATGAAAATTTAAACGGGACAGACCTGATCCCACGTTTACTTGACCAGTGCGCGGCATACAATTGCTCCGTTTATCTGCTTGGCTCGACGCAGGAAACGGTCCGTGCCGCAGCGCAAAAATTAACCGCGCAGCACCCCAATCTAGTCATTGCCGGTACGCACAGCGGTTATTTTGATTCGGAGCAGTCAATCGTCGAAGCGATCAATCATTCGAAAGCGGATGTCCTGCTTGTTGGTATGGGCATGCCGCTTCAAGAGCAGTTTATTGACCGTAACGCCGCTGCCTTAAAACCGCACTTTCGCATTGCCGTCGGCGGATTCATCGATTTTGCTTCAGGCATCAAACCGCGCGCACCGAAAGTCATGCGCCGCTTGAACCTTGAATGGCTGTTCCGGATGGCACTTGAGCCGCGAAGAATGTGGAAGCGGAACGTCATCGGTCACGCGCAATTTTTTGCCAAAGTGATCTGGTTGAAATGGAACCG
>NZ_BJMS01000179.1 GCF_006539285.1 Sporolactobacillus inulinus
AACTTTTCACTCTCCAGTAAATAAGAGATAATCAAAATTGAAATATATAGAATTTAGAATTTTGCATACTTTTTTCAAATGCTGTAAAAAGAAGCTGTAAAGGAAGGTTGAAATGAAAAACATAAGGGTAAAACTAATTCAAATTGATTGGGACGGACCCTATAGATTAGATGAACTAAATCGTTTAACTGATGAATCCCACGATTATGGAATCTATCAAATTTATGGAAAACATATAGTCTATGGAAAAGATGTCTTGTTATATATCGGAAAGGCAGACCAGCAAACGATTGGGAAAAGGGTATCCCAAGAAAATTGGTGGAATACAAATGACTCCAATCATCTAATGATATATGCGGGCAGAATAGCAGGTGAAGGTACGCCAGAGGAAGCCACATGGTCAAAGGAGATTGATCTTGCCGAGAAACTTTTAATTAATGTACATAAGCCTGCCTACAACTCCAAAAATCTCACATCCATACGGGATGATGAATTCCAAAATATTCATATTTTTAATTGGGGAGATCACCGGGACCTACTACCAGAAATTTCAGGTTTGCGATGGACAAGTAAATTAGACAATGTGGAATACAATGTTTATAAGTATAATGCCTTCGTGGAACAGTAATCTTAAAATTACAAGCTGGAATTAAGAGAGAAAGCTCGAATAATTAATATTTTTATAGGAAGTTGCCAAAAAAGCACATAAAAAATAGAATTCTCAATCAAATTTGAAGAGAATCCTGAAAACTTTACACTATAAATATGATTGAATAATATCTCTTACTTCGTCATAAAACTCTGCTTTAATGGCGGCTTTCTTTAAAACCTTCCATTCTTTAATAGCTTCTCCCTTTTCTTTCATTTCAAGGATTACAAACTCCACTCTTCTTAAACGGAAATCCCGTTCCGACTCCGATACTTGTTCAATAAATTCCTTTGTTTTTGACAACTTATCCATATGGTTTTCCAACAGGGCTCTTTCTCCAATGCGGTCTCCAAGTGTCTTTACTGTAATCCTTTTGGGCTTTCCGCCTTTATTATTTATATCTTCAACCACTTTTTGGACCTTCTCTAATATTTCTTGGTCTCTTTCCAACCAATTAACACGGTTATTTATTGTTTCAACCTTTTGCCGTTCTGGTGAATTAACATTCAGCCAATTACTATCATTCCTATATAAGAAAGCATACACCGCTGGTCGTTTCTCTCTCAATTGGGTTTTCGATAGGTTAGGATATTCCTTTTGCAACTGCACCCATTCATTTCGACGTATATTTACCAAATCATTATCTTTATGAACTTCCTTCTTTGAACCACTTTCGCTATTAATGATTTTCTCATATTTAATTACGGTATTGGTATCCACGGATAACCGCCGAGCAATCTCCCGATAACTCAATCCATCATTCAACAATGATTGCAATGCTTTCTTCCATAGGAAACCAAAATCCATTATCCGAGTAAACTTGTAACGGTCATCTTTGTTTTGGTCCTTTCCCTTTCTTGTATATGAAAAACCACAAGTAGGACAAGCAAACCTCCCAATCGGCTTCTTCGTCTTCTCACATCTTCTAATCGTAACAACTTTAATAACACTTTCCTTATAGTCTGGACATAAGGCATTTAAGCAAGGCCAATTCGGTTGACCAAATGGATTATTTTTAAATGAAGTTACCCTGAATACCGAATCCACATTTAAGCTAAGAAAGTTGAGCATAATTAGGTGGTAGTACGGATGGAACGATTTTCTGTGTTTTCGTGAAAAATTGGCTAACCATTGTGTATCTCCAATGTCTATGTAAAGGCTTTTCAATAATTCCTTAGAGTAAAAATTATAGAATGCTATATGCAGTTCCTTCTGTTTCACTTGTCCCTTAAAACTAGCAAATCCCTTTTCTATTAGATGATACTGATAGAATTCCGTGAAGTGAGAAAAAGACTGATTTTCAAACCGTCCGTTCAATAAATGTTCCGCTTGATGAATGAATTCCTTTAATTGTTGGAGAAAATCTCCGTTTGCCTTCCTCCCTATAGTTAAATCACAGTTGCTTGTGGTCGGCAATATAAAGGCATGTTTATTTGAATGGGTGATTGGTACTGCACTATGCTCTAACCATAGATCATGTTTCGGACAAATAAGATTTCCTGGTAACTGATGAAGACGATGCCAGTACAATTCTCCAAAAGTAGAAATATCTTCTTCAGCACAAGCTGAACAATACTTTGTTTTTGTCAATATGAAATTGAGCCAGAGTGATCACATCAAAAGTGAGCCACTTTATCG
>NZ_BJMS01000180.1 GCF_006539285.1 Sporolactobacillus inulinus
TTTTACAATTAGCAGAAGTTCCTTTTACAATTAGTGAAGATCCTGTACACTTAAACGGAATCTCTCCGTCTATTTACTTCAGGACGCGTTTGTGAACCATCAATCTGTGCACGAACGACACTTCAGCTGCTCGCATCAACAGGGTACGACCGTCAGCGTTTCGCTTTAACATTTCAGGATTTCGCTTTAACTTCGGGTTTTCGCTTTTACTTTTGAGGGTTTCGCTTTAACTTTAGGGTATGCCGTTGGTCAGTGTCTTCATGGTTTTGCATCAACGCTTCGGTCGCTCGCACCAACGAGACGCGATCCCTCAAGCATCTCGCGCCTCCTTTTTGATGCACAGCGTGACCAAAAATCATATCCTTTCTTTACCTGTGAAAAGAGTCAGCAGTCCCTCACTTTTGTTCTCCATCTCCAGTACCGTCTGATGCATTTTGTGAATAATCTTCGGCGCATCCATTGGGTCGGTGATCATTTCAATGATACACAGCTGTTTGGCGCACTTTTTCTCGGCATCGGCAATGGCCTGACGAAGCTCATTGTTTGTGCGTACCTGAACCGTGAACGCATCCTGTTTAAATACTTCCGAAAGCTTATGGTAGTCCCAGTTCGGAATGTTGTTATATTCTGTATTGTCTACAGTATTAATGTATTTCTCAATTGTATACCCTTTATTGTTTAGGACAAAGATGATCGGCTTACACCCGTTATCGAGCATTGAGCTTAATTCCTGTACGTTGATCTGCAGTGATCCTTCGCCGGTAAAAAGCAGTACTCTGCGATTCGGATTGGCGACGCAGGCACCAAATGCCGCAGGAAGCCCATAGCCAATGGCGCCCCAACCGCCTTGGGCGATGTAGGTCACCTCTTTTTTCAATCGTACCTCTGCCATGCCCCAAGCAAAGGTTCCGGCATCGGCAACGACAATATCCCGCTTGCGAAGCATCGCCTGAAACTGTGGGTAATAATTTTTGGCAGTCAGTGCGTCATCTGTTGCATCCTGACTGTCAAATGGAAAAGGCGATTGCTGCGGGAGTGTCCACGAATGTCCGTCCGCCGGAAAGGCATCGACCAGATCATCAATGATAATGTTCGGATAAACTGTTTTGCCGATCTGCACATGGTCGGGCATCACATTAATGACTGCCAGCGGGTTGATTTGATCGGTAAATAGTCCGGTATTGTAATCATTCCATACTGCGCCAAATGCCAGCACACAATCTGAGGATTCTACAAGTTGCCGTGCTGCCCCATCACTGCTTAATTTTCCGCAGTAAAAGCCAGCATAGTTCGGCAAGTTTTCATTGCACACCCCTTTGCCCATCATCATGGTAACCATCGGGATGTTCATTTTCTCCGCAAGCTCCTCAACCTGCTGCCCAAGCCCATAGTGCATCGCGTAAACATCCGGAAGCAGCACCGGATGCTCGGCAACTTCTAAACGTGCGCGAATCATGCGAACGGCTTCTTTAAGGGACGCTCGATCTGTTTTCTTTCGCTGTGGATGTTCAGCCCTGGACATCATGTTCGCAGTCACAACGTCTGTAGGTATCGTCAAATACACCGGTTTCTTGGTTTCTCGCGCCTTAGCTATTGCATTGGGGATCTCGACGCCTGCATTTTCGGGCGTAATCGCCGCGGCATAGCACGTGATTTGCTCGTATACTTTTTTAAACGTGTCGAAATTGCCGTCAAGCAAGGTGTGGTGCATCAGCTTGTGCTGTCTTTGCATCATGGATTTCGGCCCTCCGACAAGATGAATAATGGGGACCGATTCACTATAGGCACCGGCAATCGCGTTGCATGCACTCAGCTCACCGACGCCAAATGTGGTGATTAAAGCTCCGATTCCTTTCACGCGTGCATAACCGTCAGCGGCATAGCCTGCATTGAGTTCATTGCGACACGCGACAAAGTTGAGCGCCCCATCCGCCTCAAGCGTATCAAGCAAAGAAAAATTATAATCACCCGGAACTCCGAAAATTTCACTAATCCCTTCATTTTTCAGACAGTCAAACAAAAATTCACCAACCTTCATCTTTGCGCCTCCTATAAAAAAACTAATCCTATTTTGACCCGGGCGTCCGCGGATATGTATGGAACCGGTAATTAGAGCCTTGCGTGTGATCGAAGCTAACACGTACCGTGAATGTCTGATTGAACGTTTCCTCATCGCCTTTTATAATAAATAGA
>NZ_BJMS01000181.1 GCF_006539285.1 Sporolactobacillus inulinus
TTACTCTGGTTTATTGTTACTCGAAGAACTTGGAACATAACTTGAATGGAAATCTGTATACTGGACCTCGGTTATCATCCCTGCGTTCGCGTGATGCAGATCGTGGCAGTGAAACAGCCAGTTACCCGGATTATCGGCTAGGAAGGCAACCTCATAAGTTTCACCCGGTTTTACATTCAACGTATCTTTGTAAATGGGGGAACCGTTGACCGGTTTGCCATTTTTGCTCAAAACCTGGAAAAAGTGGCCATGGAGATGCATTGGATGGTTATTCATATGATCACGATTGACCAGCTTGACCTTCACGCGATCACCCGTTTTAACCTTAATCGGATCTGTATTTGGGAAGGTTTTCCCATTGATCGTATAGATCATCCCATTATTGTTCATACCTGCATTAAGGTTCATGGTATAGGTGACGTCGTATTTTTGATTCAGCGTAAACTCAGGTTTTGTTTTAGACCCGTAGTCAGCAAAGTTTATAGCCGGCAATTGTGTGCTTGCATTAGGTTGATCGGTTGTAGCCTTGCTACCTTCATAGTCAATTAAGGCCTTCATCCCGTTCGTACCCTTTGCTGTTCCATGATCTTCGATATACCATTTTCCCGGATTGTCCGCAGTAAAGGCTACATCATATCGTTCACCTGGTGCGATGGAAATGACCTGGTTTTTAACGGCCTGCGGATTGTTTATAGGCTGACCATCAGTTGCAATTACTTTAATGTTGTGACCATGGATATGAATGTTATGCGGGAGGTAGCCGGCATTAATGAAACGCAGCCGAACATTATCCCCTTTATTGACCGTCAGAGGTTTAACCAGACTGCCGCTTTTTCCATTAATCGTGTACAAGTCGTACATGCTCATATTATCGGCCATCATATTCCCGGGCATATTCATGCCGTTGCTGTTTCCGCTATCTGAACTGCTGTTGTCCATATTATCCATATTCATTCCACTACTGCCACCACTATTTGAGCTGCCTTGATCTGAACCGCCCATATCCATGCCGGGCATGCTGCCCATTCCGGAATCTCCGTTGTTCTTATTGCTTTGACCCGCAGGTGTCATCGCTTTAATCTGACTGTTGATCTGATTTTTATCGGTTACCCATTCGTCCAGCATTAGGGTGTAATCCTTATCATATTTTTCTTTAGGATCTTCAACAATGAAGGCCCCATATAACCCTCGGTCCACCTGATTCACTGAATCCTGGTGAGAGTGATACCAATAAGTGCCTGCTTTGTCAGCAACGAACTCATAAGTGAAGCTCTTTCCTGGGGCTACAGCGTTTTGTGTCACACCTGGGATACCATCCATTTTATTAGGAACTGGATAACCGTGCCAGTGAATCGAAACAGGTGCAGAAAGCTCATTCTTTAAGGTGACACGCACTTTCTGGCCTTTTTGTACATGAATTTCCGGTCCGGGTGCTGATCCGTTAAACGTCCAAACTGGGACAGTAACGCCGTTGCTCAATTTTTGTGTCCCTTTTTCGGCAACAAGCGTAACATTTGGCCCTCTCAATATTTTGGGTGATTCTGAAGCAGCCGATTCGCTGCTCGCAGCCTGCTTGTTGGCTGTTTTGTTGCTATTTTCTGTAGTCGCAGAGCACGCAGTAATGATGAGTAGTGTGAAAATTACCAGTGCGACGAAAAGAAATTTTTTCATGGATACACTCTCCTTATCTCGTTTCCACAAGTGTATCGAACAAATGTGGAGAAACTGTGAAGATTTATAAATACTCAATAAAAATAAAGTTTAAATCAATGTATCTAGAGATCGTAATGATCAAGAAATCTATAGCTATTAAATTTTAAATATAAAAGGCAGAGATCGTATCATTCCTTAGAACTGAGGGAATAAGGAAACCTGATGTTTCTCTGATTTTCCATTTCTATTCGTGCTTGTTCGCAAATGATTTCAAAAAAGATATGATATTTTTCATATCCTAACAAAAACTACACATCTGTTCATTAGAATAAATGAGACCAAGGGATAAGCAGTGCCTTCATTTAACTACGAAAAGCCCCACGACTAGGTATAACAGATCGCTCAAT
>NZ_BJMS01000182.1 GCF_006539285.1 Sporolactobacillus inulinus
GATAAATAGTGATTGTGCTTCACGACAATCGTCGGTAGATCACTCCATAGTGTTTATATCGTGGTGGAGCAAAGGATCGAAGGATCATCTGTCGTGAAGTATTTTTATGGAGAGCTGTCCGAGTGGCCGAAGGAGCACGATTGGAAATCGTGTAGACGGTTAAGGCCGTCTCGAGGGTTCGAATCCCTCGCTCTCCGTTACCGCTATCCGATACAATCGGATGAATGTTTTATGAATGTCCCAAAAATCCCGTTCTTACGGGATTTTTTAGTACTCGCATTTCCGTTACAAAAGCATACTTTGAGGGCAAATAAGGGCAAGCTATTGTAGCGGATTGACCTGACCTATATCAGGTATCCTATAATGGAAGAACTGCTAAGTTGGTTGCTACAGGAAAAACGACAATAAAAGGACCAAGAAGCTATAAATTCAGGAGAAAAGACAATTTGGATTCCATGAGATTAATGGACAATAAAATCATAATGCTATTACGCGATAAGCCCTTTGTGGTCTATCAGATCTTTATAATGCTAGAAGGTTTGGAGGAAAGCAAGGAAGATAATTTCACGCATGCAATCTTATTCCCCATATCTTCTGACTTTCCGCAAGAAAGAAAATTATTTTTAGAGCAATTTTTTGAAAGAGTAGAATTAGATTATAAAATGGGGCTGTTGACTTTAGAAAATTTGAAGAGCAGTGTTGTTAAAAGCTTAAAATCGTTATATACAACAAAGCGCTTGCCTAAAGCTTTTCATTTTTTCTATGAATGGTTTTTTGTGAAAAAAACAATTAATGAACTAAAGCGCGATGTACCCTCGTTGGATTTATTCATGAATCAAGTGAAAAACGCTTATTGGATCATCGAAAAGGAATTTCAAAACTTAGATAAAAATGAGATTTGTACGAGCATCCCTATATCATTCCCCATGACAAAAGAATGGGATGACTTTATTCATTTTATTTTTGATCCGTATTTTGCAAAGGTGCAAGTTGATGAAGACCATCATCCAGATGGATTGATCACGCATCTTATTGATTTATCGATGCCCTTTGGGGAAAAGAAACAGGTGCATATTGAGGATTTATTCTAAAGTGATTTCCAAATGTTTAACATGGAAATTAATGGCAGACGCCAAAAAAGCCATGTCTTTTTAATAGGGCATGGTTTATAGCGTGCCTGATTTTCAGTGGTTATACGTACTAAAAACGGAAGTGTCCGCTCAATCTCTTTCTTATCTCATCATACGTAACCGCCACATTGATTTGTTACAGCGGATATTTTCAGCTGATGATGGCGTGTATGACTTGTTAATCTTTCTAAGCGGTCACGGCGTGCATTTTATTGTATCAACCTTTTCTGTCCCATCCCTTCAGCTTATGCACGAATGGTTAATGCGTCATCTATGATCGGGTAAACGAATCGGTACTTATTGCAGCTGCTTGGCTTCTTAGAGGTGTGTTATTTCGGTCCTGTAAGGGCAGAAATCATCACGGCCTCAAAATCCCTGCAGAAGCTACCAGAAACCCTCTGAGGAGCTAATAGAAGTTGGACTGAATCCAAGGGAATAGGGTAAAGAGAAATCTTAATTCTGAAGCAGTCTGGCCCATGTAACGAGAGCGGACTGGTTTATTTATTTATTGAAGTCGGGTATACTGTAAGGGTTGTGTTTTTTTTATAAAATAAATTATAAAAAACACTTGCTTTTTGATTCGATTGGTGATAATATTTTAAAAGTCGGCGGCGAGATATTCCGACACTTGTTATTTTGGCCCGTTCGTCAAGTGGTTAAGACACCACCCTTTCACGGTGGGTTCATGGGTTCGAATCCCGTACGGGTCATTATTTACTTGATTTTATATGAGCTATGTGATAAAATAAATTGGTGTTTTTGATGGCTTGTACAAATCAATATGGAGGATTAGCTCAGCTGGGAGAGCATCTGCCTTACAAGCAGAGGGTCATAGGTTCGATCCCTATATCCTCCACC
>NZ_BJMS01000183.1 GCF_006539285.1 Sporolactobacillus inulinus
CTGCTACTAAAAACATATACAAATGTATACATCCTAGAGTTTTACTGCTTCATCCTGTTCTGCCTCGCCAACTACTCACTACTACAGGGTCAAATAACAGTCCACAGTCGTTAATTCCCGTGTAGCCCACGGTACATACTTTAAACTGCTTTTATTATGCTAATTTAAAGTTTTGAGTATCTCTAATGTTAAGAGCAGCATTATAATCTCGATCAGTTGTGCTATCACAGTTGTCACAAGTATAGATTCTATCAGATAGTCTGAGATCAACTTTTTTATGCCCGCAATGATGACATATTTTTGAACTTGGTTCATATCTATCTACAATGTGTAATGGAATACCAAATTCTTTGCATTTGTTTGTTAATCTCACTCTAAAGTCAAAAAATCCTTGTTGAGCAACTGATCGAGCCAAATGTCTATTCTTTATCATTCCTCTAACATTCAAATCTTCAATAGCAATATAAGATGGCTTGGCTCTCACCAACTCATTGACTATTTTCTTATGATGATCAACTCGAATATTAGATAATTTTTGATGGAATTTTTGCACTCTTAACTTTTGCTTCTCTAGGTTGAATTTAGTAGCAGTTTCACCTCTTTTCGTTTTATTTTGTCTTGCCTGAAACGATAAGACCTTTCGTGAAAAAGATCGTTGTTCTCGTTTTAATTTCTTTTCTAGTTTTTTGATTTTTTTAATTCTATTAATACTGGGTTTCATTTCTCCCGTGCTGAATACAGCAAACTCTTTTACACCTAAATCAATACCAATTGGTTCTTTGCTGTTATCTTGTTTTATTGTTTCAGACTGTTCAACAAGAATACTCAGATAATATCTCCCAGCTTTTTCGCTAATTGTCCCGTTTTTAATTACATTCAGCTTATTGTCAGTAGGAAAATAGCCTTTTTCTTTAATACGTATCCATCCCAGAGTAGGGATTTTAATTCTATGGCGTTCACAATCAATAAATTGTTTCGAACCATTTTTGAAAAAATAGAATGAACCCCAATCTTTTTTACGTGACTTATATTTAGGGAAACCGGCTTGATGTTTAAAAAACTTTTTCATGGCTTGATCGGCGTTAATAATTGATTGTTTAACTGATTTAGCGTGAACAGATTTAATCCACATTTCTTTGGTATTTTCTTTTAGATAAGTGTTGTTTAGCCATTTAGAAAACGCATAGGCATTAAGATAGCAGTAACCACATTCATAACGCCAACGATTAATACTCAAAAAAAGATTGTATACATATCGTCCTGTTCCCATTGTTTTACGGATGATGAAAATTTGCTGTTCAGTGGGATTGATTTCCGTTTTGTAAGCCTTGAGCAACTTCATCATCCTCCTTAATTTTTTTCTTATATTTTCTTAACCCATATATTCTACAACTAAATACGTGAATAATACTAATTAAATCTTGAACCAACTCTTCTTGTGGAGACAGCTTTTCATTTTTTACGACAATAATTTTAACACCATTTGATTCTAAAAATTTTTGAAACCAATCATAGCCAAAGCGTATAAATCTATCTTTATGGGCAACGATAACAATCGATATATTACCTAGCATTGCATCTTGAAGTATTTTATTCCATTTTTTACGATTATAGTTCAACCCCGACCCAATGTCTGTAAATATATCGTCAACAATAATTCCTTTCGAATTAGCGTATTGTTTTAAAAATTCAACCTGGTTGGCGAGATCGTCTTTCTGTCCAGCAGAGGAAACTCTTGCATAAATGATAACTTTTCCTTTATTAGACTCTCCAACGTAGTCTACATATTGTTTGTGAGTGTAATATCGTCTATTTTTTGGATTTCGTTTGGCAATTAATTTACCTTCATTGTCCCATCTTTGTAATGTTTTGACTGACACACCCAACATTTCAGCAAAATCTTTTGGCTTATACAATTTTATATAGACAACTCCTTTGTGTCTATATATTATCACTTTTGTA
>NZ_BJMS01000184.1 GCF_006539285.1 Sporolactobacillus inulinus
AGTGCGCCCGGCATGGACGATAACTTGGCGGTGAAAGTCCGTCGTAGGCCGTAGCGGTCGGAACTACTAGCTGAGGACAAGGGTGTCTCCCGTGAGGGAGAATCTGAAGGAAGTCTAAAGCAAAGTGCTGAACTGATGCACAAGAACCAGCTATAAGGCTGTGCGTCATGGATAAGGTTGCTAAACAAACCAAAGTCCGATACCGCCCAAAATGACGAGCAGTAGAGTTGGCAGTTACATGGCACGAAGGTTATCGCTCTTACCCGGGGAGATCTGCATCATAGGTTGCCAACAAGAAGGATGAAAAGTCCTACAGCGACAAACTGCGCAGTGATGTGCGGCTGAATGATGCAGAAGTCAGCCGAGGTCATAGTAGCTACCTTTGGCAGCGAAGGACCGAACAATAATAATTCTCATTGATATTGGAGGTGGAGGCCGTGCGACAATCGCAGAAAACAGAACATAAAGCTGACCGCCGGAAGAGGGTAGGCATGAAAGGCCAAGAGTACTCCGGGGCGCGTAGTACGACTTCTGGTGAAAATACAGCTGAGAATGGCACTTCAATGATGGAACTTGTCCTGTCGCGAAAGAACCTGAATCAAGCTTACCTTCGGGTGAAGCGCAATAAGGGGGCGGCAGGAATTGACGGAATGACTCTAGAAGAAGCACTGCCCTATCTTAAAGAACATCGGCAAGAATTATTAGCATCATTGCGCAATGGAACCTATAAACCAGCTCCGGTAAAACGGGTAGAAATCCCTAAACCGGATGGTTCCAAGCGCAAACTCGGCATACCGACCGTTGTTGATCGGATGATCCAACAGGCTGTGGCTCAAGTGATGATGCCAAGGTTCGAAAGGGTGTTCTCAGATCATAGCTATGGGTTCAGGCCGCATCGCAGTGCTCATGACGCGATCCACCGAGTGGTGTCGCTCTACAATCGAGGCTATCACCATGTTGTGGATTTAGACCTGAAAGCCTACTTTGACACGGTCAATCACGATCTTCTCATGAAATTTATTGGCCAATATATTGATGATCCGTGGCTCTTGCATCTGATTCGTAGATTCCTGACGAGTGGAGTGATGAACGACCGACTTTTTGAGAAAACCGACAAAGGAACACCGCAAGGTGGGAATCTGTCGCCTCTGTTGGCCAACATTTATCTCAACGAACTGGATAAGCTACTTACCGCAAGAGGTCACGAATTCGTGCGTTATGCGGATGACTGTAACATCTATGTCAGAAGCCGGCGCGCGGGACACCGAGTTCTAGCCAGTGTCACCAGGTTTCTGGAAAAAGATCTAAAAGTGACGGTCAACCGGGAAAAGACGCAGGTGGGTTCGCCGCTGAGGCTTAACTTTCTGGGATTCTCCCTGGGGGTCTCCCGTAACGGTGCCTATGCGCGACCAAGCATGAAAACCAAGAGGCGTGTCAAAAGAGCTTTAAAGCAAATGACCAAACGTAACCGTGGACGCAGTCTCGATGTCCTTTTCGGAGAAATCCGATTGAAGATGAGAGGCTGGCTTCAGTACTACGGGATCGGACACATGAAGAGCTTTATCCAACGCTTGGATGAGTGGCTCCGCTCGAGAATTCGTCAATATATCTGGAAGTCATGGAAGAAAATCAAAACCCGTTTCAAGAAGCTCCGGAAGTTAGGGATGTCTGAAGCACAAGCATTCACCTGCGCCAATACCCGTAAGGGTTACTGGCGGACAGCCCACAGCAAGACGCTTTGTTACACCCTGACGAATGAAAAGCTGGAGCATCTTGGATTGATTAACCTTTCCAAGAGGCTCCAGTATATTCAAAGTGCCTAAGTTATTGAACCGCCGTATACGGATCCGTACGTACGGTGGTGTGAGAGGTCGGCAGTGTGAACTGCCTCCTACTCGAT
>NZ_BJMS01000185.1 GCF_006539285.1 Sporolactobacillus inulinus
TCTGCGGGGTCTCGCCGGCACGCTGTTCCCGCTGGCGTCTCGCATCTATGCTTTTGATGCTTGGCCAAGACACTGGTCTATTGATTTGAAGATGGAGCAAAATCGTATACTTTCTTTTCCTGTAAAAAAGGTGCCTCACTGTCAACTGCGACTGGTGAGACACCTTTTTGCTTGCCATTTAATTAAGTTCTTTTTTGATTTCCTCGATCGCTGAATTGAGCTGACGGTCATGTTTCTGATTTTTAATCGCGTTCAAGGTTGCTTGCTGCAGCGCATCGGCCGTTTTCTGGTCGATTTCTCCGCTTTCCGGCAATTTATTTTTTTGTTGGAACGCCTTGAGCGCCTGCTGGGTTTGTTTGCTGAAATACCCATCGGTACGTCCCGGGTTTTGACCTGTTGCCTCGAGCATCTTTTGTGCATTGGCAATCTTTTCATCGGTTTGGTCAATTCGGAAGGTCTTGCCTTTTTTCAAATTAATTGGCGTGACATAGTAGTAATCCGGTTGTTTCACTTCTATGGTCGGCTTAATGCCTTTTTTGTGAATCCAGTTGCTGTCCGGTGTCAGCCATTTGTCTACCGTAAGTTTCAATTCGCTCTTGTCGGTCATCGGGATGCTCTGCTGAACCGTTCCCTTGCCGAACGACTTCACACCGATCAACGGGTAGCCGCCGGCCTCTTTCAGCGCACCGGCAAGAATTTCGGAAGCAGATGCCGATCCGTCGTCAATCAAGGCGGCAATTGGATAACCCTTCTTCTTCTCAAGCGTACTGTAGAACGGCTGCTTCTTTCCTTCTCGGTTTTGAATCTGCACAATCGGTTTCTTCGATGAGATCAGCAAATTGCCGATCTTTTCGACCGCTTGCAGATAACCACCAGGATTGCCGCGCACATCAATGATCAGACCCTGCAACTTTTCATTTTCAAGTTTGTCGAGCGCTTTGCTGAATTCGCCATCGGTATTTTCGTTGAACTGCGTAATTGCAATATAACCGATGGAATTGCTATCTGATTTCAGCATTTTGCTCTCGACGGTGCGGATGGGAATATCGTCGCGCTTGATTGAGAACGTCAAAAGATCGTTTGTTCCGGAACGCTTGATCCCGATCTTGACAACGGTTCCCTTCTTCCCGCGAATCTTATTCACCGCTTGGTTGATGGTCAGTCCTTGTGTCGACTTGCCATTGATCGTCATAATCGCGTCTTTCGGCTTCAGACCGACTTTCTCAGCCGGAGAACCTTTAATCGGTGAGACGACGGTAACTTGTTTGCCGACCATTTGAACTTCGGCACCGATTCCCTGGAATGAAGAGGACAGGGACTGCGTAAAATCCGAAGCAGTCTTAGCATTCATATAACTGGAAAACGGATCGTTAAGCGCGTCGATCATTCCATTAATTGCGCCATCATACAATTCTTGACTGCCGATCTTCTTATAATATTCGTTCGCGATCAGATCGTGGATCGCTTTAAGCTTTGCTGTTTCCTGATCCGGCGCAACCGCACCACCGGCGACAGCAGCCGTTTTTTCCTCGCTTTGATTCTGGACAAAGCGGAACACTGCATAGGAGCCGCCCGCCCCTACGATCAGTGAGATCGCCATCAGCAAAGCGACCACTTTGCCGCTGAACTTTTTCATAAAGAAATGCCTCCTCAATCAACACGGTTTTTCCTTTGGCACAGCTTCTCGGGCATGTGCACTTAATTTTTATCATACCCCAATGCGGTCCACTTGTCTTGGCGAATAAATACACACGACCAATAGGGGAATGAGAAAAACCGGGCAAAAAGCGCCCGGTCCTTACTTCCGCAGGATGCGGTGACTTCCATGTGTGATGGACTCGTGTCTTTTCGGTGCTGAATCGTCGCTTCGGTTGCTCGC
>NZ_BJMS01000186.1 GCF_006539285.1 Sporolactobacillus inulinus
TTTTTGCCCGGTTTTTCTCATGCGTTTGGTTTTTTTCATTGGCAGTTGCAGACATGTTCATGTATGCTAGGTTTATAATGTTTGAATTGCAAGACTTATTTTATAGATGAGGTGAACGGGTGATGGCAAGTAAGGATTCATTTTTGGAACAGGCACCAAAACAGCTTTTTATCGGCGGTAAATGGCTTGATGCAGAAAGCGGTGCGGTTGATGATGTGGTTAATCCGGCAACCGGGGAAGTCATTGCCCGAGTGGCACGCGGCGGTGGTGCAGATACAGAAAAAGCGATTGAAGCGGCACAAGCTGCTTTTCCGATTTGGGCTTCGTTGGATGTCGATGAACGCGCGAAAATTTTACGCCGTGTTGCCGATTTGATTATAGAAAAAGCAGATGAGCTGGCGACGATTTTGACCATCGAGCAAGGGAAACCGCTTGCTCAGGCCAAAGGTGAAGTCGTCGGCGGTGCGGAAAGTGTGCGCTGGCATGCTGAAGAACTCCGGCGCGTTTACGGTGAAACAATCCCGGGTCCGAACGGTCATCTTTTCCTCGTCCAAAAGGAACCGCTTGGTGTTGTCGGTGCGATTACGCCATGGAATTTTCCGTCGTCGATGATAACGCGTAAAATTTCGCCGGCACTGGCAGGTGGTAATTCGATCGTATTGAAGCCTTCACCGGAGACGCCGCTTTCGGCAACGGCATTGATGAAAATTTTCCAAGAAGCCGGTATTCCGGATGGTACGGTGAACCTTGTGATGGGTGATGCGGCAGCAATCGGCAAAACGCTGACCGAAAGCAACGCGGTGCGCAAAATTACGTTCACCGGATCAACAGCGGTAGGTAAACGGTTGTTCGAGCAGTCGGCGGATACATTGAAAAAGGTTTCATTGGAGCTTGGCGGACATGCGCCGTTTATCGTTTTTGATGACGCTCCGCTGGACAAGGTGGTCGCTGATTTGGTTGCTGCAAAATTCCGCAATAATGGCCAAGTGTGCACGTCGCCAAACCGGATTTTTGTTCATGAATCGATTAGCGAAGCGTTCACAGAGAAACTGGTTGCGGCTGTGAAATCCGTAAAGGTTGGCAATGGCTTGGACGAAGGGGTACTCGCCGGGCCGCTGATTCGAGAAGATGCGCTTGGCAAAATTCAGCATCAAATTGATGACGGCGTCGCAAAGGGAGCTCAGCTCTTAATCGGTGGCAAACGTTTGACCGATGGTGCGTATGCAAACGGCTATTTTTATGCGCCAACCGTTTTAGGCGGCGTCTCAACAAAAATGGATATTTTCTATCAGGAAACGTTTGGTCCGGTGATCCCGCTGATTCCGTTCTCCGACACGGACGAAGTGATTCGCATGGCGAACGACACCAACTATGGTTTGGCCAGCTATTTCTACACATTGGATTTGAAACGGATTGCCAAGGTCAGCCAAGGCCTGCAATACGGCATGGTCGGCGTCAACAGCAACACCGTTGCCTTCACGCAAACCCCGTTCGGCGGCGTCAAACATTCCGGATTTGGCAGAGAGAACGGGCATCAGGGTATCGATGACTATGTGAATACGAAATTCGTCAATTTGAATTACGGAATCTGAGAAAAAGGTGGATCAAAATCCGAACCGCGCATGCGGGGTTCGGATTTTTTTAGCAGGTAAAGAATGTTACTAATTTTGCCCTGCTGGAACGACGAGGGGTAATAAAGGAACTTCTGCTAATTATAAAGGAACTTCCGCTAATTAAAGGAACTTCCCCTAATTGTAAAAGGAACTTCCGCTAAATGTAAAAGGAACTTCCGCTAAAGGCATGCACGTCCTGTGCACAACGCGGAAGCCA
>NZ_BJMS01000187.1 GCF_006539285.1 Sporolactobacillus inulinus
TCTAAGATTGTATTATGTATATCCTGGATACCACTTGGATAATATCCCATACCAGTCTTTCTATTTCTTAAATCTTCCTCATTCATTTTACACATTTCCAAGGCCCAAGCCGAAATAGGAACTTCTCTTTCATCAAGAGTCTGATCAATATACCTTTTAAGTTCCTCGGATTTAACATAACCTACAACACTTAGAAAGCTCTTGCCTAAATCCGTTATTGAATATTTCAATGAAAAATCCTCAAATTCTATTAAACCTACGTCTTTTAACCAGTTTAATCTAGCATGGATTTCAGATTTAGTTTTCCAACTTAATTTGTATTCATTACTCGCGACATCTTGTATTGCCCTTGAGGTGATCGGACCTTTCCTAAGAACAGCTAGAATTTCTGAAAAGTATCTTATATTTGCACTAAGAATTGCGGCTAAATATAAATCATCATCTGATATCAGCCACTTTTCGGCTTCTTCAGAAAGCTCCCATCCTGTTATTAATTTTTTTACAAACCCTGTTGGCCTTAATCTAATATATAATTGCTCTAATGTATTGTTACTTCTACTACCTTCAATAGTAATATGAGTATTAATAGGAGTTTTGTTTTTCAATGCGGTTAAAATATATTTTAATGTTTCTTGAAAGCCCCTTTCCCCTCTAGGTATGTTAGGCATAGCAGAAACCTTGGTTTCCCAACTTCTTATTAAAGGATAATCTTTATAAACAACTACAGCCATATTTACAACTCCTTATTTAAAAGGCTTATTCTAAGATTAATTGTATAATAAAAAACATTATTTACTAATACCGTTTTAACATAAACAAAATCCTCACTTACTTATGATACGGTTCACCACGCATAATTTTAAATGCGCGATAAATTTGTTCAATCAGGATCAGTCGCATCAGCTGGTGCGGGAAAGTAAACTGGGAGAAGGAGAGCTGAAAGTCGGCACGTTTAAGCACGTCATTACTGAGTCCGTTTGAACCGCCAATGATGAAGGCGATGTCGCTGTGCCCATACGTTGCCAGATCTTGGATCTTTGAGGCAAAGTCTTCAGACGGCATTTGTTTGCCTTTAATGGCCAAGGCAATTGCATAGGCGTTTTCAGGTAGTTTTTTCAGCAGCCGCTCGCCTTCTGCCTGTTTTACCTGTGTGACCTCTGCTTCCGATAAATTTTCCGGTGCTTTTTCATCAGGGACTTCAATAATCCTGACTTTTGCATAGGCGCCGAGTCGTTTTGCATATTCCTCGATCCCTAACTTAAAATACTTTTCCTTTAGTTTTCCGACGGTTAAAAGACTAATATTCACAACTTATCCCAACCTTACTCTAAGTTATACACAGAACTTATGCACATATCCACAGATGTTTTCTATATTCTGTATGGAAGCATTCGTTTGCCACAAGATATAGAACGTCAAAAATAGTTGTTTTTCGACGCGTGTGGATAACTATTTCAATCAAAACGGCTCAAAATTTGTCGAATTTTCACTTTTTCATTCTGTTCCTCCGCCGCACATCTAAAAAAATCTTATCATGCTTCCTTAGCTTATCAATTAAGCTTTTTCACATGATTCGTGCCAATCAAACATCCCTATTTTAACATAATCAATGTGATGAATTTTCAGAGTTATAAACAATTTATCCCTAAATGTGCATAACTTGTGGATATCTATTCAACAATGCACACAAGTTGTCCACAAAACTCCATTGTTTTATGCACATCCACTTCGCTAAACAATTATCCACCTGTTTATAAACATAAGAAAAACCGGGCAAAAAACGCCCGATACTTAATCTCCAACCATGTGTGATGGGCTCGTGTCTT
>NZ_BJMS01000188.1 GCF_006539285.1 Sporolactobacillus inulinus
GCAAGCGAGTAACCGAAGCAACGATTCAGCACCGAAAAGACACGAACCAATAACACATGGCTGGAGATTAAGGACCGGGCGCTATTTGCCCGGATTTTCTAAAAGTTGATACCTGTCAATTTATTAATGAACGAATCGCTTTAAACTGAAAATGTAAAGAAAAGAAAGGGGCGTTCAAGATGACAAAAGTGATTTTACAATTAGAGGCGCTGACCTGTCCGTCATGTCTGCAAAAAATTGAAACCGGCCTTGCGCATCAGGAAGGCATTCTAAAGTCGAAAGTCTTGTTTAATTCCAGCAAGGTTAAAGCAGAAATCGATCCGGATAAGATCTCAGCCAAAGCGGTTGCGCAGATCGTGTCGAAACTCGGTTATGAAGTCGAATCGGTAAAAGTAAAGGAAGCTTAAGGATCATAAATTCAGAGGAGGAACGCGTATGTCAATCGATGCGTTGTATGAAGCAGAAGTTTCTCAGTCGGAGAAAGATCACCACATCCCGACCGCCGGAGCGATGACCGGTCATATTTTAGCCAATCTGAAGATTCATCAGGAAAAGCTGGCTCAGGCCGTTTCTTATGCCAAAGGATCCGAAACTCCATTTTTAAAGGAATTCTTCAGCCAGGCGATCCAAACAGAAATCAGGTTATTTGACGAGCTTGCACAAGTGTTGTTAGATGAAAGCGAAGTGATTCCGACAACAACTGAGGAGTTCAACCGTTACAGTATGTTGGAGGAGCATGGGAAATTCAAGTATCTCTCTGCTAAAGAATGGCTTGTGGCTGCAGTGAAAGACTTTGATACGCAAAATCTGTTTATCACGCGCGCGATTAAATTAGCTGAAAAAGAGGATAAACCGGTACTTCAAGCGTTTCTGGTGCAGCAATTAGGCTGGAATAATTGCAAGATCCGTGAGTTACAGGCGTTCTTAGGTCATGCTCCTCGAGAGGGATTAGAAGAAGACGATGATGATGATGATTAATTAATGGAGGTTTGAATGATGGGGAAGCATAGCTGTCTGATCTTGGTCCCTCTGTTCAATCATTTGGACGAATCTGATTTAGAAAAAATTGATCAACTGACCAAACGTCATGTCTATAAGAAAGCGGAACAGATCTTCAAACCGTATGATCAGAAGCAGTTGACCATCGTAGCCAAAGGACGCATGAAAGTCTATCAGATTTCCGGCTCTGGTCGCGAGCAGCTTCTGCGCGTTGTCGAACCGGGTGGGTATGAAGGCGAAACGGCATTATTCGGTACAGAAAACGACAGCTCATTTGGCGAAGCGCTTCAAGAAACGGTGGTATGCACACTGGCTCACCAGGACTTCCGGAAGCTGCTGCTGACGTATCCTCAGATCAGTCTGAAATTATTAGAGACGAATGCAGAAAAACTGGTTTCTGCGGAGAACCAGTCAAAATTTTTACTCATGGAAGCTGTAGAAACGCGATTAGCGGTCTATCTGCTGGATTTAGCGAAGGCAAAGGGTTCCCTGACCTTCGATTTACCTGTGAAAATGAAGGAATTAGCGGGGTTCTTGGGTACGACCCCAGAAACGTTGTCCCGTAAATTTAAGTTATTAAAGGATAAAGCGTTGATTCGTCGCGAGAAGCAAACAGTGACCTTGCTTGATCCGGAAGAACTTGAAGCGCGTTATGTCATCAATTAGAAAGTCCCGTCAGGAAAAGCTGACGGGACTTTTTGACAGGTAAAGAAAGTTTATGATTTTGCTTTGTGGTACAACGAAAAGTGGCATTTCATCGATAAGAGTTAGCTCAA
>NZ_BJMS01000189.1 GCF_006539285.1 Sporolactobacillus inulinus
AAAAGGATACATAGTTAGTGGCGGAGTTGCTGTACTAGGGCGGCATAGGGTTTTTATGGGCATCTGTCAAACGTGGGGCAATAAGAGAAAAAAGGCCATAAAAATAGCCCCTAGACAGTCAGAAATGACCGCTAGGGAAATGGCAAAAAATAAACTTATACTTTTAAATGACGATAAGGAACTTACTAACGTCTTTCATTCCGCTAACGCTTCATGAAAGTATTTTAAAAGTAATTATCTGTTCTTTATTCTGTGGACAGGATTCTTTAGAATTATCTTTAACTGTCTTTTATATATCGTGAGGAACTTTAGTTCCGAACTGGCGAAGCCATATCTTTTATCTTTATTACTGTTATCAGGGTAGTTATCTTTAAGTATCATTCTTCTACAGTAATATGTGTGTCAGCGGCCTCGGATTACATGCCCGCAAACAGGCTAATTTTTACCAAACGCTAGAACCCCACAGCCACAAGGGCTACAAAATTGTCGGACTTTTTCAGACAGCCTGACTGAATCCGCTGTGATTAAGTCTGTCCCTCATTATAGGACTTTTAAAAGTTAAAGGTAGTACCATATGTGATTATTAAATTGTGATTATTAAAATCTGTGAACCCTTGATACATGAGGCTTTCTATAGTATGTTAATCACAGGTACTTTAATTAAATAAAGACCCTTGATATATAAGAATTTTGGGAAAGGGTTAATCACAATTTGAAGCAAAGGGGATGAGAATTGTGAAATTTTCTTTATTGGACAATGGGGTTGATTCGTTAAAAACTGCCCACAATGATTTAAATGAATTTAATAATTTAGCTGAAGGTGGGCATTATTTAATTAAAAATGCGACTATTTTTTTAAGTCACGGAATTGAATTATTGCTGAAATTCATTTTAAAAGAAAATAGCCAATCATTTATGTTTGAAAACATAAAAATGTATATGAATGCTAAAGAAAGGCTAAGCAAGGATAAAAATGGTGCAAAAACTGTTTTTGATGTAGAACCTAAGCTAAGAACTGTATGCCTGACAGACGCACTTAAAAGAATTGAGTATTTATGTGATATAGAACTGCCTACAAGATTTACAGATACCGTTTTACATGTTAATAAAATTCGTAATAATATTATGCATTACGCTATCGAATTGGATGAACAAGAGACTGATACACTTATAAAACATTTAAAGGTCTGTTATGATGAAGCGGTTGACTTTTTTTGTATGCACATTGAGGATTTAGAGGGTATGATAGATGAACCACGTTTTGAACTTTCTTATGAAGAGTATGAAGAACAACTAAAGGAAGAGTACGGAGAAAATTATGCCGAAATGCAAAGGGAGGATGCTTTATTGGATTTAATGGAAATGGGGTATGAGGATAAAGGCGAAGGAAGATGGTAAACGCTGCTGTTGTATAATTTTGAAATAAAAATCAAAGAATTCAGGAACTAATGTCTGTGTTTTTTTGTGCATAGAACTGCCTCACCGCCCTCTATACGTGCCACCCTGCCAAACTTTTTTATACACAGCCCAGTGGTGTCGAGTGATTTCACTTTACATGTACAATAGCTATTTGTTGCCGCTGTAGGAATGCATAAGTACCAGCTTCTAGCCTAGTAAGTGCCAGTTTCAAAAAATTAGAAACAAAAAAAGGACTCAATTTACAGAGTCACAGAAAAGTGATATTTTTTGATATAAAGAACTCAACTTTCGCAGAGTAAAAATCCGAAACAGCCCTTGATATAACGTGTTTTGTGGTC
>NZ_BJMS01000190.1 GCF_006539285.1 Sporolactobacillus inulinus
GGTGCGCCCGTGGCAAGCGAGCAGCCGCAGCGATGATGCAATAAACAGGCATCGATCAACGACCCATGATTAAAGATTAAGGACCAGGCGCTTTTTGCCCGGTTTTTCTTATATGCAAAAATGTCGTGAACAAAGAAGTTCAATCGACATTTTTAAACTTATAGATGCGAAAAATTCGTTACAAATTATTCGAATATGTTATTATATATGTGGTGAATATTATTAACCATATACGTTAATACTTTCTCGTAAGGAGCTTTTATTTATGCTCGTGAAATATGAAAACAAAAAAATTGAGGATATTTGCTTCGATAAGAGAAAGATGGTTCAGAAATTAGGGCAACGACAATCAAAAAAATTAACACAAAGACTAAATGAAATTAAAGCATCAGATAACCTGGCTATTCTCTCAATGCTTCCAGCTCCAAGGTGTCATCAATTAAAGGGGAAAAGGGATAATCAGTTCGCTGTTGATTTAGTTCACCCTTTCAGGCTAATTTTTGAACCATATCATGATCCTATGCCATTAAAAAGTGATGGTGGATTTGATTTATCAAAAATTACGACCATATTAATTATTGAGGTGGTTGATTATCATGACTAATCAGAATGCTTATGATTGTGACCTTGATTTTATTGTCACCCCAGGAGACACTTTGCTGGAAACTATCGAATCATTGGATATTACTCAGGCTGAATTAGCACGTCGTACCGGACGTACCGTTAAATTGATCAATGAAATAATCAAGGGAAAAGCTCCTATTAGTGCTGACACAGCAATTCAACTTGAAAAGGTTTTGGGAATTCCCGCTTCTTTTTGGAACAATCTTGAAAAAAAATATCAAGAGGAAATTTCTGAATGTAAACACAAGAAAGAACTTGAATCATGTACGGGTTGGCTGAATAAATTCCCAATAAAAAGCATGATTAGAGAGAAATACATTAATAAGATGGACAATGATGTTGATCAATTATCAGAACTGCTCAGTTTTTTTGGGGTTGCTTCCCCAAAATCATGGGATACGTTATGGGATACTAAGGTGCAGTTCAGACAGTCTCCAACGTTTGAAAGTGATAAGTATGCTGTCATTACCTATCTTCGAAAAGCAGAAATAGAAGCTACGAAGATAAAGTGTTCGCCATATGATAAAGAAAAATTTAGTACGGCAATTAGTGAATTACGAAACTTGACGAATGAAACAGATCCTCAAAATTTTGTTCCTCAATTAATAAATACATGCGCCGCTGCAGGTGTTGCAGTTGTGTTTTTACCAGAACTGAAAGGTACACATTTAAGTGGGGCGACAAAGTGGCTTTCGCCTAATAAAGCTATGATCGTTTTAAGTTTAAGGCATAAACGTAATGATCATTTATGGTTTACCTTTTTTCATGAATCAGGCCATGTTATATTACATGCTAAAAAAAAGGTCTTTATAGAGAGTAATAAGCATTTACCAGAAGTTAACGCGGAAAAGGAAGCAGATAATTTTGCGGCAAACGTATTAATTCCTAAAGATGAATATAAATCCTTTGTCGAGAAACATGGTAGCATTATAAGTGCTAGAGATGTCGCTTCATTTGCCAAAAGTATAAATATTCATCCTGGTATTGTGGTGGGACGACTGCAGAGGGATGAGGTTATTCCATACAGGAACTTGAACAGATTAATTATTTTTTATAAATGGGACGAATGGGGA
>NZ_BJMS01000191.1 GCF_006539285.1 Sporolactobacillus inulinus
AGCTAGCACTGTCCGCAATTTTGCGGACAACAACATGCAGCCCGCATTATCAAATAATAATGGCGCTGATAATAATAATTCGAATAATAGCTGCACGGTTTGCTAACATTTATAATCACTCTTTTAAATTTTAATTATCAAACAATATACAACTCAATCAGAGATATGTCAAATATTTTCTGGATTTTTTTGGAATGAACATTTTTATGCTAGATTGAACAATAAAGGAGCTCCTCCCTGGTATGATTAATTTGAGAGAACCAAACATACAAGGTAAGGGGACTCCTCGTATGAACAGTGTAAAACGATTCCATTTGCGGAACAGATTTATTCCTGGGATAGAAAAGAGGATGCGTGTTTGTGAGAAAGGAAGACATGATCCGTTTTGTTCGGCGCACCATGCCGAAGCTAACCATTGATACAAGTGAGATAAAAACAAATGGCTGGAATAATGACATTCTGATTGTCAACAAGCAGCAGGTTTTCCGCTTTCCGAAAACAGATCAGATCCGAGATCAGATCAAGGGCGAATGCACGCTATTGAGACAGCTCGAGCGAAAGAAACCTGCACTGCAAATTCCGAGGTACAAACTGATTTATGAAAGAGAGGTGCTCAAAGCGGTCACCTATCCATTCATGAGTGGAGAATCCTTAAATGAACACCCTGTTGATTTAAGGAGGAATCCTGAAAATGCTCAATTACTTGGCGATTTTCTGATGAAACTGCATCAAATCGCGGGTGGTTTTTTGCCTACTCGGCATACGTTTTGCTATTGGCAAGTGTTACTTGAATCGCTTAGAAAAAAGGTGTTCTCGGCGTTGCGTGATGAGGAGTGTCAGGCAATTGAGGATGTGTTCACTCGTTTTTTGAACAGATATACGGCGTTTTCTAAGACAAAGGCAGTGATTCATGGCGATCTTTCCGCTTCAAATATTCTTTTTGATCAGAAGACGAATCGAATCAGCGGGATTATTGATTTTACAGACGGTCAAATCGGCGATCCAGCCTTTGATTTTGCGGGTATCTATTGGAATTATGGTCCGGAGTATACGAAAGAAGTGCTTTCTTTCTATCAGACAGATGAGTCGATAGATGAAATGTTCGATCGCTTAAGCACATTTTATGGACTACAGCCGGTATTCCATGAGTTGCTCTATTCTGTCGAGAATAATGAGCCGATTGACCATACGCAGCTCAAGAGATTTATGGAACTAAAACAAATGATTTCCTGATTCATGTCTACCAAATTATGCGAGAATAAGATCATGATAAGAACGGCTTAAGAGCGGCGCACACCTTTTGTTTCTCTGCTTCCTGTCTGTGCAGACGACGGAGACGGAGGAGGTGCGATTCTTTTTCATGAGTACGATTATGGCTGTCATTGGCATTCTGAGCTTGCTCTTTATAGGTGGCTCATTCTTGCTAAACCTGCTTGATCATATCTCTAAGGAAAAGAAATAATCCGCTCTGAGCCGACCAGCCGGTAGCGGATTATCCTTGAGATATGAAGTTATAAGGTGATGCGTTGCTCTTAAAGCAACTTCTTATCTAAAGTAGCGTTGATGTTCCAGCATCAATGCTGCTTTTTTCATTATACGTAAATGCAATAGATCTTATGCTTTCATGAAAGCTATGATCTACTATTATAATAATCATACGATTGACTATAGTCAACGGGCTGGGTAAGTG
>NZ_BJMS01000192.1 GCF_006539285.1 Sporolactobacillus inulinus
GGATCGACGCGTTGAAATCGTTCCGAACGTGAGAAGTGGTAAAAGAGTTGTCTAACGATCCGGCATAACTTGTATAAAAACGCAAAATGCACACATATTAAACGATATATGGCGGCCAGGGAGGAAAACTTATGGCGAAGATTCTATCGTTTCTAATGTGCGCAGTTCTGTTGTTTAATTTGGCGGGTTGCGGCGGCCAGCAGAGCCAGCCATCCTATGAAGAAAATAAAAAAATGGTACTCGATCTACTTAAAACCGATGACGGCAAAAAAGCGATGCGAGACCTGCTAAAGGATAATGAGTTTCGACAAGCGATTGTTCTGGATGAACCGACAATCCACAAGACCATTGTGCAGACGCTCACGACCGAACAAGGGCAGAAACTGTGGCGGCAATTGATGAATGATCCGGATTTTTCAGAGCAACTGGCAAAAACGATGGAAAGCGACAATGAAAAACTGTTGAAACGCATGATGAAGGATCCTGGTTATCAAGGAATGATGATGGATATTTTGAAAACGCCGGAAATGCAGCAGCAGTATCTCGACCTGATGAAAACCAAACCCTTTCGGCAACAGCTTGATAAAAGCATTGGCGAATTAATGGCAACACCGCTGTTTAAGAAACAACTTACCGATGCTATCGTTGAAACATTAAAAAAAGAGCAAGAGAAGTCAGAGGATAACTCTTAATCCATAAGCTTGCTCTTGGACTGGACATCAGAGGTTAAGGTTTTCACGGTAACAAACTGAAACCCTCTGTTCTCGAGTTCACGAATGATGAGCGGCAACGCACGGTCGGTGCCCTTTGCTGAATCAGAAGCGTGGAGTTTGATAATATCGCCTTTTCCCGCCTTTTCCAGAACACGCTGAACGATTACCTTGGCGCCAGGATTGGTTTCATCTCGAGGATTAACGCTCCACAAAACCACTTGTTGATTAAGATTCGCTGCCGTTTTCAGTACGTCTCTATTCACCTTGCCATAAGGTGGACGAATCATTTCCGGATGCTGACCGATCGTTTTATAGATCGATTCGCGTCCGAATAGAATGTCTGAGCGCAAACGCTGCACTTCTAATTGTGTGTAATCCTCATGGCGCATGCCGTGTGATTCCACTTCATGACCAGCCCTGACCATTTGCCGTACGAGACTCGGATGCCGCTCCGCCCATTCACCGGAAATAAAGAACGTTGCTTTTACATTTTCCTCTTTTAGGGCTTTTAAAATAAGCGGTGCCTGCTGATCACCCCAATTAATATCAAATGTCAGTGCCAGGTGTTTCTGATTCGTCTCAACGTGAGAAAGAGCTCCGTGCGCTTTGATTGGCGTGAATACATCCACATCCGTATCCTGACGTTGAACAAACAAGATTAACGCCGCAAAGAAAGCAGCAATAATGATCAGTAAGATATTCTTTAAACGTTTACCGTTGATAATCCAAAGCATTGATGTCCCACCTCGCTTGCGAGTTTGTACCATTGTATGGGCAAGCCTTCGTTAATATGCGGAGGACTGCTCTAAAAAAATAATAAATAAACTGTTGACATTTCCTGAATAGCTGGTAAAATAAATTTTGTTGTCGCTCATAAAACTTAATTCTTGATTTGAAAATGAATTAAAAAAGAGTTGACAATGAAAAGTTATCAGCGTATAATCAGTTAAGTCGCCTGAGGGTGATTGAGAAGAATG
>NZ_BJMS01000193.1 GCF_006539285.1 Sporolactobacillus inulinus
AGCTTTTCTGCCGTCTGCACAAGCAGCTTCGACCGTTCTTTAATCACTCCCCCAATATAATAAGGAAGCCCGCAATTGGCAAAAGAAACATAAGGACCACGTTCAAAGACAATAATTTCCGCCTCTTCATTCAATCGACGTAGACGTGTGGCTGCCGACATACCGCCCGCAACCCCTCCAACAATGACGTATTTCATTGAACTTCCCTCCTTAAAATTCGATAGGTCCGTGCCAGTTCATCATCCCGCCTGTCATATTTTTGACCTTAAATCCATTTGCGGATAAGATGGCAGAAGCCACACCGCTTCTGCTTCCAGAATGACAAACAATAATATGCTCTTGATTTTTGTTGATTTCATCGAGTCGGTTCTGGATTCCATTAACCGAAATATTCTTGGCACCAGGAATGTGCCCTTCGGCAAATTCAAAAGGTTCGCGAACATCAATAATACTTACAGGCGCATGATTGCGTATTAGTAGTTCGACTTCTTCGGGTGTCCACTCTTCATACATGCTGTTATCCTCCCTGGACAAAATTTTTATTTTTTCAAAACCCGCGCGCTTATATACCCATATGGGTATATTTTTCTCCATAAAAAAGTTAGAACCAGTGATTCATTCCACCGCGAACATTGGTTACTTTCTCATAACCTGCTTTTTTTAAAACCTTACACGCAACCGAGCTTCTCATACCGCTTTGACAAATGACAACCACTTCTTTTTCTTTCGGAATCTTATTAAGATGATTGCTCAGGGTCTGCAACGGAATATTGACAAAACCCGGAATTGAATGACCATTGAACTCTGCTTTTGTACGTACGTCAAGAAAATATTTACCCTTTTTACTCGGCAGATAGACTTCCTTCAACTCAGAAGTGCTTATCTTTTTGATTTTTGGTTTGCAAAAGAATATGCATCTCATGATTAAATTCCTCCTTAGCCGTTGGATTCACTTCTCTTTATTCCTTAACGGCTTTTCACCAGCATTTGAATCGCTTCGTTTATGATTGCTTCAGACGAACCTTCGCTGTCTTCAATCTGTTGCCGCAAACAGGCTTCAAGATTTTTGCCAATAACCAGGCCCAGTGCACGATCCAGTGCTGACCGTGCGGCCGTCATCTGGGTGACTACGCTGCGACAGTCTTCTCCTTGTTCCATCATGTGAATAATTCCACGGATTTGTCCATCAATCCGTTTCAATCGATTGGTCATTTGTGATGTATACTCCATAAGCTGCCTCCTTTATACCCCTACCCGTATATTACTCATTCTATTTTTAAAGTCAAGTGAACGACATCAGCACTGAAACACCCGAAGTCCCAGGAACATTAGCTCCTTTTTTTGGAAGAAGTGCCCCTGAAAAACAACACTCCTGCAAAAGAGTATCTTAAGCCATAGAAGGGTGTCTTCACCGTCAATAGACTAATGAGACGCCCTTTTCGCTGGCTTATACAACGATTTGATCTGATTATATAAATAGATTCACATTTGATTTTGCTGCTTCGCCTAAATAACTGGCCACGCCGCCAAATTCAACACCATCGATGATTTCTTCACGTGCAACGCCCATGAGATCCATACTCATTGTACAGGCCACCATTTTCACGCCAAGCTGTTTTGCACGCTCAATCATAACTGCAAGGCTGTCAACATTCTTGTCAGCC
>NZ_BJMS01000194.1 GCF_006539285.1 Sporolactobacillus inulinus
GTAGGAGTAAAATATTAGTAGGCAGAAAAATAGCCTTTATTACCAGTTAATGGCAATAGCCGTTAACTGGTAATAAAGGACACCAAGCGCTAGCGCGGTAGGGCCTAAAAGCAATTTCTATGGAAAAGAGGGTGACTCCTTGGTAGAATCAAAGTTGACAACAAAGATTCGGAAGGAGCACCCTCATGGAACAGAATACCACAACGTACATGGATTTAAAACAACTGGAACAACTTGTCTGGCGACAAACACAAGAAACGTTTGCTCAGGTGATGAAGCATCTGTTGGGGGAAATGGATCAACAGATCGCGGAGGAACGGGATAAAAAGCGCTATCGACTGGTGGATAAACGCTCGTTTCAACTGACCAGTCTCTTTGGTGAACTCACTATTGAACGCAATTATTATCGGGATCGAGACAAGCAGGAATACGTTTATCTTCTTGATCGACAGTTGGCCTTTGAAAACGCCGGACATTTAAGCCCGATGGTTGAAGAAGCGGCGATGGAGTTGGCCATTCAAGGCCCTTCCTATCGCAAGGCGGCCCGGGCACTTGAAACGTTTCTCGGCTACTCCGTTCTGAGTCATGAAGCGATTCGGCAACATCTGCTTGAGACGGAGCCGATCGCTAAACCTCAAGAGCCGATCCTTCATCAGGTGCTGTTTGTCGAGGTTGACGGCTTATTCGTGAAGCATCAGGAAAAAGGCGTCCGGGGCAAGGAAGAACGGGTAGCCAAGATTCATCAGGGATGGGAGAAAAATGGAAAGCGTATCCGACTGAAGCATAGGCGTCATTTCATCCATCGAGGGAAAAAGCCGTTTTGGGAAGCGTTAGAGGACTTCTTAGCAGAAACCTACGCCTATGATCCCACAGTGCACAAATTGGTCATTAATGGGGATGGAGCCGCCTGGATCACTGCTTGTCGCGACTATTTTCGAGACCGCGCTTTCTTTTGTATTGACCGCTTTCACGTGATTCGGGACATTCGTCGGTTGTTTCACGAGCATCCTCGGTACAAGAACATTCGAAAAGCCTTACGTGCTTGGGATGGCACGGCAGTGATGACAGAACTCAATAGTGCCGTTGGCACACTGGAAAGTGAAGCACAGGAAGAACGGCTGGATGCGCTCATCCAACAGTTGGAGAAGTATCCGGAAGCGCTGGGCGATTACCGAGAATGGCTGAACACGTTCGGCATCAACACGGACGGGATGCGCACGATGGGCAGCGCAGAAGCGACCATGAGTCAATTGGCCAAACGGATGAAACATGGCCGCAGCTGGGTGGAGAAAGGAAAACAGGCGATGATGAACGGTCTGATTGCACACATGGATCACATGAGTCTTCAAACGCTCTTTGGCCGTATGGATGGCTGGAATGACAGCCAGGAGGACGTCAAGCCACCGAAACATTACGTGGAGAAAGTCACACATACGGTAGGCCACTGGACGCAGAAGAATCTCCCGTGTCTGCATGGCAAATCAGGTATTCCCGTCCACCATGCATTGAAGGCGTTACAAGGGTTTTAAAAAGCAAAAACAAGTCTACAAGGATAACCTTAGAACAGTTGAATGCGCTTACGTATCGGGGCATGAAAATTTCTGCCTACAAACACTTGACTCAACC
>NZ_BJMS01000195.1 GCF_006539285.1 Sporolactobacillus inulinus
ACACAGAACTTTTCACTCTCCAGTGAAGGGCTTTATTCGCTAATTTTAAGCCATTTTATAAGAGTTGGTCTAAATCATAAGATCGATACTAGCGAGTACTGTTTTTTCAGAAGTTCTCTTAATACTTGAGTCATCCCCTTATTCGCTCAGAATCGAAAGACTTTATGATCAGAACCAAAAATCAAAGCAGGAACGTTTGCGGTCGCATACGTCACACTTGCTTGGATAACCTGGATCGACAACTTCTGTACGTTCGGATTCCCGCACAATGTGTCGTGGAACGTTTACGATGTTCTTCCTATTAATGTGTATCACCGGATGAATGACCGGAACGTATCTTGGCACGCAGGTATTGTGGATCACGTACTGTGGATCACAAATAATCGGTCTAACGTTGGAGCGTTCGTTGCCGCAATGACAATCTTTTCTACCCATAAACAATCACCCCACTATTATTAGATGCGCGCGCTAGGGGAAGAGACATGTACAAAAACCTAAGAGAGTCTTAAAAGAATCGTTTAGCGATGCATAATCCGCTTAAGAAAAGCCACACTAATTCTCGGCATACTAATGCTAAAATAAGCGAGAAGGTGTGGACGAAATGGGTAAGAACAAAGAAAAGAAAAACAACTTCCAAGAAAAAAACAATCAGGCAGACAACGTAAATACTGAGTTTGCGGAAGAATTTGAGCAAAAAGCGGAACAGAAACAGAAAAAAAACAAATAAGTACATGGGGATTCGCATGGTTCATGCGAATCTCTTTTTTTTGCTTGAAAATGATAATCGTTATCAATAAAATAATGATGACAGGGGAGGAGATTGAGTATGCCAAAAGTAATCATTGTTTTTGCTAGTGAAACAGGGAACACAGCGGATATCGCGTCAAAAATAGCTGAGGGAGTACGTCAAGGTGGACTAGATCCGGTCATAAAGGATGCATTTGATACAGACGCTGAGGAACTCTTGGCGTATGACGGAATTCTGCTTGGCAGCGGAACAACCGGAGATGGTGATCTTCCTTATGAAGCGCTCGATCTCTATGATGGTCTGGATACACTGAACTTAAGGGGGCGACTGGCGGCAACCTTTGGATCAGGTGATACGGCGTATGATTTATTTTGTGAAGCCGTTGATACACTAGAGAAGAAACTCATTGAACGGGAAGCAGAAATTGTTTTGCCAAGTCTGAAAATAGACGTGACGATGTCGCCTGATGAGGAGATTCAAGCATTGCAGATGGGCAAGCATTTTTCAGAGCTTCTGCTTCAGGAGAAAGACTGACCATCGCTTGAGTTGATTCGATTGAACGAACGGCGCAGAACGCTTTTATCATGGAACTGGATCATTCATTTCACGAAACTGGCATCTGAATGGATGCCATTTTTTTTGGGGGAAGAAAGTTAATAATCTTGCCTCACTGGTCGACGATGAGCGGAATTTCATCAATAGATCAGTTCAAGTCATGAAAGTGCGAGAGCCTGCGGGAGTAAGACCAAACGTAGATGTGAGACGCCTGCGGGATCGCGCGTTGTTGATGCGTGCCAGCGAGACCCCGCAGGCAATAGCGTGTCCGAGGAGGCTCGC
>NZ_BJMS01000196.1 GCF_006539285.1 Sporolactobacillus inulinus
CGCTATTGATCGTTTCCTTAGAAAGGAGGTGATCCAGCCGCACCTTCCGATACGGCTACCTTGTTACGACTTCACCCCAATCATTTGTCCCACCTTCGGCGGCTGGGTCCATAAAGGTTCCCACACCGACTTCGGGTGTTACAAACTCTCGTGGTGTGACGGGCGGTGTGTACAAGGCCCGGGAACGGATTCACCGCGGCATGCTGATCCGCGATTACTAGCAATTCCGGCTTCATGCAGGCGAGTTGCAGCCTGCAATCCGAACTGGGGGCGGCTTTATGGGATTGGCTTGACCTTGCGGTTTCGCTGCCCTTTGTACCGCCCATTGTAGCACGTGTGTAGCCCAGATCATAAGGGGCATGATGATTTGACGTCATCCCCACCTTCCTCCGGTTTGTCACCGGCAGTCACCTTAGAGTGCCCAACTTAATGCTGGCAACTAAGATCAAGGGTTGCGCTCGTTGCGGGACTTAACCCAACATCTCACGACACGAGCTGACGACAACCATGCACCACCTGTCACTCTGTCCCCCGAAGGGGAACGGCCTATCTCTAGACTTGTCAGAGGATGTCAAGACCTGGTAAGGTTCTTCGCGTTGCTTCGAATTAAACCACATGCTCCACTGCTTGTGCGGGCCCCCGTCAATTCCTTTGAGTTTCAACCTTGCGGTCGTACTCCCCAGGCGGAATGCTTAATGTGTTAACTTCAGCACTAAGGGGTTGGACCCCCCTAACACCTAGCATTCATCGTTTACGGCATGGACTACCAGGGTATCTAATCCTGTTTGCTCCCCATGCTTTCGCACCTCAGCGTCAGTAACAGACCAGAGAGCCGCCTTCGCCACTGGTATTCCTCCACATCTCTACGCATTTCACCGCTACACGTGGAATTCTACTCTCCTCTTCTGCACTCAAGCTCCCCAGTTTCCAATGACCTTTTGCGGTTGAGCCGCAAGATTTCACATCAGACTTAAGAAGCCGCCTGCGCGCGCTTTACGCCCAATAATTCCGGACAACGCTTGCCACCTACGTATTACCGCGGCTGCTGGCACGTAGTTAGCCGTGGCTTTCTGGCCGGATACCGTCACAGCACCAGCATTTCCTCTGGCACTCGTTCTTCTCCGGCAACAGAGCTTTACGATCCGAAAACCTTCTTCGCTCACGCGGCGTTGCTCCATCAGACTTTCGTCCATTGTGGAAGATTCCCTACTGCTGCCTCCCGTAGGAGTTTGGGCCGTGTCTCAGTCCCAATGTGGCCGATCACCCTCTCAGGTCGGCTATGCATCGCGGTCTTGGTGGGCCGTTACCCCGCCAACTAACTAATGCACCGCGGGCCCATCTGTAAGTGATGGCCGAAACCATCTTTCAACCTCGCACCATGCGGTGCGAGGGATTATCCGGTATTAGCTCCGGTTTCCCGAAGTTATCCCCGTCTTACAGGCAGGTTGCCCACGTGTTACTCACCCATCCGCCGCTCACGTCCGGGAGCAAGCTCCCTTCTGTGCGCTCGACTTGCATGTATTAGGCACGCCGCCAGCGTTCGTCCTGAGCCAGGATCAAACTCTCCAAAAAGTTTATCATT
>NZ_BJMS01000197.1 GCF_006539285.1 Sporolactobacillus inulinus
GATAAGCGTGTTCCGCCCCGCTCTTGATACGCGGTGATAGAATAAGAGAGGACATACTTTTCGATGAAAGAGGGAGTTCCATGGAGAAACATTTTTTTAGTCGCAACCGTGAAAAGCTTTATGAAAAACTGGAAGATCAATCGCTCATCCTCTTGTTTGCTGGAGAAGCTGCGCATCAATCTGCAGATGAGAGCTATCCTTTTTATCCAAACCGTAATTTTTACTACATGACGGGGATTACCGAACCGAACGTGATCTTTGTTGCCGCAAAATTTGGAGGCAAGGTTGAGGAAACCTTGTTCATTCAGCGCGCGGATCCATGGATGGCTCGCTGGGTCGGTGAAACAATCACCCCAAACGAAGCTCAGGAAGCTTCAGGTGTCCAGAATATCGAGCTGCTCGATAAATTCGACAGTTACATTCGCTCAGAACTGGACGCTCGCGTCTACAAGCATTTATACGCCGATCTGGAAACAAAATCATGGGAATTCCCATCGAAACCGGCGAATAAGTTTGCCGCTCACGCAGCCGTATCCTATCCTTATCTCTCGATTCACAATCTGTATCCGACTATTTGTAAATTCCGAGTGATCAAGTCACGCGAAGAAATTGAATTGATTCGCGAAGCCGGAAAAATAACCGCTGATGGAATCAAATACGTGATGGCCAATGCAAAACCGGGGATGAAAGAATATGAACTTGAAGCCTATTTCAATTTTGTACTGAAAAGTTGCGGCTGCACCGAATTCGCTTTCCCAACCATTCTCGCCGGCGGGTTTAACGGAACCGTACTTCACTATTCGGAAAACAGCGGCACAGTAAGCGACGGTAGTCTTGTCTTATTGGATCTTGGTGCCCAGTATAAGTATTATAACGGCGACATCAGCTACACATTTCCGGTAAACGGGCACTTCACGGCGCGTCAGAAAACCATCTATGACATTGTGCTGCGCTGCAATCAGGAAGTGTCGAAAATGGCGAAACCAGGAGTTGCTTTTCAAGCGCTCAATGCATTTACTCGCGAATTTTATGCGGAAGAGTTAATGAAAATTGGCTTGATCCAATCGCCCGATGAATTGAGCAAATACTATTTTCACGGAGTCAGCCACTCACTTGGGCTCGATACCCATGACGTTGGACCTTACCGTGACATGGACCTTGCTGCCGGTGAAGTCATCACAAACGAGCCGGGCTTGTATATTCCTGAAGAAAGTATCGGTATTCGTATCGAGGATGATCTGCTGATTACAGAAACCGGCGCCGAAATTCTAACGACCGGACTGCCACGGACAACGGATGAAATCGAACAATTTATGGCGGAAAATCGTTAACACAGCTTTCGTTAAGCCGCCAACCTTAGATTTTTTCTTAGAAGACGCGCACTGCATGAGATGCAAGGATTATATCTTTACAGCGATTTTCAAGACACGCCGATGTCATCTTGTGTCGGTTTCCCGGGAAATAATCCCCACTCGATCAATGCGTCTTCGTTACCGTACGCTCATCAGACATGAGAAGAACCGGACAAAAAGCGCCCGGTCCTTACT
>NZ_BJMS01000198.1 GCF_006539285.1 Sporolactobacillus inulinus
GATTCTTGGCCAAGACACTGGTCTATTGGTTTGAAGACGGGGCAAAATCATGTACTTTCTTTACCTGTAAAAAAAAAAACAACCTGTAATCAGGCTGCCTTTCACTAAAGCGATTTATCTTTTTCATTTACTGCCTTGCTGCAAAGAAGCAGTGCTGTTCAAAAGCAGAACACGCGTAACGTTATGAAGCCGTCTCAATGGGCAAACGGTTTATCACTTCCATAAAATCGCTGAGTGTATCCTTCCAAGTAACCGCTGTCAAATGTGCTTGGGCATGCTGCACCGTATTCGTGATCCGTTCCGGACTGTGAATCGCATCGTGGAGCGTTTGAAAAAGACTTTCTTCATCAAGATGGCAGAACAACGCGCACTGCTTCGGCATGAAGCTCAACCCCGTCCCTTCATAAAAGTCAATGACCGGCAAACCGCTGCTCATCATTTCATAAGGGACAAGTGAAAAGTTCGTCATCGACGGAGCGATACCGAAATCTGCGCGGAGAAACAGTTCATGCATCTCTTTTTTCGTCAGCTTGCCGAGGTTCTTGCCATTAATAAATTGTTCGGATTGATCGGTGCCGAAATACACAATATTGAGCTGAATACCGTGTTCCCGCGCGATTTGCGCACAGTTGCTCAGCACAATTTGGATACTGATCGGTGCTCTGCGCGGACTGCTCCATTTTGTATAAGCCGCAATGGTGAATACGCTTTTATTTTTATACTCCGTAAATTCTCTCGGCTGAAACGGATACCGACGCGCATCGACCGGAAAACGAATCACATCAAGCGGGCTGCGCACTTGGCAATTCTTTTTAATCATTTCGGCGCACCATGGTCCAAGCGAAATCATGTGCAACCCTAATTCATAAGTCTTCTTCGCAAGGTAAGAGCGATCACCGAACGCATAAAAATAAGGTTCATAATCCTGAACAAAATACATCTTATAGCCCGGCTTATCTTTAAAAACATAAACCGACTCCCAAAGCGTCCCAAGCCAAATATCCGACTGATGATGCGCCAAGGCACTCATATCCAGACAGGTGCCCTGATAACCGGAATAATTGAACTCAGCATTAATTTCCATCGCTTCCCGTGATTGCGCGACATAACTTAAATAGTAGACCTGAAAGCCGCGTTTGCTCAATTCCGTTCCTAAATGCAGCATCGTCGTTTGCCCACCGTCAAAAGGAATAATTCCGGTTGTAACGAAGGTAATCGAGCGAGGCGCTTTCGGCAGCTCTTGCTTTACCTGCCTGAAGTTAAAATACTTAATAATGTCATCATAGTCGTGGATGTCTCCCTGTTGAATGTCCTGAAATGCTGTGGCAACAGGTTTCACTTGACCGTCACTCCTCCGAATTGGATAAATTTTCGTTCATTTTCACATTCTCCCTTTAATTATAGCACTGACCTGGCGTTCTCATGTCTGTTTATGCAAACAGGTGCCTGCCCGATAAATCATTGAAACACCCAAAGCCGCTTTGCTGATTAAGAAAAACCAAGCTGTGCTTGGTCCTTACT
>NZ_BJMS01000199.1 GCF_006539285.1 Sporolactobacillus inulinus
TCAAGTCTTTTTTTGTGTGTAAATTCATCTCGGTTAGAACAGATGATTAACTTGGATAAATCATAGTCACTTTACTCGATTTTGCCGATTTATGTTGCTTTGCCTTCCAACTAAAGTACTCGTCCATTTTCAGATAGCAGCGACTCGACCATTTCTCATCCTGCTCCATGAGCAGCGAACCCATGATGCGGATGATCGATTCACGATTGGGAAAGATGCGTATCACCCGTTCACGACGACGAAATTCTTCGTTGAGGCGTTCCATACCGTTTGTCGTGCGTAGACGGCGACGATAAGGTTCTGGTAGCGTGAGCACGGCTGTCACATCGTCAAAAGCAGCTTCGACAAGCTTGGTTACTCGAGGTACCTTTTCTTGATACGTCTCTAGAAACGATTGGAGTAAGGTCTGAGACGTTTGGACATTGGGTGCCTGAAGGATCGCCTTCACCTGCTCGGTGCCCTCGCGCTTGAGCGACTTCGGAAGCCGATCGTGCACGTTGCGCAAAAAATGAGCCTGACACCGTTGCCAGGTGGCACCCTGGAAGGCTTTTTGGACCGCCTTGACGAGACCGCCATGATCATCACTAACCACGACATCAACGCCTTTCAAACCACGAGCCTTCAGCCAGTCAAAATAGTTTTTCCAAGCGTCCGTGCTTTCGCTATCATCAACTTTCAAACCAAGAATCGTTCGGTAACCCTGATCATTGATTCCATAACTGACCAGGACGCCTCGGGAGCGAACACGTCCATTTTCGCGCACTTTGGTATAAACCGCATCAACAATGAGAAAAGGATAGTTCCCCTCCAGGGGACGATTGTTCCAGCCCGAGACAATCGGATCCAGACGACCACAAAGATCTGAGACGGTCGTTTTCGAAAACTCCGTACCGCAAAGTTCTTCTGTAATCTGACTGACCCGACGGGTCGAAACACCGTTAATGACCATTTCCATCAAGGACAGTACCAGCGCCTGTTCACTGCGCTGATAGCGATTAAAAAGGTCGGTTGAGAAATGACCATTACGCAATCTGGGCACATTCAGTGTGAGCTTTCCCACACGTGTCTTCAATTGACGCGGATAAGAACCATTTCGGTAATCGGTTCGGACGTTGCTTCGTTCATACTTTTCTACTTTAAGCTGTTCACTGGCCTGAGCTTTTAACACTTGATTGAAAATCGCCTCCAAAAGGGCGTTCATTCCTGAGCTTTTCGCGTCACCAAGAAATAATTGATGCAGAAGTTGTTCATTTAGAGTAATCTGTACTTGAGCCATCCCTGAGTGTCTCCTTTAGAATTTGGTTTTGGTCAACTCTATTCTAACTGAGATGATGGGCTCCGGCTCATTTTCTATGAAAAAAATGAGAGAGAAGAGAGGAAGACGGATCTCGCTGTTTTACCAGAGGGGGGCCGGCCCCCCTCTGGTAAAACAGAACTCCCGGTCATCATTTTTCTCTCATTCAGATACCCCTTTTTACACAATTATACGGCCTCAACT
>NZ_BJMS01000200.1 GCF_006539285.1 Sporolactobacillus inulinus
CTCAACTTTCGCACCCTAATCTGGGCAGATAAACCTTGATATAGTTGGGTAAGCTTTCAATCCATTGTGTCAGTTGACAAGTAATCCATTTTTTTATTGACTTTTTTGTTTTTGTCAGGGCGTCATGAAGGATATCCATGAGCTGCGTCAGTGCTACAACCCAATCCAGTTCATTCATTTCGTCACAGAGTTCATAAAACATACCGCCAAGGGTTCGATTATCTGTACTGCAACGGTTTTGCCAAGACAGGAGAATAAACCTTGTAAAGACAATGGTTGTGTGGCTAATCAGCAGATCGTACGATCTGCCTTGGAACTCTTTTTGAAGCTTAAGAAATGACTTCGTTGCTTTAAAAAATAATTCAATGTCCCATCTCATGCCGTACGTACGAATGATTTCCCGTTCTGTAAGTGTGCAGTCGGTACTTAAGATGGCTAGCCATTCACTTTGTTTATTGCGGTTTTGAACGAACACCACTTTGACCGGGACTCCATTAGCCATTGTGGTACGAATAGAGCGCAAAATTTCTTTGTGACCGGTTACGGACTTTGACAGTCGATACAGTGTTTTTAATCCAACCCATTGAGAGCCTACTCGATAGCGCTGATTCGTTGGTTTCACCATACCAATAACATCGATCCCTTGATCGGTCAAAGCCTTGATCAAAGGTTGTTGGGTAAACCAGCTGTCCATCAGAACATAGGACGCATCAATTCCGTTCGACAAGGCTCGTTTAACCATGCCAGGTATTTGTTCAGGAGCTGTTTGTAAAGCTTCAATTCGTCGTTTATAGCCGGAACAACGCTTATCAATCGTCGAATCGATATCATTAATTTTTGCCTTTTCTTTGCTTGAACTAAGGAGTGAAAAATCAATAGGCAGGAACGTTGATCCGTCTGACCATCCTAATGTCAGCATACGAAATCCTTTGTAGTGTCTTCTCTTGGCATGGTCAAAACAACGAGCCAAAAGTTCGACGCGTTTACTGCGGTCGCGATAAAAAGATGAATCATCCAGAATGAGTACTTTAGTGTGGCAGGCGCTCGTCAAACGGCTGACTTTCCTAATCGTGAATACGCTTAATGTGGTCAGGAAGCGACGCCAGGCAAACTTCGGGTAGTTTAAAAAACGATAAACAGCATCCTTGCCTGGTAAGTCATCTGCTTTATTACTCTCCAGTAAACGATACCAATTTCTTTGGGTAAAGATCAGACGAAAAATAAGCTGAAAAAGATAACCACTGGAAAAGCCGAAGGCTTTTTGAATTCCTGCCTGACGTAAATGTTTTAGAATCTTCAACTCATCAAATTTTGCTTTTATTTCTAATGGTAGTTGATTATTCTTACAGTTTTTCGCTATCATATAGAGGGCACCTCTTCTGTTTGGTAGTGTATTTCTTCAAAATCACTATACCAAAAATTGAGGTGTCTTTCTATTTTGTCAAGGAGTGTAATGAATA
>NZ_BJMS01000201.1 GCF_006539285.1 Sporolactobacillus inulinus
TGTGGTACTTCCAATTATGGAATAATATGGGTGTTAGGTGGGAACTGGCCCGGGGAGGGCCAGTTCCCACCTAACACTTGCGCTGACATTATCCCTGTCCTGAGTTTTCTTTTCTTTCCATGCTCTGCCTAAATCGGTAAGATTCGCCGTTAAGTAGATGGATGTGACAGCGATGCGTTAGTCGGTCAAGCAGGGCAGCCGTCATCTTTTCATCGCCAAACAAGCTTGTCCATTCGCTGAATTCAAGATTCGTTGTCAGAATGAGACTGGCACGCTCATACCGACTTGAAAAAAATTGAAATAGGAGTTCTGCTCCGGTTTTGGAGAAAGGAACATAGCCGAGTTCATCCACAATGACTACATCAAATTTGAGCCACCTTTTCTCCATGGCGCTTAGTTTCTGTTCCTCATAGGCCATGAGCAGTTCTTCGACTAATTCGGAGGCCGTTATAAATTTTGCTTTAAACCCGTTTTGAATCATCTCTATTCCCAACCCAATGGCCAGGTGGCTCTTGCCCGTTCCACTGTTACCGAGAAAAATCACATTCTCTTTTTTTCGGACAAACTCACCTTTGGCCAGGGTGAGAAAATGATTTCGGTTCAGACTGGGCATCAAACTGAAATCGTACGTGTCCAGCGTCTTAGAAACAGGAAAACGTGCTTGTTTCAAACGCCTTTGTCGTTGATTTTCTTCTCGACTTTGCGATTCAGCTTCAAGCAATGCCAAAAGATAATCTTCATAACGCAAATTGTGCTCCTCCGCTTCCCGTGCTAGAGAACGATACTGTCTGGCTAGGGTGGGCATCCTGAGTTGCCTGGTCAGATGGTCCAACAGAAGTTCCGTGGTCATTGGTTTTCCTCCTTCACGAGTTGTCTGTATTGATTGATATCGGTCACTTTCACCTTGTAGTTCTCCAGAGCTTCCGGTGCTTGACCAACGGGTCCTGCCACATTACCTGTCATCTTTTGAATGATCTCATGAACCGCTTCATAGGTGAAAATTTGCTTCCGTTCTGCTTCCTGAATGGCTTGGGTTAACAGATTCAGGCCAAGTTCCCGGTGGAGAAGAAGAAGCCTGACAAATTTGCGGTCTCCGGCCGCTCCCTCAGTCTCACGCATTCTACGATGGAAATGCCGGAAGATTTCAGGAATATCTGGATTCTGAAAAGGATGTGCATCTCGGATCGCACGAGGCTTTTTCAGAAGCGCCTCCAGATAATGGTCCAGACGGGTGAATAGTTGATTTCGTCCGTACGAACGGGGATATTCAGTGATCACTTGATTTTGAGCCACAATGATCAGACGATCGACAAACTGTTTAACCCAGACAGCTTGTCCAACATAAGCGCAGGGAACGGAGTATTGGTTGGTCTCTACATGGATGAGAGACAATTGATTGACCTGACAGGATATCAACCGGCAGGCTTCAAATGGTGTTCCCGG
>NZ_BJMS01000202.1 GCF_006539285.1 Sporolactobacillus inulinus
TCATTCCCTGGTGGAAAGTTGAGGAACACTATGCCGCTACCTTCAAAAAAGCCACGGCGAAGGGAACCAAGCCCTTTTCGGCCCGTTTGGCTTTGGGTGCTCTGATTATCCAGCAGCGCCAGGGCACCTCCGACCGGGAAACGGTGCTGCAGATCACTGAAAATCCATACATGCAGTACTTTCTCGGGCTACCTGCCTTTCAACAACGGCCGCCTTTTCACCACTCGATGATGACTCGCTTTCGGAAACGTCTGAAGAAACGAGACATCAACCAAATCAATGAATGGCTCGTTCTACAGGATCAAAAGGCTACTCAAGCGGCAGAAGGAGCCGATCAAGAGAACGAGCATAACGATCACCAGGACCCGAAGCCGCCTATCGATTCAACCCGAAAAACCAATACACCGGCGCCTTCATCGGCCAAGGAACAGAAGGAATCAGAGAACAAGGGCAAACTGCTCCTGGATGCGACCTGCACACCGGCGGATATTGCCTACCCCACCGATGTCTCCCTGCTCGATCAAACGCGTCGGAAGCTGGAAATGATCATTGATGTGCTTTATCAACCGCTTCGGAAACGGATGAGGATCAAGCCGAGAACGTATCGAAAGAAGGCACATCGTGCCTATTTGTCGATTGCCAAACAACGCCGCCCAGGAGCGGTGAAACGGCGTAAAGCCGTGAAACAACAGTTGGATTTTGTGAAAAGGGATCTCAAAACGATTGAAAAGCTCGCGACGAAGACGCCACTGACTCAACTTCCCGCTGATCTTTACCGTTATCTGCTTGTGGCTCATGAATGTTACCGTCAGCAGGATTGGATGTACCGACATCATGAGGATCGCATCGACGACCGAATCGTCAGCCTGTCCCAGCCCCATGTGCGTCCGATCGTTCGGGGCAAGGCCCGGGCTCGTGTCGAATTCGGAGCGAAGGTCGCGATCAGTCTCGTCAACGGAGACGCCTTGATTGAAGAACTGAGTTGGGATAACTTCAATGAAGGCACAACCCTTCAGACTTCTGTTGAAACGTACCGACGCCACTATGGTTTTTATCCGGAAGCCGTTTTGGCGGACACACTCTATCGGAACCGAAAAAATCTAAACTACTGCAAGCTCCATCACATCCGACTTAGTGGGCCGAGATTGGGCCGCAAGCCGAAGGATAAACAGGTTCAAAAAACAGAACGACAAACGGATCGTCGGGATTTCAAAGGGCGCATCCCAATTGAGGGAAAGTTTGGCGAAGGCAAGCGCCGTTTTGGCCTAAATCGAATTCGCACGATGTTGCGTGAATCCAGTGAAACAGCGATTGCACTCAAATTTTTGGTCATGAACCTGGAGAGACGCCTTAGGGCTTCTCTGCGCTTTTTTTGCTTTTTCAGGAACATACGATCCCTTTTCTTTGTGCACTCCATGACTTAAAGATTAAATTGACTAGAAAA
>NZ_BJMS01000203.1 GCF_006539285.1 Sporolactobacillus inulinus
AATTAGCAGAAGTTCCTCTTACAATTAGCGAAAGTCCCTTTACATAGCGAAAGGTCCTGTATAATTTGCAGAAGTTCCTCTTTCCGCTTATCGTCGTGGCAGCAAGGCAACATTCTAAATCCTTTTACCTGTAAGAAAAAGGAACCCTTTACTTGGGCTCCTTTTTCTTCTGATCTGATCAGCTTTCTGGAAAGACTTGTTTCTGACGCATCATTTTGTCCATACGACCTTTAACCGCTTGGCCAACCTTATTATTCGGTTTCATCATTTGGTAACAAGCCGCTCCGATGCCGATTGATGCAATCAAAGGTACGATTCCATTTCGCTGTTTCATCATTGCCCACCACCACTGAAGATTTATCCGGTTACCCGAACCTTTATAGCTTAACCTCAGTATCAGATTCAATGAACGTGAATCATTTCCAATTCACTGGTTGACCGGTACATCGTTTAAATACTCCTCTAGGGTTTCATGGGCTTCAGCGATCTTTTGCGCTGCTGGAAGGCCGACATAGCGCAGATGCCAGGCTTCGTACTCATATCCGGTTACCGATTCTTTTCCCTCAGGATAACGTACGATAAACCCATAATCTTGGGCATGCTCTGCTAGCCAAGCCGCCTCAGGGGTTTTGCCGAATTCTTGTGTTGCCGCATACTTGCCGTTCATTCCTGAAACATCAATGGCAAGTCCGGTCTCGTGTTCACTTGTCCCCGGCCGCGCGCTGTAGTTCAGTGCCTTTTTTTCACCATCACGCTGAACGTAATAATTGAACAACGCAACTTGACTCTTGTGAGAACGGTATGCTGAGACGCCCGCAAGCTGAATTCCATCGCTCTTTGCCGCATCAAACATGCGTTTAAGTGGAGCGGCGGCAATGCGGCGCATTTTCTTTTTTTCCGATTTTCCAGAGAAAATAAACGGGACATCAAGATCGACCAAATCATTCGGTACATAGTCATTGGGCAACTTGAAATACTTATTAACAAGCACGTGTGTACTTCGCGGATCGGCAACCACGTGAATGCCCTTTTGATTCATCGCGGAAACCGTGTTCTGCTGTGGTGAGGAATCATGGCTCTGTGCTTTCTGATTATTCAATGATGAGTGTGTTTGCGTAGAGGCGGTATTCGACGAACTGCTCCACGGCCATTGGCTGCAGGCGGATAATCCCAATAGAGCCGCCATCGCTGCTGCAGATAAAATTCCTTTGTTGTTCATAAAAGCGCTCCGTTTTTTTAATTTACAATCGATGTTAGTCAGACACACTGTTCATTTTGCCTGTACCTCTTTTATTGTATTCGAAGCCCGGAGCCATTTCATTAGCGCAAACAAAAAAAATCCGCATCGGCGGATGAAAAAATATATAGAAATTAGGGGTATCGAATCACTAACTGCCGGTTATCCAAGCAACAACTTGACATTC
>NZ_BJMS01000204.1 GCF_006539285.1 Sporolactobacillus inulinus
ACTAGCGTTGCATGAATTTTAAGAGAATATTCGGAAATTATATTTTTTCTGCCAAAACTAAAAAAGTTAATGTCCACCTAAAAGGTGACTCGATCCATTTTACAGTTTTATCCAGTTAATCAGTGTCAAGGTGTCGACAGCCTTTAAAGGTGCCCTTAGGTTACTCGTTTCCGTTTCTCCATTTGAAAACGAATACGGCGGAACCATTGCTCACAGGATTTCCAAAGCACAGCTTTGAACCATCGGGTCAGTTGAAGAACTGAACGCGTTGTTTCAAGTTTCTGCTGAATCAAAACGAATAGACTGTAATGAATCAATGCCAAAAGTAGTTGATTTTGGACAGCCGTCTCACTTTGTCCATAAAACGTTCGAATCCGTACATGTTGTTTCAGCCATTTGAAGAAAAGTTCGATGGCCCATCGATGGCGATAGACATCACTGATTTCTGTCGCCGACAAGTCAAAGCGATTGGTGATGATCCGGATGTTCTTACCCTGATCGTCTTTAGCCACGATTAGACGGAAGGCATTTTCCGTTTGGTTTTGAACGCCGCCCAGCAGGATCATTTGATCCGATAAAATAGAACTTTTCTCGGGTACTTTATAGTCGTGCAGGACATGGATTACGGCGTTCTTTTTTAAACGGGAAGCAAAGAACATCCCCTCTTCTGAAAAACGATCAAAGGCCTGGTAGTCCACATAGCCTCGATCAAAGACATACATGGCTTCTTTCTCGTCAACGAGCACATCGAGTTGCGAGCGGTCATTGACTTGAGCTGATGTAAGGACTGCTTTTTCCGGAAACACTTGCCCTTTTCCCATAAAGACAAGGCGAAGGTGCAGCTTGACACCGGCTTTGGTTTTGCGAAAGTGAGCCCATGGATATCGCTGAGCATTCAGGGGTATCGTCGTCGAATCCACAACCTTAAGCCGTTCATCAATTTTGGGCGCTCGTTTGCCTTTAATTTTGGCGACGAGATCAAGAAAGATCGTCATCAACAGTTGAGGGTCAACCGAGTTATTTTTTCTTGAGAGTTGTGAGGCGCTGATCGACGAAAGACCCGTTGCTTTCTGAAGCTCTTCACCTAAGACACAGTCCGAAATCGAACGCAGACTGTCTTCTTTCTGAAGATGAGCATACAGAAAAAGGGTCATATAGGCCTTTGTCGTCAGCTTTTTCACATACTTGTCACCGCCGGTTTGTCCGAGTGTTTCGTCAAGCTGTTTAAAATCTATCTGATTTAACCATTGCGAAAATGAAGAGAGATGTGTATTCTTATCCATGCGTAAATCCTTTTCTTTGGATTTGGATAGAATCACCTATCCTTCCATTGTAAAGGATTTTTTTGTTGGCTAACCACCTTAAATCCGAACATTCCTAGTATTTTGAATCA
>NZ_BJMS01000205.1 GCF_006539285.1 Sporolactobacillus inulinus
GGATGTAAGTCAATATATTGGACACAAAAAAGTTTGGTAGATTGAGAGCTCGTTGCGTCATTTTGAGTTTGATCTGAATCGCTTGACATGGAGCCTCTACGGGCGATGTTTTTTGGCAAAGGGGCGAAAGGGTAAATCTCTTTCGCCTGGCGAGATAGCCTACAACGCCCGTCTCTCCATGTCAAGCGGTGCTCGTGCAGCATGATCAGGCCACTTTCAAAAACTTGTCTTCTGCTTCCTGAGGCGTCAGGTAATCGAGACAGCTATGGATCCGGGACCTGTTGTACCAGCCTTCAATGTACTGAAAGAGGGCACGTCTTGCTTCATTGAAATCATGATACGTCGTCTGATGGATTTCCTCTTTTTTCAATGTTGCATGAAAGGACTCAATGCACGCGTTATCGTATGGGCAGCCTTTTTTACTGAAAGAATGGACGATTTGTTTCTCTTGAATCGCTTTCTCAAATTCATGGCTTGTATACTGGGACCCAAGGTCCGTATGCAGGATCAGACCCGGTTCAGGATTTTGGTTGACGCAAGCGTTATCTAAAGCCTTTAAGGCTAGCTCTGTTGTCATGCTCCGAGAAAAGGAATAGCCAATAATCTTTCGTGTACACAGATCCATGACTGAGGCCAGGTAGCACCAGCCCTCTTTGATCGTGTGGATATAAGTGATATCTGCAACCCATTTTTGGTTGATCTTTGTTGTTGTAAAGTCCTGAGCCAGTACATTTTTTCTGTTCTCGACCGGTCCCTGGCTCGATTGCGGACGATACTTTTTCACAATAATGGACCGCAAATTGGCTCGTCTCATCAGCTGTTGCACACGTTTGAGGCTGACCATAAAGCCTTCTTTTCTCAAGCGTTTCTGAATCTTAGGAGCTCCATATCGCCGTTTACTTTCTGTATAAAGGGTCTGAATACGTTGCATCAATTTCCGATTCTCACGGGCCAGACTGGACTCACCGGCACTCTTGGCCTGATAATAGGTACTCCGCGGCATGTCAAGCACCTGGCATACCGTTTTTATGGGATGTTTTTCTTGCAGGCGATCAATCAACACACTCATCTCAGCGGACGTTACTTTTTTGCGAATATGGCCATAGCTTTTTTTAATATTTCGTTTTCCTCCTGAATGCGTCTCATCTCTTTCTGAAGCTTCAGGTAATCCTCAGGAGTAAAGGATTTCCCGTCTTCTAAAGAAATTGGATTCAGTTTCTTAATCCATTTATAAATCGTTGTTTCCGATACGCCATATTCGCTGCTGAGATCTTTGACCGGAGTGCCTGACTGGTAGAGTTCCACGATCATTTGCCGGAATTCTTTATTGAATTTGTTGCTTGTTTTTCCGCTGCCCATCCGGGACACA
>NZ_BJMS01000206.1 GCF_006539285.1 Sporolactobacillus inulinus
CAATCAGGAGCAGAGGTTACAGTTCTTTTACCAAGGCTTATACCAAGCCCATTGTTTAAGATATTTTTCGCTGCATTTATGTCGCGGTCATGATGTGTTTGGCACGAAGGACACGTCCATTCCCGGATGTCTAACGTGTGTTTCCCATCATCATGCCCACAATGAGAACAGATTTGTGAGGTCTTGTGGGGATTAACGACAATAAGCTGTTTCCCATACCAAGCACATTTGTACTCAAGCATCCGGCGTAGTTCCCGCCAGGCTTGGTTTGCGATGGACCGTGCCAACTTGTGATTGTGCAGCATGTTTTGGGTTTTTAAATTTTCAATAACGAGCAGATCATACTTTTTAACCAGTTGCGTTGTGATCTGATGCAAATAATTCTGGCGTTGATTGGCGATTTTTTCATGATAGTTGGCTACCATTAACTTAGCTTTTTGAACGTTTTTAAAATCGGAAAGCTGCCTTGGATGGAGCACGTGATTGCGGTTGTCCCAGGCCATTTCTTTTTTCGCTCGTAAGCTGCGTCTTGCGAATCGTTTTTCCCAATAACGCTTTTTTGGGGCGAGCTTTTTATCAAACCGAATACTGGGGAATCTAATGCCATCCGAACCGATGAGCAAATCACTGACGCCCATATCTAAGCCGATTTGCTTATTTGTTTTCTCAAATGCTTGGTTTTCGCATTCGACGAGTAAGACGGCGTAGTATTTACCGGTAAACGATTGTTTGATCGTCACTGATTTAATGGTATCGGGGATGGATTTTCCTGTTTTAAGACGCATCACGCCTAGTTTGGGGCATTTTAGGTAATGAGGTGCGACCTGCCTTATGTTCTGACGGACGCATTTCGATTGATAGGATTGCTTTAAAAACTTCTTTGACTTGAACTTTGGGAACCCGCGCTTCTCTTTAAAGAATTTTTTATAGGCTTCAATTAAATCATGATTGGTGGCTTGAAGGCTTGTACTTTCCGCATTTTTTAACCAGGGGAATTCGTTCTTCAATGCCGGAAGCAAAAGATTTAAGGCATAGGCATTTAAAAATGGGGCTTGTGGGTTGTTTTTATAGCGCTCGATCAGCATGTTCAGCATTTGATTCCAAACAAAGCGGTTATAACCAAAGTTTAAGTGCATCATTAATTTCTGTTTTTCGTTTGGGTAGATGCGTACTTTAAGTCCTTTTAAGGTCATGGATTCACCTCTTTTCACGACTTAATTATAGCACACATGTTCGTTTTTTAACAACGATTTAAACAGTTACCAAACAAAGAACGGAGACCCTAGACGCCGATTCATCTCGGTAATGAATTGCCGAGTTTTCTCAGGCTGGTCTCCTCTATAAA
>NZ_BJMS01000207.1 GCF_006539285.1 Sporolactobacillus inulinus
GCAAGCGAGTAACCGAAGCGACGATTCAGCACAGAGAAGACACGAGCGGGTGGTTTAAGAAAATGCTGCACGAACGCGCATGGATCCCATTCCGACGTGCATTCTGCCAAAGAAGTCGTCAATGAGATCTGCGCCGTCAATAGAAATGCTCATCAGTTACCTTAATACATGTCATGGCGCTTCTGTCCTTATAAATGGAACGATTGATCAGCGTAACACCGTTAACCTATTCGCAAAAATTCTGTGGAAACTGGGTCAATCGGAAAAAAACATTAGAAACCGCTTAAAAAGATTCGCTTTAATGCAAACATGCGATGTTCCGCTGGAGAGGCGGCTCATCGCATGTAAAGGACTTGATAAAATCATAGTAATGCGTACTCAGAAAATGATAAACAGGGCAAAAACAGCAGCAAGAATAAAACGATAGACCGCAAACGGTACAAGCGTGTAGCGGCGTAATAGTTTCATAAAGAAGAGAATGGCGAGCATTGCGACAACAAATGCGGTTAGAAAACCGACAACAAAGAGCGGGATGTCACTTGCCGACAGGAAATCAAGACTCTTATAAAAGTCTAATCCGCTTGCTCCGATCATCATCGGAACAGCCAAAATGAAAGAGAATTCTGCTGCCGTTTTTCGTTCTACCCCGGCAATGATCCCTCCGGCGATCGTGGAACCGGAACGCGAAAATCCGGACCAGAGTGACAGACATTGGAACAGACCAATGACAAAGGCTTGAGCGTAAGACAGCTCTTTTGTTCCTCTGCCGCCACGATTTGCAGCAATTTTTTCTGCAATAATCATTAGAATACCGCCAACAACCAGTGCGATGAGCACGCTCTGCGGCGAAAAAAGCACATTTTTAATAAAATCGCGTAAAAGAAAGCCGAGGATACCTGCAGGAATTCCGGCAACGATGATGTGGATTAAATTCAAATTTTCGGGTCCGGTTTTTGGCTCGTTTCGATAAAGCCCGAACAGACTCCACAATCGTTTCCAATAGAGGACTACAACAGCCATGATGGAGCCTAATTGAATGATGACCTCAAACGTTTTGGCCGTCTCGCCTTTAAAATTGAGCAGATCGGCAGCCAATATAAGATGCCCCGTTGAGGAAACAGGCGCAAATTCGGTTAATCCTTCTACGGCTCCGAGAATGACCGCAATGAATAGTTGAATCAAAAAGTTCACCAGCCTTAAATCGGTATTCGTTTCGTTTGTCAAACAAGCCCTCTTATTATAGCATATTCACACTTTGCATCCTTATAGCTGTTCGTCGAGGAATACAAAATCATGACTTCTAAATCGATTTTTTACTGGTAGGAAAGTATAAAAAATC
>NZ_BJMS01000208.1 GCF_006539285.1 Sporolactobacillus inulinus
CACGAGTCCATCACACAAGGTTAGAAATTAAGGACCGGGCGGAACAGGTCTAATTTATATGCTGAGCAAAACACCGCTTGGTTTTCCATAGTCATTTTAAGTCGAAACGCGAGGTGCACAAGCGCAGTTTTTCGATGAGTATCTGCTAAACTCATAGAGTATGCTTGAAAAAAGTGAGTTTTTTAGCATTCACATGTATAGATCAGCGGCATTCTGATCAGAATGTTGCTGAGGTGATACAAGATGACAGATAATAAGGATCAAAAGAAAACACAAGAAAAAGAACTGTCCGGTCTGCGAAAACTAGCAAAACGGCGCTGGTTCTATCCCGCTTTATATTTATGCGCTGCATCGCTCGTACTGACCGGCGTACTGCTCTTTCAAATGCATGGTGCTGATAAGGCAAATCAAGATCAGGATCAGACAGTATTTAATCAGGACAAAGCGACCCCGCATGTGCAAAATGCTGGTGATGAGGTCTTTGAATGGCCGGCAAAGAAAGGCGTTACTGAAGTGATTCAACCATTCTATGACCCAAAAGCAACTGAAGCCGATCAGCAAGCCGCTCTCGTAAACTATAACAATTCATACGTCCAAAATACAGGCATCAACATTGGCGCGGATGATGAAAAGGCGTTTACGGTAACAGCAGCAATGACCGGAACGGTTACGGAAGCAACGAAGGACAGTACGCTCGGCTACAAAGTGACCTTGAAGCACAAGAACGGTGTAGAAACGATGTATCAAAGTCTTGGATCAATTGATGTGGCCAAAGGACAGGAAGTCGCCCAAGGTGAAAAAATTGGTACAGCGGGCAACGAAGCACTGAATAAAGCGATGGGTGTGCATCTGCATTTCGAAATCCGTAAAAATGACGTGCCGGTAAATCCGGAGCACTTCATGGATAAGAGTGCTTCTGATGTAAAAGCGGTCACAGTCGGTGCGAAAGCAGCAAATGAGAGCAATCCGGCTTCAGAAGTGAAGGATGAAGGCAGCAGCGAAGCACCAAAGCAGGAAAGTGATCAAGGCAAGTCTAAATCAAATACGAAGAGCAATCCAAAAGAAGGTTCATCAATCGATAACAGCTCCCTTGACTCGGAAAATTAACAAAATAATGAAATTAAGGCGGCTCCTAAGGGGAGCCGTCTTTTTTGCAGATAAAGAAAAGCTATGATTTGCCCCGTCTTCAAGCAAATAGACCCGTGTCTTGGTTAAGAATCAAAGCGGAGGTACGCTGCGTCAGCGGGATCGCGTTTAGTTGATGCATGCCAGCGAGATCCCTTTGAAGAGGCTCGCGATGCGCCCGTG
>NZ_BJMS01000209.1 GCF_006539285.1 Sporolactobacillus inulinus
ACCTCCGCTTTGATTCTTGGTCAAGACACCGGTCTATTGGTTTGAAGGGCAGAATCATAAACTTTCTTTACCTGTTAGAAAAACCGGGCAAAATACGCCCGGTCCTCAATCTCCAGCCGTGTGTGCTGGGCTCATGTCTTTTCGGTGCTGAATCGCCGCTCCGATTGCTCGCTTGCCGCGGGCGCACCGTGAGCCTCCTCAGACAGGCAGGAATCTGCGTGGTCTCGCCACGCATCAACAAGGCGCGATCCCGCAGGCGCCAGAGCATCTCCGTGTTTGATGCACAGTCTTTTGCGTGACCAAAAATCATATACTCTCTTTGTCTGCAAAAAATCCTGAGATTCGGCGCATCGCCATCCCAGGATTCATGGTTACAACTTATTCATCTTCTTGAACAGAGTCTTCAATATAAAAGGTTCCATTTTCTTTAAAACCAAACCGTTTCGGCTCATCATTCGTTTTTGAGGATTCTGCATCATTATATAATGTCATTCGCTCGCGAAGTTGATGCGCGTATTGCATCGCGCGCATCACTCGCCCTCCGAACGGACGCGCGTTCATGGGCAGCTCAATGTGCTTTCCGCGCGACAGCAACACCGCCACACTCCCTTTCTTTTCATTGTCTGACCATTGTCGTACATGTGAGAAGGACAGCCAAGCACATGTGTCCGAACGTTCCGTCATCGAAGACAAGAACACAATACCGAGTTCGCCGCAGACACATATCGGAGGCATACTTTTGTACCCCATTTCTATAGCTACTTTTTTTCTACCACTATAGGTAGAGCCATAATAGCCACAAGACTGTGCGACAATCGTTTTGGGAAGTGCCTTGATGTAGCGTTGTGCTGATTCTTCGATCACAAGGGTGCCTCGGCTCCCATCCGGTAATTCACAAGGAACCAATGCCATGGTCTCAGGACGAATAATGTAGTTTTTTTCTGTTTTCATTCAATAACCTCTTTTCTGATCGTATTCATAAACACAGACACAACAGCATTTGAGTGGAATCCACCGCCCCCGGGGAAAAGCATTTAGCGGTTTCTAAAGGAGAGAAGAATTTTCAAAACAGAGGATCAATGCCCCTGTTCTTATACCTATTATTATACAAATATTGTCATAACTTTCAATTATTTAGCAGCTTTTATTTTCAGAAAAAACGCTCTTTTCACAATTTGTTCATAATTATCGGAATAATTGAGCAAATTTGTGCAGCAAATAAGAAAAACCGGGCAAAATACGCCCGGTCCTTAATCTCCAACCATGTATGATGGACTCGTGTCTTTTCG
>NZ_BJMS01000210.1 GCF_006539285.1 Sporolactobacillus inulinus
GTATTTGATTTTTTGTGGAAAGAAAAAAATGCATGGATAATAAAAGGCGATTTTTCTTCTTTTTTTGATACTCTAAATCATCAATTATTGCTTAAAACTGTAAAACAGGTTTTATTAGGTGACGTAGATTTAAAACTACAGGATGATTGGTATTCTATATTAAAATTTGTTACAAAATACCGTACGATAAGCAAAAAGGAAATTGATGCTCTCTATAAGCCATTTCATGGAAAAACATACGTGGATAATCGAAAAAAATTGGGCAATTACATAAAAACCGGAAAATTACATTTATCTAGTACCAATAACAAGGGAATACCCCAAGGTACAGCAATAAGTGCTGTTTTAGCAAATGTATATATGATTTTTTTTGACGAATATGTTGATCGTTTAGTAAAGTCATACGGTGGATTTTATCGGAGATACTCAGATGATTTTGTAATTATACTTCCTGAGAGCAAATGCGATTACGCCTGTGTTAATGAGATTAAAAGTCGTATTATATCCAAAAGTGAAAATGAGTTATTTTTAGATATAGAGACTAAAAAAACGAAATTACTTCATTTTGTAAAAGGAGAAAGGAAAATTTATAAGAACAATACATCAACAGCTACTACATTTGATTATTTAGGTTTTGAATTTAATGGTAAAACAGTTTTTCTTCGTTCAAAAACATTATATAAGTTCCATTATCGCGGCAAAAAGGGAATAATATTATTAGCTAGAAATCTTGAAGAAAGAACTATAGTTGAAAGTGATCATTATCCCAGATTACGTAAGAAATACTTGCTTAGAAGAATTAAGTCAAAGCATATTGAAAAAATAAAAGAAGGACTCGATTGTGCAAAAAAGGATTCAGAAGCAGGACAAAGTATAAAAGGCAGAAGGAAAGCAACGATTATGTATCTGTCTTCAAAACCTAGAAAGATGAAAAACATGCTAAATTATGCTGTGAATGCACAAAAAGTTTTTTCAATACCCATTTCTGGATGTGACTCCTTATACTATGTAAATATTGAAAAAAAGATAAAAAAACAAATTGGATTTTTTCAGAGGGAATTTAATAAACTGAAAAAAAAGCATAACAAAGAACTCCAAGAAATTAATGTAAATGTCAAATAGCCCACATCTAATCAAAGATGTGGGCTTGATTTATGGCAGTTGAAAAATTGTTTAACTTTTATTGACAGAAACTTTATTTCTACAGCTGATAACTTATGCAATTAATTATGTCAACCCGCAGTGTACCTCTGCCATAAACACTATAGGTATGATATTGACAAAAAC
>NZ_BJMS01000211.1 GCF_006539285.1 Sporolactobacillus inulinus
ATGTAGGACAGATCCATTGTTCCATACCAAGCTTGACCTCATGATTAATCGAACTACAGACATGACATGTTTTGGTCGTATATGCAGGATCAACTTTGATGTACGTGCGTCCATACAGGATAGCTTTGTACTCTAATTGATTGATCAACGTTCTCCATCCAACATCGCTGATCGACAGAGCTAGCGCATGATTTTTCAACAGGTTTTTTCCACGCAATTCTTCCGAAACAACCACATCGTGGTTCTTGATGAGTGTTGTTGAAACATTGTGTAGAAAATCAAGACGCTGACGCGCAATTTTATTTTGTAGTTCAGATAAACGCAGACGAATTTTTTGATAGTTTTTACTAATACGCAAAGCACGTTTTTCTTTTTTGGCACGAGTTGCTCGTCTGGACACCACTCGTTGCACTTTAGCTAGTTGTCCTTTAATCCGTTTATAAAAATGCGGATTTTCAACAACTTTCCCATCACTTTGTGTTAAAAAATTGGATAAGTTTAGATCGATGCCAACAGTCTTGTTCATTTTAACTAACTTTTCCTTAAATGGATGATCCGATTTCACTTGAAACGACACAAACCAATTTCCATTCGGTTCTTGTTTTATTGTTGTGATACCAATACGGATTCCTTTTTCGTGTGGCAAATGCTTAATGTTATTAGCAGACGCTTTTAAAATGCCAACTTTAGGAATCTGAATATGACGTTCATCAACAACGCGAACTTTCGCTCCGTTGAAAATGTCATATCCTGCTTTACGTGCTTTCGCAACATAACTGTTTTTTGTTTGATAGGTCAAACGATAATCGCTTTTGCGTTTAGGTTTCGGCGTACCGGCATGATTGACTTTTCGCCATAGGCTCCACGCAGATTGATAAGCTGCAACGGCACGGCTTGGCATGTTGGTATCTAATCGTTTATCATTGTTAAACCATTTAGCATGTTTCTTCGTACTCCATTCACGAAATACAAGGGCATTATAAATATATCGGGAAGTATTTGCGTTAAAACGCATAATGTCCGCTTGTTGCATAGTAGGATACACACGTATTTTAAATCCTGATTTATACTTAAATTGCTCTTTAACGGCTTTCATGCGTTGTTTAATGGCTTGTTTTTGATTGTCTGACATTTTCCCCTTCATTACGTTTTCCTCCCTTCCTATTTGTTACTTACATAATATCACTACATGAGTGTATAATGAAGCTTATAAATTCATC
>NZ_BJMS01000212.1 GCF_006539285.1 Sporolactobacillus inulinus
CATTTCAAACAGCAACTCAATTATCATATCACCTTTCAAAGTACTTTGTCAAGAACTTTTTTTCGGGGAATCAGCGTCTTCCATTGCTGACTCTATAATTGAGTCTATTAAAATGACAAGAAATATATTACCATATCAGATGATCGTGTGTCAACAATTTTTTTATCCTCAATTGGAACACCAGAACAAGATCCGACATGTTCAGACAAGATGTTGTAAAAGACAACGTCAATAAATTTAGCACGGATTATCAAAACCGTCAAGAGCAAATTTGTGAACGGCCAAAAAAAAAGCCAAGGCAAAAGAAGTGACGCGCTTGAGATCGGGTTGCCGCTATCCTTATTCCCTCGCCTGTTTCTCGGTAAAGCATAAATCCTCTTGCGCTATCCCTGTCGTCTAAGTGGCAACAATGGTTCTTCTTGATACAAGACAAAAAGGCAAGTACAAGGACGCTCACTCATTCTATAATGAACGATCAGTAGCGCATGTCTTCTCATGTGCTCTCTAAATAGGTGAACCCATTGAAGAGGGTTTGCGCACATAAAAATGCCGCGCTCAAGGCGCGGCATGACTTCATATATGGGCTACTTTTCCAGTTCAGGTTGCAGCTTCATGCTCCGGTGATGAAAGATCTTTTGCCTTTTGCTTGGCTTGGCACTCCGGACAGACCCCGTAAATTTCCAATCGATGATGATCGACTTTAAAGCCGGTCACTTGCGCCGCTAAGGATTCAACTTCGTCTAATGTGGGATAGAAGAAATCAACAATTTTGCCGCAATTGCTGCAAATCACATGATAATGGCGATGGTTCGAAAAATCAAAACGACTCGATGCATCACCAAAGGTCAATTCTTTTACTAACCCGGTTTTTTTAAATACACGCAGGTTGTTGTATACGGTCGCAACACTCATATTTGGGAATTTATGTTCAAGCGCTTTATAAATTTCATCCGCAGTCGGGTGTGTGTCGGAAATAACGAGATACTCCAGAATCGCATGACGCTGCGGAGTAATCCGAACTCCGGAGCTTTTCAATAACTCAATCGCGTGTTCAACAGTTACTTGTTTATCGCTCACCGTCATGCACCTCACTTTCAAAGATGTGTTTATCAAAACCAATTCTCAGATTACAATCGTTATAATTATATATTCAG
>NZ_BJMS01000213.1 GCF_006539285.1 Sporolactobacillus inulinus
GGACGTGCGGACAAAATCCTGGACTTCGGGTATACTATAAATCATGTATTCTAACGTAGATAAACTCAAAGCAGTTCAGCTATTCCATCAATACGATCGAGCATGGGCACAAGTCCTTCGTGAACTGGGCTATCCCTCACGAAGCGCCCTTAAGTTATGGGTTAGGCAATACGAATCAGACGCTCATGCCTTTGATGAGCGGAGTCGTGGAAAGTACACAGATTCTCAGCGTAAGGAAGCCGTCGATTACTACTTCGAACACGGTCGTAGTTCTGTTCGTGCAGTTCGCATCCTTGGTTTCCCTTCCCGCACTCTGCTAGACATCTGGGTACGGGAAGATTCTCGGTATACTGAGCACAAGATTACCGTTGCCCCGGATCGAGTGAAACACCCAATAAAGCCACGTGTGGTAAAGTCAAATACCACCGCTATGCAGGTCGCTAAACTAAAACAGAAAGCGCCGTGTGACGCTGTGAGTCGGGTTGCTCCTCGTAATCTAACTTCGCTGAACCACGAGGAGTTACTAAAAAGGGCACAAGAACTAGAGCTCCAGAATGATATCCTTCTCCAGGTGAATGATCTCTTAAAAAAAGATTTGGGCATCGATCAGCTCAAGCTCACGAACCTGGAGAAGGTTCAAGTGATTGATGCCCTACGTTTAAAGTATCCACTCAAGACACTCCTGGCTGCGCTCCAGCTATCCAAGAGTAGTTACTTCTACCAACACACGGCAATGGCCCGAGAGGACAAATATGCGCAGGTGCGGCCTCGGCTTCACGCTATCTTCAAGCAGAACTATTCCAGCTATGGCTATCGACGAATGACAGGGGAACTTCGCGATGAAGGTATCCGTCTCTCTGAGAAGGTTGTACGACGCCTAATGGTAGAAGAAGGCCTGTATGTCACGATTAAACGCTGTCGAAAGTATAGCTCTTACGCCGGTGAGATCACGCCGGCCGTTCCCAACCTCTTAGCACGTGACTTCACCGCAGATCGTCCTAACGAGAAGTGGCTCACAGACATCACGGAGTTTTCGATTCAAGCAGGCAAAGTCTATCTCTCACCAATCATTGATTGCTTTGATGGGCAGATTACGAGCTGGTCTATCGGTACAAG
>NZ_BJMS01000214.1 GCF_006539285.1 Sporolactobacillus inulinus
AGAAGTTCCTTTTACAATTAGCGAAAGTTCATTTTTAATTAGCGGAAAGTTCCTTTTGCTCTGTATACGGCTTTGATTCATTACCTTGTGCACGAGTGACGCTGCGGATGCTCGCTTGCCGCGGGGGCACCGCGAGCCTTCTCAGACAGGCAGGAATCTGCGGGGTCTTGCTGGCACGCATCAACAAAGCGTGATCCCGCAGGCGCCAGAGCATCTCCGCTTTGATTCTCGGTCAAGACACAGGTCTGTTGCTCTGAAGATGGGGAAAAATCATATGCTTTCTTTACCTGTAAAAGAGCAGCGTTCCTCAGTAAAAAAACAGGAACGCTGCTTCAGCTTGGCTAACCATTAATTTAAGTGGAGCCTAGGGGGATCGAACCCCTGACCTCCTGCGTGCAAAGCAGGCGCTCTCCCAGCTGAGCTAAGGCCCCATTTATGTAAGATATACAATAAAATGAGTCGTTGCCGACCTACAAAAATAATGAGAATAACCAGTCCATTATTTTTGCAAAAAATCGGGAAGACAGGATTTGAACCTGCGACCCCCACGTCCCGAACGTGGTGCTCTACCAAGCTGAGCCACTTCCCGATAAATCAATGCGCCCTAGAGAAGTCGAATCCCTAACCTTCTGATCCGTAGTCAGACGCTCTATCCAATTGAGCTAAGGGCGCAAATAACTGAAATGGTGCCGAGAGCCGGACTCGAACCGGCACGGTAGTCACCTACCGCAGGATTTTAAGTCCTGTGCGTCTGCCAATTTCGCCATCCCGGCATAGATAAAATGGAGCGGAAGACGGGATTCAAACCCGCGACCCCCACCATGGCAAGGTGATGTTCTATCACTGAACTACTTCCGCATAATAATAAACAGATGGTGAGCCACGAAGGATTTGAACCTTCGACCCTCTGATTAAAAGTCAGATGCTCTACCCCTGAGCTAGTGGCTCATTCACAGTGCCGGTCAGAGGACTTGAACCCCCAACCTACTGATTACGATTCAGTTGCTCTACCAATTGAGCTAGACCGGCATAAAAATGGAGGATATAGGGCTCGAACCTATGACCCTCTGCTTGTAAGGCAGATGCTCTCCCAGCTGAGCTAATCCTCCGCAA
>NZ_BJMS01000215.1 GCF_006539285.1 Sporolactobacillus inulinus
TACAAATTTAGAATTAAGAAGCTCTTTCTCAATAAAGAGTGCTGAGAAAAGCTTGACACATATAAAAATTTCGTGTTTTTTTTTCTTTTCATGTAACAGATCATAAGAGCAATGGTCTAATGAAAAAGATTTTTCCATACTTATCATAACTTTTACCCGATTTTCAAATCTTTACTTACTTATGATACGGTTCACCACGATAGATCTAAATGAGGTTTTCTATATATAATATAAATTTTAATATTCAGTACATGCCTTTAGATAAAAATCAAATTTTTGTGCCGCATCCATTAAAGATCCTAAAGCGTAATACCCTTCTTTAGTTGCCCCAATACAACCAATTAGGGGAGAGGAAAGAAACTCAAGTATTTGCTTTATTTCCTCTATATTTGGCGTAGGGTTAATATTAATTTGATTTTTCAGTAGTAAATATATTTCTCTTGGTCGCATAATCCCTTCAGTTAGAGGGTCACTACTTTCTTCAAATAAGCATTGCATGATTCCCTTCAGTAAATTTCCATCTCTAACTATCTTACTTCTATCTTCATCAATTACATGTACATCAATAATTCCTTTTTGAGAAAATACTTTCCTGTAAGAATCTGACTTTAAGGGTACTTCGAGATGCATTTTAATTAAGTATTCTAGTTTTTCTACATCTAGTAAAGCTACATTATGTTTTATTGCCCTCTCAATTAATCGCTCACCTTGAAATTCACGACCTACAACTAGTGAAAAATCTGCCTTATGTTTCTTTCTATGTTCAACTATGGTGTCAAAATTAATTTGACCTTCTGTTACGCCTCCACTATAAGTTGTTTTCGCATCAATCGCTACTGTATATGCAAACTTCGGAGAGGTTGGCGCTTGAATTAGTATATCTGTTTTCCCAGCCCCACCGAGCCATTCAGATTTAAATCCTAATACTTTAAATGCACGGGCTAACGATTCTTCAAACCGATTTGGATTTGAAGATTCACGTGAAGAAATCCTAATTTCATTTAGAAGTTCATTAATTTTTGAACCATTATTATCTCCCACCTCAATGATTTTAGATTCAATTATCTCTAATTTTTCATTGGGCAAATAGGTTATTAATA
>NZ_BJMS01000216.1 GCF_006539285.1 Sporolactobacillus inulinus
AAGGGAATGAAGGGTAAGTTTTTCTTTGGCCCAAACCTGTGCGACCGTTTCATCGGTACGCGGAACGTGAATGCGGGCCGCCTCTTTAAGGCACCAATCCATAAGATAATGATTGAGTTCATCCATGGATTGAACGTCTGGATAAGGGACCAACGCGTTGCGTCGGACATAGCCAACCGTCCCTTCAACCCTTCCCTTTTCATTTCCCCTTCGGGGATTGGCAAAGGTGGCCTTGAACCCATAATGCGCCTGGAGCGCGATAAAGGCTTCTTGTTCTAAGCGATCTCTGCCTTTCAAAACTTTGACCACGGCTGTCTTTAGATTATCAAAAAGGCCTTCGACAGGCACACCACCCAGAAATTCAAAAGCGTGTACAAAGCCGTCCAGAAAAGCCTCCTGTTTTTGATGAGTGTAAGCTCGAACAAATCGAAAACGGCTAGATGAAAGCTGCAGACAAAAAAGAAAGATTCGCTGCGTTTTTCCCTGAAGAATAACATCGGCCTCGCCCCAGTCAAATTGAAATTGAAGGCCGTATCGGAATTCAAGGGGAATGAATACTTCCTGCTGTTTCTGTCTTCGCTTGGCAACAAGCTTACGAATGTTAGAGGACGACCCCTTAAACTGATATTCCTTGACTAACCGTTGATAGATTCTCGCTGCCGTATGTTTTTGTTTCACCCAATGTTTCTGGTCCTCAAGAAGCCACTGGTCTATGATTGGAAGAATGCGTTGAGTTTCCTCCGAGTATTCTTTCTTCCCGTATGAGCGTTGCCGAACGGGAAGGGTTGGGGCTTCTTCCTGTTTCATATACTTACTCACTGTATTCCTTGAAATTCCTAATTTTCTCGCAATCTGACGTTGTGAAAGACCTTCAACCTCCTTTAGAAATTTGATACGATGATAGTGAGCCATATCGATCATCCTTTTTTTCCCTCTCCCTTATGTAGAATTGCTGGTTACTTTTCTATCATAAGGAAGATGGGCTAAGAATTGGAAATCATGTGGCTCATTTTTATGTGAGCGAATTGCTTATCAATGGCTCAATTCTAGATTATCAAAAACA
>NZ_BJMS01000217.1 GCF_006539285.1 Sporolactobacillus inulinus
CCTGAATTATTCACCATTCATCGTTTCCTGAGATTTTTGTTTATCGGGACGAGGTTACCTAATTTTGTCTGCTTTTTCGCGTAAAACGTACTTGAAAGATTAATTTCTGAACTTTCACGCAAGAATGGGCCGTTTTGAGACGGACTTTCCCCGTTGATCTGATGAAAACGCTTTGATGATGCCAAACTCAGTGCTCTTTCACTATTCGATTTTAAGTTCTTGAATCCGTCCGAGTACTTTCCAGAGGAAGTCCTGATAGACAAAGCTGGAGGACAGCTTGAAATAAAGGGAACGCCCCGACCTCACTAACTTACTGGCCACTTTCACGATACGGGTTCGAATGGTTTCGATTTGCATGTTCTTCTGCCCCTCTGGAAACGTCAGTGTACGCATCCAGTTCGTTAAATTGTAGGCGATCAGGCTGAGCATCAGTCGGCTTTCGTTAATTTCAAATTTGTGACTGGACAGTTGATCTAGACTGAATCCGGATTTGGCTTCCTTGATGTAGTTTTCCATGGTCCCTCGTTTCTGATAAGTCAGAACGACTTGTTTCGGGGAGAAACATTCAACCAGATTGGTCACGATAAAGGTATGCGTGAAGAAGAGTTCGTTAGCCGGGCGAACCGATTGAACGATCACTTTTCTGGGCTTGTCCCAAGACTTCGCCTGGTACGCAATTTCTTCATAGTAACACTGGGTCTCCCCGGTCGACGCATCGTTGGGATGAAGCTCCTCAGCCATCCGCTGGAGTATGGCATTCGACTTCAGGCGAATCGCGTAGTAGACGGATTCTTTTTCGCACAGCTCGTAGAGCTCAGGCGTGGCAAAACCGCTATCGCCCCGAAGGAACGGCGTGGTTTCCGGAAAGTGCTCGTTGTAGTGTTCCAGAATCGGTCGAACAAAGTCCGCGACCCCATGAGAAGTATAGCGATTTCCGGGACGCAGTTTCGCCTTCAAAAAATCTCCCGTCGCCCCGTCAAACGCCACCAATGGATGGAAGCCGATGGTGCCGTAATGTGCGTTATAGTCTGAGGATTCCTGTTTCCCA
>NZ_BJMS01000218.1 GCF_006539285.1 Sporolactobacillus inulinus
CCAGCTTTAATTACTGCAACGCTAGTGAGATTTTAATCAACTCGATGTAAATAAAGAACCAAAAGTAGTATCCTTTGTGCCCGGTAATGAGTTGGCAAAACAAAGATATGAGATAATCGCTAATGACTTTGGAGATTTTTTATTAGATTTAGTTCTACAAGAAATATAGCAATTGAACCTTAATTGGCTAAAGCCTTTCAATTAAAATAATCAATTATATCAAATATTTAAACATTACCAATAATTTATTATGGTATAATCAAACTACCAAGTGAAGATGACCAGACATCCTAGTTGCTTGACAGGTGTTTATACACCATTATAAGAATCATTGCAAGTGTAATTGCATACGCAGTCATGACATCGATCACGCCTGTACATTGTAATTGTAGTATCACTTGTAATATCTTGCTGATTGAGGCAATCATTAAATCGCACCTTTCAGTTTCATTATGATAACATCCCGGAAAGGTACTTTTCCTTTTAGAAAAGTAGTCATGAAAGAGTGTGTTCTCTGGAATTGAATACATTCGAAAACCTGCAGACCTGCATTCGAATCGGTTTTCCGGCCGATAAGTGATGTGGGTCTGCCGCATTTACGGAGGGTTATTAATGCATGATTATCAAGCTGTGTTACAGGAAGCACAAAAAATATGCTTACATTACGAATGCAAGTCGTACCGGCATTTTGACCTTCCCTTAAGTAATAAGGGCAAAAAAGATCAGCTTAAACTGTTTTCAAATCCTGATTTAGTCAAAAAATATCGCCATTTACCCTTTATAAGTTTCGATATAAGGTTTAGGAAATTTAATAGAAACAAGCCCTTAGAAGAAAGGGTCTACCCTAAAGTAAGAAAAATATCCTTAGCATCACATCATGATGCTTTTTTATTAAAATATTATGCAGTTATTTTAAGCTCTTTTTATGAAAAATATGTGTACGATAAGGGAATATCCGATTCTTCATTAGCCTATCGTAAGAAAAAAACAAATGTTACTGGAGCTAAAGAAGTATTTGATGG
>NZ_BJMS01000219.1 GCF_006539285.1 Sporolactobacillus inulinus
AAATGGCAAGTGCCGGTAGAAACAGAATCAGATTCGGACGGATCAGCTGGCCAATACCGAGAAACACGCCGAGGATCATTATAAAGCGAAGTTTTCTTGACTGCGCGTAACGATGCCAGAAATAGAGCATCAGAACAGGGAATGCGATAATTGCAGTATCTGTATAGAAGTATAGCGTATAAAAAAATAGCGGCAGACAAGTCAGATTGATCAACAGATACAAACAGGCCGCCCGTTCGTCAATCCAATCCCGAACAAGCCGCCATCCTGCAAAAATACCGATGCCAAGCATGATGGCGCAGAATGAGCGGTCAATCCCCATATAACTTGAGATGTGAAACAGACCGGCAAACTTATACAGAAGAAAACGCAGTAGCGCTATGGGAATGTTGTTTGGATAGACCTTAAAGTAGAGGGTATCGGACGCATGCCCATGCGCAAGCAAATACAGCGATTCGGCATAGGTGTGCCCCCCCGTCAATGAGCGGTGGGAGAACCGCATGAAAGCCAATGATCAGAAATGTAACAAAGCCAAGCATGATGACGCCAATCAGCGTACTGATCATACGAATATGCCGGTCATTAAAGCGCGAAAGCAAGCGGTAGAATGCGAGATAAAACAGAAGCACAATCATTGCGAAAAGGCTCAGTGACAATATGGGGCCAATATAGCCGTACTTTTGAAGATAATCAAATGGATAGGCGAAGCTTGAAAAAAGAACGACGAGAAAACTAACAAAGAAAGCGATACTGAATAATTTCACGAGCAAACGTTTGTTATGTGTAGCCTTCGCAAGTTTCAGTTTTTCCATAACTTTTTGCCCTCTTCTCAGTCACAAGTTGTTGGTACGGTGACCATGATTAGGGTACGCTTTGATGCATCGCGACAGCAGTCAGCTGTTTTTTTACAGGTGAAAAAGGATGTGTTTTTGGTCACGCAAAAGACAGTGCATCAAACGCGCAGATGCTCGGGCGCCTGCG
>NZ_BJMS01000220.1 GCF_006539285.1 Sporolactobacillus inulinus
AATCCGTCAATATGGACAACTCCTAGAGGAGGTGAGGACATGACAACAGAGCTGTTGCTCGATCATGTAACCAAACAATTAAGAGTACCCACCATTGCCAAACAGTATCGTTCTATGGCACGGGAAGCCGAAACACACAATTCCCGTTATGAAGAGTATTTACTCGCTTTACTTGAGGCTGAAGCTCAAACCCGTGAGGAAAACCAAAAACAGAGACGCTTAAAGCAAGCCAAATTCCCTGTGCATAAAACGCTGGACACCTATGATTTCAGTCTCATGCCAAGTCTTAACCGCAATCAGTTTCTCACCTTGGCTAAAGGTGAGTTTGTCCGAAAAAAAGAAAACGTGATCTTTCTCGGTAACAGCGGCACAGGGAAAACCCATCTGGCAACGGGACTGGGTATTGAACTGATCCAAAATGGTTATCAAGTCAAATTCATCACGGCTACAGATCTCGTAGAGGAACTGGTCATGGCTTACGAAGAGCAGAAACTGAATGCATTTGAAAAGAGATGGCTCAAATTTGATATGGTCATTATCGATGAACTCGGCTATGTGCCATTCTCCAAAACGGGGGCGGAACTTTTATTCCAGTTTTTCTCGAGTCGCTATGAGCGTGCGAGTATCATGCTTACGACAAATCTTGAATTTACAGAATGGACGACCCTATTCGGAGATGAAAAGATGACCGCTGCATTGCTTGATCGTCTGACCCATCGCTGCCATATTCATTTGCTTAATGGCGAGTCCTATCGATTCAGACAAAGCATGAATCGAAGAAAAGAAAATGAAAAAGGGGCAGTATGACTGCGAGTTTTTAGGAGTGTCTTGCCCCTACGGGACAAGACACTCCTAAAATCCATATTATCCCATTAATGGGAGTCCAATATGATAAAGTGGCTCACTTTTAATGTGATCACTGTGGCTCAATTTTATCTTGACAAAAAC
>NZ_BJMS01000221.1 GCF_006539285.1 Sporolactobacillus inulinus
GGTTGCATCCAATTATTTGACTGAGGTAGAAATTCCACTTTGGGTACGTATTGCAGCAGGTCTGGCGATGGCGATGGGGACATCGGTGGGCGGATGGCGCATTGTTCATACGGTAGGAAGCAAGATTATGAAAATTCAACCGATTAACGGTGCAGCCGCTGATTTAACATCTGCAACCATCATCTTCGGATTTACGATGATTCATTTTCCAGTCAGTACAACCCATGTCATTACTTCGTCAATTTTAGGCGTTGGTTCTGCTGAACGCGTGCGTGGTGTGAATTGGAAGATGGCTCTGAACATTGTCGTTACCTGGGTCATTACACTGCCGTTTACCGCACTGATTGCTGCATTAATCTATCATTTATTGAACTGGGTTCTTTAAAATAGGGGACAAAGCGGCACGGGCATTACGCGAATGGTTTTGGGTACATAAAGAGAATTATCGCCTGTATTAACGTTGTGCAGGCGATTTTTGTCAGCATATAAGAGAGCGCTTACATATATTGAAAAAATAAAACCGGCTGTACACCGGAAAGATTTCATTCATTTGGGAAATTCTTGACTAATCTGATTAAAATGCGGCACCACGTTCACGCAATGGTGAATATTTCTCTTGGATCTCAATAATCAGTTGGTCAAGTTCCTGACTGACTTTCAATGTCTGTTTGGAGAACGTTCCATATTCTTTTGCGGTATCTAATAATTTTTGCCTTTTTTCTTCGATTTTTTCTGAGTAAATACCACTAATTTCCTGGGATGCACATATCTCTGGGTACCCAGACATCGGCACATGTCCCTCCTTCACAATGTAAAATCTACCAAATATATAGACATTC
>NZ_BJMS01000222.1 GCF_006539285.1 Sporolactobacillus inulinus
TCATAAAAGGAATTGGGCCACTTGAGCACTTCTTCGCGAATTTCTTCCGGAAGCTTTTTTGCTTGATCCATCAATTGATCCACCTCTTCCTTTTCTAATTGAAGATAGGTCTCGAAAAATCCATTGATCATGCTTTCACGCGCTTCTCCAAGATGCATTGTGATCATTTGCCTGATAAAAGCAAGTCGTACCTGTACACGTTCCCTTTTCGAGTAGTTCATCTTGCTCATCAGCGCGGCGGCGGCAGGATTATTGCTGTTCATAAATTTTCGCCAGCTCATTCTAGAAAGTTCGAGTTTTAAAAAATGGAACGTGCTAACAACCATTAGATGCGGCACTTTTATCACAAATTCGTCCGGTTCATCTCTAACTCCATCATAACTAAAAATGGCGATTGGTAAAACAGGTTTTCGAAATTTCAGATAGATCATGCTGTAATAGATATACATCCGTTCGGAAAAATCATCTTGGTAATAATTCTGTGCTTCAAGATGGACAATCAGGATGACATCCTTTTTTGATTTCAGCTTCGTTTCTGCGATAACATCTGCCCGTTTTTTGTCGCCTTCGACCATATCCGCAAACAGTTCCTCGGAAAGGAATTTTTTCTCGGAAAGATCGAGTGCCTGGTAAATTTTCGGGAAGAATGCTTCGAGAAATTCATCAAAAAACTCGTGAAGCAGGACTTTAAAGCGTCGATCGTGGTCTATAGACATAGGAAGCCTCCTTGCGAGGTATGTTTCGGTCATTCGAGAGGAATGTGTGAAGCGAATCGAGAAGAGAACAAATGAGAACAAATGATCG
>NZ_BJMS01000223.1 GCF_006539285.1 Sporolactobacillus inulinus
AGTAAGGACCGGGCGTAGCCTGGTTTTTCTTAGCAGACTTCGTTTCGATGCGAGCTACATTCTTTTTGATTTTGAAAAACAAGCAGGAATCGTCAAGTAGATAAAGAATGATTATCTATAGAGAAAGAATGAATGCAAACGGAAGAATAGATCGGAAAAGGGGTAAAATAATTTTGAAGAACATGCAATCCACTAAGAAAACAAACATTATGGTTGTGGATGATCAACCGGGTATCCGGATGCTGCTTCACGAAGTTTTTGAAAAGCAAGGCTATCAAGTGCTGACTGCTGAGAGTGGTAACAAGGCGTTAAAGCTCCTTAGGGAAAAACACCCACAGCTGGTTTTGCTGGATATAAATATGCCGAAGATGAACGGATTGGAACTTATGGATGCCATGAAAAACGCCAAATCGGATGTGAAAGTGATGATTATGACCGCTTATGAAGAAAACGAACTGGTCCGTCAGGCTTTGAAAAACGGTGCTGTCGCTCATTTTAAGAAACCGTTTGATCTTCAAAAATTGATCATCGCTGTAGAAGCCGAATGTTCACAAATCGCATGACCCTCCTGTTATTCTGAAAGCCCGACACAGACATCAAACGCTTGTTTATGCTATAATGCACACAGAGTGTTTTGCTGAAAACAGTTCTTGTTCGCCGACTGCCTAAAAAAGGCGACATTAATTCGAGACGTTACATATAATGTTCTGTCCGTTTCTTTTCACACCCAAGAAAACGACTAAATGATTTAAAAGGAAGTATTCTGACCATGCTGGAGAGTGAAAAGTT
>NZ_BJMS01000224.1 GCF_006539285.1 Sporolactobacillus inulinus
CATTTTCGGACATCTCTGGGGCTCCGTGGGCATTCTCATCGGAAACGTTGGAAAAACATTCTGCCTGCCGCTTTCTCTTCGTCTTCATGATGGCGTGCAAACACTTCGCCAGTGGGAAACGAACGATGAAGAACAGGACTCCCATGTGGTGCAGATGATTGATCAAGGGTTTTCAGCCACTCGGGTGCTGGGGCGCGCGTTGTTTCTGCTTGATCGCTATTTCTTGTCCGTTCCGGCCCTCCGTCGCTTGAATCAGCGGAATCAGGAAGGGGCCACTCGATTAGAACTGGTCACGAAAGCCAAAACCTCCTGCGTGGCTTATGAACATCCCATTCAAACTGGCGGGCGAGGACGCCCGCGAAAGAAAGGAACCAAAGTGAAGGTAAACGCGCTGTTTGACGCACAGGACAAGTTGTTCCAAACCACCCGTCTGTCGCTTTACGGTAAGGAAGAAAACGTCGCCTATCTGTGCCGCGATCTCCTTTGGGGGCAGGGACTCTATCAGGAATTGCGCTTTGTTCTTGTGGTGATGGGCGAACGACGATCCATTCTGGTCAGTACGGATCGATCGCTGGAACCAGAAGCCATCATTCGGCTTTATGCGCGGCGTTTCACAACGGAAACCACTTTTCGCGCGCTGAAACAGTCACTCGGTGCCTTTGCCTATCATTTTTGGAGCCGGTCGATGCCCAAACTGAACCGTTACCGCAAATCGGAAGAACCCGATCCGCTGGATCACGT
>NZ_BJMS01000225.1 GCF_006539285.1 Sporolactobacillus inulinus
TAATTATTGATACCATTTTAGGAGGAAGCTTTTCTTTATGTCAATTGAAGCAGGCAGTAAGCTGAAGGGTAAAGTATCAGGAATTACTAACTTCGGAGCCTTCGTTGATTTACCCGGTGGGAAAACAGGGCTGGTTCATATCAGTGAAGTTGCGGATCGTTATGTAAAAGACATTCATGATGTTCTGTCGGTCGGTGATGAGGTAACGGTTAAGGTGTTGCAGGTTGCGCCCGACGGAAAGATCGGTCTGTCCATTCGGAAAGCTGTCGACAAACCCAAGGTCGCGTCGTCGTCTCGCGGACCAAGACACGGCGGCGGACATGGTGGCGGCAAACGATTTAATTCACATGCGCACACGCTAAGTTTTGAGGACAAAATTTCTCAATATTTAAAAGACAGTGAGGATCGTCTTTCGACAATTAAGCGTCAGACTGAATCCAAACGCGGAGGACGTGGCGCACGCAGAGGCTGAGTACTACCGGAATCAATATAAATATATAGAAATGCAGCATCCAGGTTCAAAAGGGACTCGGATGCTTTTTTTGTGCGTTCTGAGCGCATTTTGAACGGTAACGGCGTGCAAGCCATTGCGCGCAACGCGGAAAATCGCCGCATTCTGCGGAAGTACGAAAGCGCTCGGGCGCCTGCGGCAAGCGAGTAATCGGAGCGTACACAAAAATAAGATTGGTTTTAGGACCAAGCACAGCTTGGTTTTTCTT
>NZ_BJMS01000226.1 GCF_006539285.1 Sporolactobacillus inulinus
TACGTATCGACGTGAGTGGAATCCAGGTCAATAATCAGTGTCCGGCTCTTGCGATATCGATGAACTTTGTCCAGTAATTTCTGATTGGCCACCGCGAGTTGATCAAGAGTGTTCTGGTCGAAACGATAATAAAACCGGGATAACGTCGGTTGTGACGCCAGTGTTGGCGATTCAACGACCTGAGTAAACACGGGATCATGAATCAATGAATCTGCTGCGTCATCTTTAGAATAACCGGCTAAAAGCTGATAAATCTTTTGACGTAAGAGTTGTTCATTGGAATAGTCCGGATCCTTGCGCGAATCGTTCAGCACTAAATGGCGGGCTAGCGTTTTTGAAAAACCGATTTTTTCGTCAAATTCTTTAAAAATCAACTGACCGCCGTCAGAGGAAAGTTCGCCGCCGTTGTTTGATAGTTTTATTTTTCGATTGAAATCTAATGTGATTTGCGATAAAGTAGTCATCATAAAGGATCCTTTCTGGTGTTGTGGTGACTTAATTTTACCAGATTTGGATCCTTTTTGCGTGCACTTTTTTCATGCATGAGACTTGATCAAAAAAGGTGATTAAACCAACCTTTTGAGCGTTTTGGAGAAGTCTCGTGAATAACCTAGG
>NZ_BJMS01000227.1 GCF_006539285.1 Sporolactobacillus inulinus
CGCGGAAGTCATCACATCCTGTGGAAGTAAGGACCGGGCGTATTTTGCCTGGTTTTTCTTGTAAGTAGATAAATGTATATGAGCACTGGTCGCTGCTTCTCTCTTATGAATCATTCTCGATAAGGCTTGCTAGTTGAGGACTGCAATTGCCTTCTAATCGCATAAGATTATCCCGGGACATATTATCTAGAAAATGGTTGATAATTTGAGAACCATAATTGAGACAGTACTGAGATTAATCCATTTGTTGTCACCAGCAGACTTTTTGATAATCGCGCATTAAGGATGGCGAACATGAGCTCCTTCGTCCATGGCGTAATCCCCTCCGCACCTACACCCATCCAGAACGAATTGATCGGCATCGGTACAGAACCTCATTAGATCGCCATCCTTCATTCAGGTTGATTGAAAGATGAAAATCCTGCAAAACATGATGTTGAAGTAAGCTTCACTTCAAACCAATAGCGTTTACTTAACAGGCCATAAACAATAGTTATAAATTACTACGCTGAAAATTGTAACAATTATAAACAATTTAAAACTTATGAAAAATTTGTTAACAAACAACAAAATGTATTTACTTTTCA
>NZ_BJMS01000228.1 GCF_006539285.1 Sporolactobacillus inulinus
GAGAAATTAATTGAACTGTTCTCCCAATTGCCTCGACATCAGCGGCTGACCGTAACTCCCGATCGTGGCAAAGAATTTGCTTGGTATGACCAAGTCGCTAAGGCATGCGGCATGACTTTTTATTTTCCCAATCCACACGCCCCTTGGCAGCGAGGAAGTAACGAAAACACTAATGGACTACTAAGAGAGTATTTCCCTAAAGGACATGACTTTCACCAGGACAGTGATGCATCCATCGCACATGCCGTGAACGAATTAAATCACCGACCTCGCAAATGTTTGGGCTGGAAGACTCCTTTTGAGGTCTTTTATAATCAGGCGTTGCACTTAGTTTGACAATTCAAGGATAAATAAATATGTAAAGCTATTTTTCCTTATCTAGCAAGGACTAAAGATAATGATTTCAGAGATATTTCAGATGATGTTAGGACATCCATACTAAGGCGGAAAAAAATTCTAAATCACACAACTCCGTAAATGGCACTATTTTTAAGAATCTATTCCTGAAAGCCTGTTACATGTCTTTCAAGGGAAGGGCTATTATTTCTTTA
>NZ_BJMS01000229.1 GCF_006539285.1 Sporolactobacillus inulinus
AATCAGTCGTGAATTGAAACGAAATCAACAGGGTGATGGTACTTACTCGTCCGTACAGGCCGAGGAAAAGTACCATGCACGACGCGAAGGATGTTGCCGCCAACCTCTACTGGCTAATCCGGAACTTCACGACTTGATTCAGCGGCTTATTCTTGATCACCAGTGGTCTCCCGAACAGATCGATCAGCGGCTTAAACAGGATCATTCTCCTTGGAAGATCAGTTATACGACCATCTATCGTGGGATTGAAGCGCATCTTCTGGATGAGCCTAATCATCAACCTGGGCAACGTGGGATTGCTCGTCGCCTGCGACACCGAGGAAAATCACGCCACGGCAAAGGTTATGAAGAACGTCGTGGCAAAATCAACTACAGTCATTCCATTGATGAACGACCGCCTGAGGCTAATGAACGTCGCGTCATTGGCCACTGGGAAGCAGATACGGTCGTTGGAAAAATTGGATCCGAATGTCTGGTAACCCTTGTTGATCGAAAGACACGCTTACTCATTGCCGCAAAGGCCGCGAAGAAAACCGCTAAATGCGTGAAA
>NZ_BJMS01000230.1 GCF_006539285.1 Sporolactobacillus inulinus
AACAGAAACAACCAATACAAGATGAGTCAACAGTAATTTACGATTAAGCTTCACCGACACAGCATTTTGTTCTGCCGCATGTGTTTGGTTCATTTCCATGTATCATTTCCTCCTTGATTGCTCATTGAATACTTAAAGCATAACCCATAAATGTTAGCGGTGTGTGATGCTGTTTTTAATTTCATGTAAAGAAAACCTCAGCTTGCATGATCATGCGTCGGTCGATTCGTTTTTACGCCCCGGAGGCTACGCCTAGTCCTTTACCGTCACTCTGAACGCGTTTCATTCATCACCAATATGCTTGAACGACACTTCAGCTGCTCGCTTGCCGCGGGCGATCCGGAAGCCTCCTCGGACACACATTTTTCCTGTGGGGTCCCGCTGGCACGCATCAACAGAGCCGTTCCGCAGGCTCCCGAGCATCTAAATTGACTAGTGAAAATAAAATAAGTGGAGATTTTTCGGTTAAATGCAGAGTGGATCTTATTTCGGGGTACATAAGGGGAAATTTTCCGATTATCCAAAGCAAAATCTCTCCGTCTATTTACT
>NZ_BJMS01000231.1 GCF_006539285.1 Sporolactobacillus inulinus
TATAGCAATCAGTTAGGGGTACATGCATGAGTAATAAAAAAGAAAAAATCGTTGGAGCAATTTACACACAAACTTATGTTTATAATTTTCACTTTCATTTGATTTGGACAACAAAATATCGTCACAAGTTATTTACAACAGGTACATTAGTTCAAGAGATGAAAGAAATATTGATTCGAATCGCAAAGTTAAACGAAATAACGATTGAAAAAATGGAAGTCATGCCCGATCATGTGCATCTTTTAATTAGTTTCAAACCGAAGTTATCAGCTACGGGTGCTGTCAAAGCAATTAAAGGAGCTTCGGCACGAATGTTTTTTGAAAAGCACCCAGAAATCAAGGCACAAAAATTTTGGAGTGGACATTTATGGACGAGAAGTTATTATATGTCTACGTTAGGAACTATGTCTAAAGAGGTAGTAGAGCAATATATAGACGATCAATATAAGAAAAAATAAATATTAATAAAAACATTATGGCTTACATCCACGGATTGAAATCAGTGGCATTACGCCATTTTTTCAGT
>NZ_BJMS01000232.1 GCF_006539285.1 Sporolactobacillus inulinus
CTGTGTAAATAATACAAAAGGATAACCCTTAAATGGGATTTTATGGTATCCTCTTATCTGCTAAGAAAGAGAGGAAAAATCGCCAAGGGTTATCGTGCTTCTTATTCTATCTTGTTCCTTCGCGATTGACTAGTGCCATGTTGAAATTTATTGATTCTTTACTTCTGCTGTTCCGTTCTTGTTTCCATAGATTCGCTGCATTCAAATGGTTTGTTGTTCTTATCATCGGTCTGATGATACGTTCAGACTGTCTCGGAATCACTTCGGTGATTCGTGACTTGTCCCTAAACCCGAAGGGTTATGAGTCCATGATTCATTTCTTTCGTTCTTCCGCATGGTCTTTGGGCGAACTGCGGCAACAGTGGTTGCGCGTCGTGCTCAAATTTGCGCCGCTCAAGCGTGAAGCGGGCGCCGTGATTCTCATCGGCGACGGCGTCAAACAGGCGAAAGAAGCCCGCTACATGCCCGGTGTAAAAAAGCTGTTTCAGGAATCTGAGGATGTATCCAAGTCTGCTTT
>NZ_BJMS01000233.1 GCF_006539285.1 Sporolactobacillus inulinus
TTCCGAGTGCGTGATTTCTGGGGAATAAGCCGATCAATCCCCGTCACATTCGTTGCTTTGTACCTTTTGATGTACAACCAGCTACTTTTCAAAGAACGGTGGCTTTCCCCCATTGATTCAAGCTGTTCTTTTAGAGGAATCCGTACTTGAGCCATCCCTGAGTCTTTCCTTTAATTTTTTAAAGAATAGCTTGACAATAATTGATACCGTCTACATAATGCGTTTAGCTGTTTAGGAACCTATATTCCCGGTTTTTCTTATTGCGACTATGCCTTTCGCTGGGAAGATTATTAAGATTGCCCAGATGAAGTGTGGCGAAGCGGGAAACTCCTTGTTATCCTGGATACAAGAGGCAAGAATCAGTCGAAAACAAAGCCTTAACCGTTCGAAAGGAGTTTGTCATGAATGAATCAGATAACGAATGACCGATATAGGCAAAACTATCATATCATGCCCCCAAAAGGATGGATGAATGATCCCAATGGATTATGTTTTTTTAAAGGCTATTACCATG